>CALCCE010000209.1 GCA_937899835.1 uncultured Flavobacteriales bacterium | reverse complement strand
GGAGACAAAAATTGATGGGACATCCTGTCTCCCCAAAAGGGACTTGGGAGACAACACAACCGGTAAACGCTTGTCTCCCCCAACAACCGTAGGGAGACAGCGCTTACGATAAGGTTTATCGTCCTGCTCCTGGTTCACCATTTTAGACAGTAAATCCTGAAATAGGGGTACAAAACTTAGCGGTGAGGCAGGCTCAACACTGTTCTCTTTCTGTTGCCTGATCTTACGATGCCACTGAATCAGGTGGCCACACCTTGCACAAAGGAGCCACCCCAGCTTCCCATAACCAAAATTACTTGGTGGTAAAACCGAACATCTTTTCCGATGTGTCGATCTCTAAATCCTTCGAAACCTGAAGCAGGGAAACAAAAAAAGAGTGTCTCCCAAGCGGAAACACTCTTCAATCAATGCTTTTTAGGTAACTGGTATTACCCTTCGTCCTGGCCCAGGCCTACCATTTCCATGGTTTTTTGCGATACTCCGGTGAAGGAGAACCCACCATCGTGAAAAAGGTTTTGCATGGTGACGTAACGCGTCAAGTCAGAGAAAAGTGAGAGCACATAATCGGCACACGCACCGCCATCGGCATTGCCCAAAGGCGACATAGCCTCGGCATAGGCCAGAAAATCTCCAAAGCCTTTCACGCCCGAACCAGCCGTGGTTGGGGTGGGCGATTGGCTAATGGTATTGATCCGCACTTTTTTGGCCACACCGTAATGATAACCAAAACTACGCGTGATGCTTTCGAGCAGGGCCTTGGCATCGGCCATATCGTTATAATCGGGGAATACCCGCTGCGCTGCGATATACGTAAGCGCTACAACAGATCCCCATTCGTTGATGGCATCGGCTTTCATGGCAGTGCTCAACACCCGGTGGAGCGACATGGCCGAAATGTCCATGGTCTTGTGATAAAAATCGTAATTGGGATCGGTGTAATGCTTCTTCTTGCGCACGTTGGGCGACATACCAATGGAATGCAAAACAAAATCGACTTTGCCTCCCAAAATCTCCATCGACTTTTCGAAGAGTTGGGTCAGGTCTTCGTTGTTGGTAGCATCTGCCGGAATGATCTCCGCTCCACACTTTTCGCCCAATTCTTTGATTTTGCCCATCCGCAAAGCGATGGGTGCATTGGTGAGCACGAATTGTGCCCCTTCTTCGTGGGCGCGTTCGGCAACTTTCCAGGCGATGGAACGCTCATCGAGGGCTCCGAAAATGATTCCTTTTTTTCCTTTCAACAAATCGTTGGCCATGTTTGCTTCTTTAGGTTTGAGGAGGGCAAATATAGCAATTTAGGCACACGACCTTAGGCTTGCAAAAGCTCTCGGGCGTTGCGCAGGGCGGCATCGGTCATTTGCTGGCCGCTGAGCATCCGGGCAATCTCTTCTACCCGTTCTTCCTCGGTCAACACGTCGATATCGGAGCGGGTAGTTCCGCTCTCCACCACCTTTTTCACTTTCAGGTGTTGGGCACCCTTTCCGGCAATTTGTGGCAAGTGCGTAATGCTCATCACCTGCATGCTCTGCCCCATTTCTTTTAGAATATCGCCCACTTTGGCGGCTACACCACCGGAAACACCAGTATCGATCTCGTCGAAAATAATGGTGGGCAATGCCGTTTTACGAGCTACTATGGCTTTAATGGCCAACATGAGCCGGGAAAGCTCCCCGCCTGAAGCCACTTCGGTCAAAGGTCGTGCTGGCTCACCCGGGTTGGCACTGAAATGAAACGAAATTTTGTCGAAACCGCTTATCGAGAAGGTATCTAAGGCTTCCAGACGAACCTGAAGGGTGGCATGCGGCATTCCCAGCAAGGCCAGAAGCTGTTGGATATCGGCTTCCAATTGAGGAATGGTTTGTTGACGCTTTTGGTGCAATTGGTCGGCCTTACGCTGAAGCGCCAACTCGTGTTGGGTCACCTTCTGCTGTAAGGCTTCCAGACGATCGTCTAAATGGCTGATATCGGAGAGTTGACCCTCCAATTCCTGTTGCAGCTGCAGCAACTCTTCCATGGTACTCACCAGGTGTTTCTTTTCCAGGCGCTGCAGCAAGTCGAGGCGCTCGGTCACCAGGGCAATGCGTTCCGGGTCGTGGGCCAGGTCTCCTTCCAGGCGTTCCAACTCCTGCCCCAAGTCTTCCAGTTCAATGACGGCACTTTGCAAACGCTGGGCCAATTCCGGGAGTGTAGGGTGAAAACGCGTGACCTGCTCCAACAGTTGGCGGCATTGGTTCAGCATGTCCAAGGCATTGGCATCGGCATGTTGCAAACCTTGCAACGCGCCAAACACGTTGCCTTTAATGGCTTCAGTGTTTTCCAACTGCATCAGCTCAGCCTCTAAATCGTCCTGGTCGTTAGCTTCTAAATTCGCCTGGCTCAATTCATCCAGCTGAAATTGCAAATAGTCTTGGTCGCGTTTGGCCGTTTTACGCGCCTCCTCCAACGCTTCCAATTCCTGGCTGGCTTTGCGCCACAGGCGGTAAGTGTCTTTGTAGTTGGCCAACACACCGTGGTGGCCTCCCACAGCGTCCAGCACCGACAATTGAAACTCGGCCCGGTTGAGGCGCAGGCTCTGATGTTGGCTGTGTACGTCTACCAATTGACTGCCCAAGGCTTTCATTTGCGCCAGCGACACCGGCGTATCGTTGATGAAGGCCCGCGATTTTCCAGCGGGAGTGATCTCTCGCCGAAGCGTGGTTACGGCTTCATAATCGAGGTCGTGTTCGCGAAAGAAACCTTCCAAGGCGTAGCGTTCAATGGCAAAGGCACCTTCTATAATGCATTTTTTAGCTCCCTCCTGCACGCTTTTGCTATCGGCCCGCTGGCCAAGGATATGGCCCAAGGCCCCCAATAAGATCGACTTTCCTGCACCGGTTTCCCCGGTGATGATGGTAAGCCCATCCGAAAAATCAACTTCCAGGTGATCGATCAGAGCAAAATGACGAACCAATAGGTGTTTGAGCATCGCAGCAGTTTAGCAGGCTAAAAGTAGTCAGTTCTGCGGCTTTGTGGAGCGGGTGTGGAAAACTTATGGAGATGAAACCTGGAAAGAGAACTATGCAAACATTTCTTGCAGCATTTGCAGACACGTTTCGGCTTCTGTGGGTTTTATTTTGCCGATTTTCTTTATCAATCGACTCTTATCCACCGCCCTCAACTGATCCAATGCAATATCGGCATGCTTTCCCTTAAAAGCACATTTCACTCTGAAAGGATAGTTTTTTCGAGTCGTCGTCATTGGAACAATGATGACCGTTTTCAAATGATGATTCAATTCATTAGGAGAAATGACAACACAAGGTCTTGTTTTTTTAATCTCAGACCTTTTAGTTGGGTTAAGACCAATGAGAAAAACTTCAAATTGATTCACCAAGTCCATTCCTCCTCATCGAAATCATTCGTTGAATCATCGATCAATTCATCCGAGGGTTCCGCTTTTTGGATAGCCTCTGCCCATTTTTGACGAGGATGATCAACCTTGGTAATGATCAGTTGACTGTCTTTGACCTCAAGGTTTACCTCTCCTTCTACCCCAAACTCCTTGAGCAGAATACTAGGAATGATGATCCCTTTTGAGTTTCCGATTTTTGTAATTCTTGATTTCATTAGATCTTAAGATGTTATTACAAAGTTATAACATCTCAATTGCATTAACAAGTTCGATGTTGAAACTCAGAGGCAGGAAATGAATCGCTCTGTACGCTTAAAAATTAATGATCCAAAATTCTCGCACATGGAAGCGCCTATGCAATTTCAATCCCTTACCGAGATCGAAGGGTCATCCTTGTATTGATCTTTTGGAGAACAAAAGAGTATGGTGGTTTGAAATCCCAGGCCCCGCGACTCAGCCAGTGGGCTGACGCAGTCCGCTCGGGGACCAGACATGGTGATTGTGGCCCCTTCCGGACTTCGAGCGAAGTCGAGAAGCCCGGTTGGGAATCGTGTCGAAGGAACTGCTCCTTCCGGTCGTCGAGCATCGCAATGCCGGTCGCCGAGCGCACGTGTCAGCCTTTCGGCAGAGTCAAGAAACCCGGTTGGGGGTCGCGCGCAGGCTATCAGCGGATCTTGGAATACTTGCTGGTTCGGGCCGGATCGATTTGATCTAGCAAATTGATGATGCGGGTTTTCTCCTCAGGATTGGCATCAGAATACAGGTCGACAATCTCATCTCCTTTGGCTTGAAACCACAGCTTCATGTTGAGGGAATTGGGTACCGCCCGGTGCAGTTTGCGCAAACTCTCCAAAGCTACCGTAATGTTTTCCCTTCCCTCTTCCAACTTGTTGGCCAGTAAGTCAAAACCTTGTCGGTGATAATCATAACTGCAAATGCGCAGCGACTCAAAACGAGGATCTACCAAATTGGTTACCAACCAGTAGCGATTGTCGGTAGATTCAAACGCTTTCCAACCGGCATCGTTGGCGGTTTGTGCATTGTTCACCACATCAATGGCTTTTTGAAAGAAGGGCTCACCACCCTTTTTAGAAAAGGTATCGTAGTCGGTCCCTAAAATCATGTAGACATAAAAACCCAAAACCGAAGTGAGGTTAGAAAGGTATTGGCTTTCGCTAAAGTCCAATACATCGAATTGCAGGTAGCGAAACGTAAAATCGTTGTCGATGTGATTGAAAGTGGTGGTATAATAAGCCGTGCCGTAAACCGGCCGGCGGGCCTGAATTTGCAACGTGGCCTTGTATTGATCGGCCGATAAGCGTTCGGTGAGGTTGATGAGGAAAGAGCACTCAATGCGCTCGTCGATTTGGTAGATGTCTGAGGTCCACTTGCGGTTGTTGATGAACTCGCGAATGGAAGTTTCCATGGCATTGAAAACCGTTTTTTCACTTCCCTCAATTTGGCTTGAGTTCACCGTTACCTGGCAATTGAGTTCCTGTGCCGAGGCAGCAAGGGCGAAGAAAAAACATCCGATAAGCAGTAGCGATCTAAGCATGATTCAGGGTTTGAAGGGCATCGAGAATGTCGGCCGCCACCTCGTGCTTGGTCTTTAACTCGAATCGTTTCGAATTATTTTGCCGATCGATCAAGGTGATGCGGTTGGTTTCGTGTCCAAAGCCTGCACCAGCATCGTTAAGGCTGTTGAGCACGATCAAATCGAGGTTTTTTGAAATGATTTTTTTACGGGCGTTGCTTTCCTCATCGTGGGTTTCCAGGGCGAAGCCTACCAGCAATTGGTGCGGCTGCTTGGTCTCCCCTAAGGCTTTGGCAATGTCTACCGTGCGTTCCAAAAGTATTTCGGGCACTTCGCCAGCTGCTTTCTTTATTTTTTGACGGGCTACTTGGGCTGGCCGAAAATCGGCCACCGCAGCCGACAATATACCAATATCGGTTTTTGGAAAGGCTTCTAAACATGCTGTGTGCATTTCCGCTGCACTTTGTATCCGTAGCACTTGCATGTTTTCCTGAGGTTGTTCTTTGCTCGGCCCCAAAATCAGCGTGACTTCCGCGCCTCGGCGGGCCGCTTCATCGGCCAGCGCAACGCCCATTTTGCCGCTCGACCGGTTGCCAATAAAGCGAACGGGATCAATGGCCTCGTGGGTTGGCCCGGCCGTTATCAACACTTTTTTACCGGCCAAAGGGCGATTTTCCGCAAAATAGTCTTGCAAATCGGCTACCAAATGTTCGGGCTCCGCCATGCGACCTTTGCCTTCCAAGCCGCTGGCGAGTTCCCCACTTTCGGGTTCCACAATGTGGTGCCCATACTGGCGCAATTGTGAAAGGTTGGCCTGAGTAGCGGGATGTTGAAACATATCGAGGTCCATCGCCGGAGCTACCCACACCGGGCAGCGTGCCGATTGGTAGGTGGCCATCAGTACGTTGTCGCACAAGCCATTGGCCATTTTGGCCAGGGTGTTGGAAGTTACGGGAGCCATCAAAAGCACGTCTCCCCACAAGCCAAGTTCTACGTGATTGTTCCACACTCCGCTGTTGGGATCGGCCGTATACGCAGACACCACTGGCCTTCGGGACAAAGTTCCCAAAGTCAGTGGTGTTATAAATTCTTTGGCGGCAGGGGTCATCACCACCTGCACTTCAGCACCGGCTTTTACCAGCAGGCGCACCAACAGAGCTGCTTTGTAGGCGGCAATACTGCCGGTTACCCCCAACAGGATTTTTTTGCCGCGCAACATCACAAGTGGCGATTAAGCGTTGTCTTCTCCCTCTTGTTGCTCCCGGGCAGGATTGCGGTGGTAGATGCGGCCGTCCAAAAATTCTTGAGTAGCCACAGAGTGTGGTTTGGGCAGGCGCTCGTAAAATTTGGAAATCTCGATCTGCTCCCGGTTTTCAAAAATTTCTTCCAGGTTGTCGGTCGAAGAAGCAAACTCAGCCAATTTGTTGCTCAACTCCTCTTTCAGCGTTTTGCTGATTTGGTTGGCACGGCGGCTGATGATGGCGATGGATTCGTAAATATTTCCGGTGGGGCCATCGATTTTGCGCAGGTTGCGGGTTACGGTAGATGCCGGAGCGTTAGATTTCTTGAAGTCCATATAGTTGATTATGAATTGGGAGTACTCAGTTTTTCTTTTTCGCGCAGGGCATTATCATACATCTGCTCCGCTTCGCGAATATATTTGCTTTCGGGATATGCATCCACAAATTTGACGTAAGCTTTCATGGCAGTATTCAGGCGCTCTAATTTTAAGCGTTCTACACTGCCAATGGCCATACGGTAGTTGGCCTTAAAGATCATAAAGGTCGATTCTTCCCGGTAATCAGAATCGGGAAACTCAATCAACATATTTTCATAAGCCACAATGGCCGAGCGGTAATATTGGGTTTTGTAGTAGAGCTTGGCCGTTTCATAAGCTTTACGCTCCAATTTTCCGCGCAGTTTGTCTACCAATACGTTGCAACTGTCTACCCGTTGGCTCAAGGGATATTGGTCTATAAACAACTGTAGTTGTTGAATGGCTTGGTAGGTGCTGGTTTGATCCAATGAGTAATTCGGACTGTTGAGGTAGAAACAGTAAGCACTCATAAACTGACATTCCTCAGCATATTCGCTTTTGGGGAATGACTTATAAAAGGTTTCGAAGCGGTAGCTGGCGGCATCCATCTGCCCCAAACCAAATTCGGTAAAGGCATAGTAGTAATACACCTTTTCAGCCCGGCCGGTTCCCCGGTAAATAGTTGCTAATTCTTCGAAAAGTGGATAAGCTTTAAAGTATTTGCCATCGTTGTAGAGTGCAATAGCAGTATCATACTTTTTTTTAAGGTCGGTACCTTTAACTACCTTGTTGTATTCGCTACAAGCGCTGAATCCCAACAAAAGACCTATAAATAGTACAAGAAACGGTACTCCCTTCCGAAACATCGCGCAAAGATACTTTTTTTAGTGTTACTGTTGACAAACTCTTTATATATGTAGGGTTACCTATAGTTTGCCCTAAAAAATTTTGTGCTAATTTTGTCACCAAAATCCCCGCATTTTCGGGGCAGATTGATAACTAAACGTCTACAAGGTGGATATATTTGAACGCCTGCAAAACAACCGTGGGCCGCTTGGGCAATATTCTCAGGTGGGTCAGGGCTATTTCTTTTTTCCCAAGTTAGAAGGTGAGATCTCTAACCGGATGACTTTTCGGGGAAAAGATATGCTGGTATGGAGTGTGAATAATTACCTCGGTTTAGCCAACCATCCCGAGGTACGTGAAACGGATGCTAATGCTGCTGCTGAGTACGGTCTTTCCCTGCCCATGGGCGCCCGCATTATGTCGGGTAACTCCAGCTACCACGAACAACTTGAAAGCGAACTGTCAGCCTTTGTTGGCAAAGAAGATACTGTTCTGCTCAATTACGGATATCAGGGATGTGCTTCTGCCATCGATGCCCTACTCGACCGCAACGATGTAGCGGTGTACGACTCTGAGTCGCACGCTTGCATCATCGACGGCGTACGGATGCACCACGGTAAACGGTTTGTGTTCAAGCACAACGACATTGATTCGCTCAAAGTGCAGCTCGAACGGGCTACCCGCATGGTTGAAAAAACCAACGGTGGTATTTTGGTGATTACCGAAGGTGTATTTGGCATGGCCGGTGACCAAGGCCTGATCAAAGAAATTGTTGAGCTGAAAAAGCAATACAACTTTCGCTTGTTTGTAGACGATGCTCACGGCATTGGCACCATGGGTGCTACCGGTGCTGGTACGGGCGAAGCCCAAGGGGTGCAAGATGGCATTGATGTGTACTTCGGTACTTTCGCCAAATCCTTTGCTACCATTGGCGCCTTCATTTCTTCCGAAGAAAACGTTATTGAATACCTCCGCTACAACACCCGTTCGCAGGTGTTTGCCAAGTCGTTGCCCATGCCGTTGGTAGTAGGCGCACTTAAGCGGCTGGAAATGATTCGAGACCAACCCGAGCACCGCAACAACCTCTGGAAAGTGGTTGATGCATTGCAAAGCGGTTTACGGGCCAATGGCTTCAACCTTGGTCGCACCAATTCTCCGGTTACTCCGGTGTTCCTCGAAGGTGGACCTTACGAAGCGGCCAACATCATTCTCGACCTGCGCGAGAATTACAAAATCTTCTGCTCGATGGTTATCTACCCGGTGGTGCCCAAAGACACCATCATGCTGCGCCTCATTCCTACCGGTGCACACACTATCGAAGATGTGGAATACACCATTGAAACCTTTAAGGTGGTGAAACAAAAACTGGCAGACGGCAAATATGCCAAAGACAAGATCGTACCAGCTTAACCGCTGTCCGAATAGCTTAAACCGAAAAAGACTGTCTCTTAGAGGCGGTCTTTTTTGTTTTAAAGGCGCTCAAAAACAGTTGATTTTCTGCTTGTCTCCCAAGACATTGGTTGGGAGGCAGACTTTTTGATGCCTGCTTGTCTCCCAAAGGCACTTTTGGGAGACAAGAAATTGAAACCCTGATTTTGTCTCCCTGCTCCTCGGTTGGGAGACAAGAGCAACTGGATCGCATTTTTTGTCTCTGAGGGCTACAGAAGACCGTTTTGGGCCAGTATCTTTGAGCCACCAATTGCCAACACCCAAGTGACAAATTGAAGGTCCGAGCAATTTCTTGTTCAAAAACCGTTTATGTAAGCACAAGTCTCTAAGCCTGCTTTCAAGGCATTGCATCCCTTTATGACCCGAAGGAGCATCCATTATTCCATTTCTTACCTTCTTTTCTTTCTCATCAGCGCCACGGTTGCCAGGGGACAGAACGAGAAGCTTTCCGATCCGCAATGGGTACGGAACAGCGGAGTAACGCCCGTACCTGCCGTGTATGAGCAAACTGCGTTTCACTATCCGAAGCAAACCGTTTTTCAGCTTATCCTGCCCAACGGCTACGCCAGTTCCACCTTAGACCCGCTGGCTCCTGGTGCCCATCCTGAAAATAGTACCATCACTCGAATAACCCTGTACTTCACGGCCTACCCGAAATCGCCGGAAGCCTGGATTACTGCTTACGATGGTTTGCTCACCCGGCGGTGGCAGGCACTGTTTGCTTTAGATAGTCAGTTCTACGACCCTAACATTACCTACCGGGTAGTGCTACAAACCGGATGTGAGGATGAAGCCAGGGCCAAACGCTTATTTCACGGCTTTGTGATTGATTATTGGTTGGACGAATGGAACGCATCTGCAGCGGCCGATTCGTTACTGAGGCTGAAAAGTGAGGAGATACCACCAAATGAGGTAGGAGAATTGTCCCAACCCGATACGATCGCAGGAGATACTTCTGCCCTGCCCTTAGATTCTACCTCCACCTTAGCTCAGGTATTGGAATTCATTCAAGAACACGGCGGCCAACCAGATTCGGTGGTATTGCGGGCGCTCGATCAGCTGACTTCGGAAGGCACCCTCTCGGTAGTGTGCGATTGGACGGGCAGCATGTATGGCTACAGTGCCAACGCGGTGTTGTGGCATTTGCTCAACCCAGAGCACAGTGCCATTGAGCAATTCTCATTTTTTAATGATGGCAACCGCAAAAAACGGAACCAGAAAGCGGTGGGAAAAACTGGTGGCATTTATCACCGCAACACCACGTCACTCAACGGTGTGGTGCAGCTGTTCAACCGGGTAATCGCGCGCGGCCGCGGTGGCGACTCTCCCGAAAACGATGTAGAAGCGGTGCTGGCCACTCAAAACGAGTTTCCTGCTACCACAGGTATAGTACTAATTGCAGATAACCGTTCGTGCATTCGCGATATAACCTTAACCAATCGACTCAAGGTACCGGTAAATATCGTTTTGTGCGGTACCGAAAACGGCATCAATGCGCAGTATATTCAATTGGCACGACAAACGGATGGCCAAGTATTTTTGTTGGAGTTTCGGCAATGGCTCAATCCCCAAACGGCTTTTGTGCTCAGTGCCGATAGTGCTGCCATTCAATATGAAAACGACAGCCTCACCTTGCCCCTGGTTTTTCCGTGCGACCGCTCCAGGGTGACTAAAACCAAGCGTTTACAATGGCTGAAAGGCAAGAAAAAACGGAGAAAAAGCCGGAAAGCCCTCCGCAGAAAGAAGTTGTTTACCTTTCGCTGGTGATGATTTGGTTGCGGCACTCCGAGTTTAGGTGGCTTTTCTTTTTGGTCATTGTGGCTTGCCTTAGTCTCGGTGCTCGTTCGCAAAAGAGCATCGAGGCCCGTTTTACCCTCAAAGCAAGTATTGACAACTTGTGGTACCTGCAACTCCGAAAAGACCAGTCGTACACCTATTGGCATTGGTCGGGTCTTGGACCTACCACTTTGCTCGATTCAGGGAGCTATCAACTGCTTCAGGATACGGTTACGTTTCAAAGCGCAATGCCCCAACGCAGAGGCGCTTTGCCTTATCAACGCTATGCCCTTCACCGGCAAAAGAGAGACAATTCTTTGGCAAAATACAGAAAAACGTACTCGGACAAACGGGTTCCTTTTTCCAGGAAATACTGGCTATTGATTCCACACAAAAGGGAATGAAAATGGATTGCTACTTTCCGATCTACGTAGGGCCTCCCCCCTTCACCTATTTTGTATCCGCCTCAATTTTACCTACTTTTATTTCACCCACAACTACTTACAGGAAAACATTTTCATGCATTTAGGCGAGGCAAGCCTTATTACAATCGGGGTCAACGACCTAAACGCATCCCTTCAATTTTACCAGCAACTCGGCTTCCGGGTGTTGGAAAAAAGTCAGCGTCCCAATCCCTGGGCACAAATTACCGATGGGCGGGTGGTTTTATTGCTCAACAGAGACAAGAGCAGCTACATCAGCCTCACCTACTTTAGCAAAGATGCCCGTGAGCGGGCCCAACGACTACAAAAAGAAGGAATTCGCTTCCACTACACATCCGGGCCTGAGAAAAAACTGTTTCAAGGCATTTTCGTTTCTCCCGACAACCTGGCGGTGAACATGATGAACCTGGACCCCAGTAAAATGTTCAAGCCCAACCAACCTACCCTGCGCGACATTCCGGTGGAGCAATTGAAAAAGCCGGAGGCTTACCCGAACACACGCCTGGGCGCTTTCGGAGAATTTTCCCATCCGGTGAAAACCCTGTTGCGCAGCATTGACTTCTGGTCGCAAATGGGTTTCAAACCTCTGAGCATCAACGAAGAGCCCTATCCCTGGGCGATTATTTCAGACGGCATCAACCTTTTGGGGCTGCACCAGTCCAAAGACTTTGATTTTCCTGCCATCACCTATTTTGCGCCCGACATGGCCCGGCGTATTGATTGGATAAGAAAAGAAGAGTTGAGCGAGATTTTCGCTTTCCGATCAGAAGAAGGTTCCAAAGCACGCAATGCCGTGCTGAAGACGCCCGAAAAGCAACACCTGTTTCTCTTTAGTATTTAACGAATCTTGATCCAGGAGAGGCGGTTCACCCGTCCCTGGCGATCGATCACTTCTACAGAATACCAGCCCACTGGCAATTCGGTACCGTAGAGCGTTTCCAGATGAGCGGTGGCCTCCGAAACCACCTGTCCCTGGGCATTGCGCATCACCACCTGAGCGGTATTGGACACGTCAGTAGATTGCAACCGAAAACCTTCTGCCGATGGGTTGGGAAACAAACTCCAGCTTACTTCCTCCAAGGGTTCGTCCACACCTAAAGGCCAGTTGTCCAGGTAGATGTCGCGAATCACCAAATCACCGCGCGAAAGCGTTTCACTAAAACTTTGTCCGAAATAGCCGCTCCCTACTTTGGTCACATTGTAAGTGTAAGTGCCCGGATCGGACAGCCCAATTTTATACCGGCCTTGAATGTCGGTGAGGATCGGGTTGTTGCCAAAGGGCTCGGAGATGGTTACCCCGGTAATGGGCAGGTTGGTATGTACATCGCGTACCGTTCCCTCAATGTAGCAAGCTCGTTTGTAGTCGGGCTCAAACACCTGCAACCCTTCTTGTATGTCGGTAGTAATGATGCGCCCCGAGGGAAAATAAGGATACGCTCCCCAGCAGCCATCGGTTTGATCGCCCGAAAAATTGGGGGAAGTGTCGTAGCGACCTACCTCTACCATGTTGGAAGGGCGGGTAACATCGAGAATGATCAAGCCATCTGCATAATAGGAAATGACCAAATAGCCGTTGTAATAATGCACGTTGTGCGGATACACGCCCGAGCCGGGACGGCTTTGGTAGCGGTCTACTTCCTCAATGTTGGAAAGGTCGGAAATGTCGTAAGCCGCAATGTAACCGGCTGCCACCTCATCGGTGGTGAATACATATTGGTTGTCGTCCGACGGCCAAATGTTGTGCGAAGTAGAACTTGGCGTGCCCCGTGTTTGCAAAGAATTGGTCGTGGGCATATTGGAAATGTCGTAAATGCCGAAAAAACCATCGTCGATGTGGGCGATGTACATGGTGTTGTCGCGCACGTAGCCATCATGGCCATAAAACTGGTCAAAAGACCCCATTTCGGTTGGGTTGTCGGGATCGCTCAGATCGAGGTAGAGCGCACCGTGCGGAGTGCCGTCCACGCCAAACAAATAGGCCACTCCATTGTCGATATAGAGGTTGTGTGCCGTATTGAACGGAACGTTTTGGCCCACATAATTGTAAACCGGCAGGTTATTGCCCAAGGGCAAAGGGCGCAAATCTACAATGGTGAGCCCTCCACCACCTTCGTTGGTCACGTAGGCGCGGTCGTTCCACACTTTGATGTCGCGCCAAACGGTGGGAAAACCACCAGTGTAAAATACTTCAACCGGATTGGTGGGATCTTCGAGACTCACCACAGAAAAGCCGTTGGTAGTGCCTACCAGAGCGTATTCAATTCCGGTTTCGTCCACATAACCCCATACATCACTCAGGTTTTGAGTGTAGCTGAGCGAACCGATAAGGTTGAGGTTCTTGTTGGGGAGTTGGCCAAAAGTGGTGGCCGCGGTGGCTGCCCCTAAGAAGCACCCCAGGAGCAAAATCCAATTCTTCATACCCATATAAACTCAAAAATCGGGCTAAGGGTTGGCTGAGGCAACCCTAATTGCAATTAAAGTTCCAATGCTATTTGTTCTTCCGAGTCGGAATCGTCGGTTTTACGCGGTTTTGCAGCCGAGGCAACCGTATCGTCTCCCGCTTGTGCCTTGGGCACATCGGGCAATGGTTCGGGCAAGTCGATCAGCGTTGCTTCGCCCTCTTCGGTTACGCCTTCTGCTACTTCGGGCTCCGGCGGGTCGTAAGGAATGGGCTCCAACACATCGATGTTTTTCACCTTGTAGCCAGTAAGGCGGTTGCCCTTGGCCTTCATGCCTTTCACCGAAATGAATTCCTCTAAATTGATTTCCTCGTCCTCCCGGTCGTTGCTGCGTTTGTCAAACTGCAGCACCACTCTTGGTTTCCAGTCAGTGGAAATCACCTCCAGGTACGAATCCTCATCCTCGGAAATGAACAGCACTTTTTTGTCGCTCGATTCTACCAAAAAGCGTTTCACGAAATACTGTTGCTTCTCTCCATCAAAATAAATGGCGGCCAGTGGCTTTTCAGGATTCCACTTTTCAATCACAATCAAATCATCATCAAAGTGGTTAGTGAGGTCGAAACCCGTGAGGCGGTAGTGCCCTGATTGGGTAATGGTGAGAATACGATCTTTGGGGTTGAACTCGCCCAAAAACTCGCCCCGCTCTTCGGCGTTGAGGCGTTGCACCGTATCGTCAAACCAAATTTTTCGTGCCGAGAGGGTGGATACTCCCCGCTCTTTCAGCACCACTTTGTTCACTGCGTGCTTGGTGAGGATCTTGCCACCTGCTCCCCTGCCTTTGATGGCCAACTCCGAAAAGTCGTAGTCGAAGCGCAGTTTGCGCAAGGTGGCTTTCGCCCGTAGGATAATGGTGAGAATTTCGGATTCTCCGTTGGGATTGGCGGTGAGGTAGAGCACCTTCGAACCGGCCGTCCCCTTGGTTAAATCGTATTCTTTGTCGCGGGTGATGGAAGTAACCGTAAAGCGCTTGCCCATCACACGGCCCCGCGGCCCGTCTTGATACACCATATTATATACGGTGCGCTTGTCGCCTTTTTTCCAAATGCCAACGTGCAAAATATCTTTGCCCACAAATGCCTTACCCGAAATACGGGTAACCAGCATTTTACCATCACTGCGCAGCACAATCAAATCGTCGATGTCGCTACAATTGGTCACCAATTCCGATTCGCTGCGTTTGAGGCTATGGCCCACAAAACCTTCTTCCAGATTGGCGTAGAGTTTCACGTTGGCAGCCGCTACCTTGGTGCGGTCAATGGTATCAAAAGTCTTGATCTCGGTTTTCCGTTCGCGGCCTTTGCCAAACTTCTCTTTCAAGCGCTTGAAATAGTCGATGGCATAATCGGTGAGGTGCTCCAGGTGGTATTTCAGCTGGGCTATTTCCTCTTCCAGGCGCACAATGTGTTCATCGGCTTTGAAGCTGTCGAACTTCGAAATGCGCTTGATGCGAATTTCGGTGAGGCGGGTCACGTCTTCGTCGGTCACTGCACGCAACAAATGCTTGGTGTGCGGTTTCAACCCTTTGTGAATGCGCTCCAAAATTTCTTCCCAAGTCTCTGCCTCTTCAATGTCGCGGTAGATACGGTTTTCGATAAATATCTTTTCCAGTGAAGCAAAATGCCATTGCTCTTCGAGCTCCCGCTTGCGGATTTCCAACTCCTGCCGCAACAGGTCTTTGGTTTGCAAGGTGGAGATTTCCAGAATTTCGCTTACCCCGGCAAACCGCGGTTTGTCGTTTTCAATCACACACGAGTTGGGCGATATGCTTACCTCACAGTCGGTGAAAGCATAGAGCGCATCGATGGTTTTGTCGGGCGACACCCCGGTGGCCAGGTGAATTTGAATCTCGACATCCTCAGCGGTGTTGTCCTCAATCTTCTTCACCTTAATCTTGCCCTTTTCGTTGGCTTTGATAATGGAATCGATGAGGCTACCGGTGGTGGTACCAAAAGGGATCTCGGTAATGGTGAGGGTTTTCTTTTCTTCGGCATTGATCCGGGCACGCACTTTCACTTTACCCCCGCGCAAACCATCGTTGTAGTCGGAAAAATCGGCCATACCACCCGTATGGAAATCGGGCAATGGTCGGGCTTTCTTGCCTTTCAAGATGTTAATGGACCCGTCGATGAGTTCGTTGAAGTTGTGTGGCAACAACTTACAGGCGAGGCCTACCGCAATGCCCTCTACGCCCTGCGCCAGCAGGAGCGGAAATTTCATCGGGAAGGTAACCGGCTCTTTGTTACGTCCATCGTAACTGGACTGCCATTCGGTGGTTTTCGGGTTGAACACCACTTCGTGCGCAAACTTCGAAAGGCGGGCTTCGATGTAACGAGAAGCAGCCGCACGGTCGCCGGTAAACAGGTTGCCCCAGTTTCCCTGGGTATCGATCAGCAGGTCTTTCTGCCCCAGCTGCACCATGGCATCGCTAATGGCGGCATCGCCGTGCGGGTGGTATTTCATGGTGTTGCCCACCACATTGGCCACCTTGTTGTAGCGGCCGTCGTCCAATTCTTTGAGCGAGTGGAGAATCCGGCGTTGCACCGGCTTCAGGCCATCGTTGAGGTGGGGCACCGCCCGTTCCAAGATGACGTAAGAAGCATAGTCGAGGAACCACTCCTCATACATGCCCGACACTCGAACAACAACCGCAGGGTCGTTATCGGTTTCTTCCTGGGATTCAAATTCCTCGTCCCGCTCGAGGCTTTCTTCTTCGTTTTCTGCCATGGATTATTCCTTGCCAATTGGGTAGCATCAGATTTAGGCTCAGGCCGTTTCCGCTACCAGGTCTTTTTCCACTTTCAGGTTATTGATGATGAATTTTTGTCGGTCAGGCGTGTTTTTACCCATGTAAAACGACAACAAATTCTGAATCGGAGTGTCTTTGCCAATCACCACCGGTTCCAGGCGCATGTCTTTGCCAATGAAGTGCTTAAACTCGTCGGGGCTGATTTCTCCCAAACCTTTGAATCGGGTGATCTCTGGTTTGCCCCGCAGCTTGTCGATGGCGTTTTGCTTCTCGCCATCGGAGTAGCAATAGATGGTTTCTTTTTTGTTGCGCACCCGAAAGAGCGGGGTTTCCAGCACATACAAATGCCCTTGCTTCACCAGTTCAGGAAAAAATTGAAGAAAGAAAGTGATGAGCAACAGGCGAATGTGCATGCCGTCTACATCGGCATCGGTGGCCAACACAATGTTGTTGTAGCGCAGGTTGTCCAGCCCTTCTTCAATGTTAAGAGCCGCTTGCAACAGGTTGAACTCCTCGTTTTCGTAAACGATCTTTTTGGTCAGGCCATACGAGTTCAACGGTTTTCCTTTCAGGCTAAACACCGCTTGGGTGTTTACGTTGCGCGCCTTGGTAATCGAACCGGAGGCTGAATCTCCCTCGGTAATGAACAAGGTGGTAGAAATGCTATCTTCTTTGTTGTCGCCTAAATGGGTGCGGCAATCGCGCAGTTTTTTGTTGTGCAGGCTCACCTTCTTGGCGCGCTCTTTGGCCAGCTTGCGAATGCCTGCCATGTCTTTGCGCTCGCGCTCTGCCTGTAGAATTTTGCGTTGCAGCCCTTCCGATACATCGGTGTTCTTGTGCAAGTAGTTGTCCAGCGCAGTGGTGAGAAAATCGTTGACAAAGGCCCGCATCGATTGGCCCCCTGGAGCCACTTCTTGCGACCCGAGCTTGGTTTTGGTCTGCGACTCAAACACTGGCTCCATCACTTTCACACTCACCGCAGCCACTACCCCACCGCGGATGTCCACCGCCTCGTAGTCTTTGCCCAGGTGTTGCCGGATGGTGCGCACGTAGGCCTCACGAAAAGCCCCCTGATGGGTTCCACCTTGTGTGGTGTGCTGCCCGTTCACAAAACTGTAATAATCCTCTCCGTATGCATTGGTGTGCGTTATGGCTACTTCAATGTCTTCGCCTTCGAGGTGTATAATGGGATAGATGGGTTCGTTGCTCAGGTTTTGATCCAAAAGGTCGAGCAGCCCATTGTCGGAATGAAATTTGGTGCCGTTGAAGTTGATGGTGAGCCCCCGGTTGAGGTAGGCGTAGTTCCACAACATGCGCTCGATGTGAGCCGTGCGAAACCCAAAATTGGGAAACACCTCTTGATCGGGAACAAAAGTCGTTTTAGTGCCCTTGCGCACGGAAGACTCCACAATGTCATGGTCTTGTTCGAGGTTTCCCTGCGAAAACTCAGCGGTTTTGATTTGGCCTTCCCGAACCGACTCGATCTTGAAATAAGACGAAAGGGCATTCACCGCTTTGGTACCTACCCCGTTGAGTCCCACAGATTTCTTAAACGCTTTGGAGTCGTACTTCCCGCCGGTGTTGATGCGCGAAACACAATCGATCACTTTCCCGAGGGGAATGCCCCGGCCGTAATCGCGCACCTTCACGGTATTGTCGCGAATGCTGATGTCGATTGTGCGCCCATTGCCCATCACAAACTCGTCGATCGAGTTGTCGATGATCTCTTTGAGCAAAATGTAAATGCCATCGTCGGGAGAAGAACCATCACCCAATTTCCCGATGTACATCCCGGGACGCAAACGGATGTGTTCTTTCCAGTCGAGTGACCGTATGTTGTCTTCGGTATAATTTTCAGCCATAAAAACCGTGGCAAATAAAGAATACGGGTTGAAAAAGCCGGTTTTTCCGGAAGCAGTAAATATACTTAAAAGCACTCCGAAAACGGCCAGGTTCAGGCCTGGGTTTTCAACAGAGTTTTCCACCGGAAAGCGATGAAAAACAGCCAAGAAGCGAACAAAATGAACCGGTCGGGAACCGCCCTACACGTTGAACCGGAAATGCATTACATCGCCATCTTGCACCACGTATTCTTTTCCTTCTACGAGCAACTTACCAGCTTCTTTCACCGCCTGATTAGAGCCCAGGGTCACGAAATCGTTGTAGTGAATGACCTCTGCCCGAATAAAGCCCTTTTCAAAATCGGTGTGGATCACTCCGGCAGCCTGTGGCGCCTTGGTGCCGGTGGTGATGGTCCAGGCGCGTACCTCCTTCTCACCTGCCGTAAAATAAGTGCTGAGGTCCAGCAATTGGTAGGCACCGCGAATCAAAATATTAACACCAGGTTCTTCCAGGCCCAATTCCTCCAAAAAGAGCTGACGGTCTTCGTAAGTATCTAATTGTGCAATGTCGGCCTCAATGGCCGCTCCAATAACGATTACCTCTGCGTTTTCCCCTTGCACGGCTGCGCGCACTTTATCAATGTGGGCATTGCCCGACACCACCGAGCCTTCGTCTACATTGCACACATACATCACCGGCTTGTCGGTCAACAAAAACAGATCGGCAATCGCCTCCTGGTGTTTTTCTTCCACCGGTGCCGATCGGGCAGGGTTACCAGCTTCCATGTGCTTGAAATAAACCTCCAGCACTTCCAACAGCTTGCGGGCTTCTTTGTCACCAGTCTTGCTCATCTTCTGCACCTTTTGCACCTTTTTTTCCAGCACCTCCAGGTCTTTCATAATGAGTTCGTACTCGATCACCTCCTTGTCGCGAATCGGGTCTACACTGCCGTCTACGTGCACCACGTTGTCGTCGTCGAAGCAACGCAACACGTGCAAAATAGCGTCCGTCTCGCGAATGTTGGCCAAAAACTGGTTGCCCAGGCCCTCGCCCTTACTGGCGCCTTTCACCAACCCCGCAATGTCTACAATTTCTACCGTGGTGGGCATCACCCGTTGCGGGTTCACCAATTCGGCCAGTTTTTCCAGGCGCTCGTCGGGCACATTGATGGTACCCACGTTGGGTTCGATGGTACAAAACGGAAAATTAGCCGCTTGCGCCTCGGCATTCGACAAGCAATTGAACAGGGTAGACTTTCCAACGTTGGGCAAACCAACAATTCCACATTTGAGCGCCATGACCAGATCTTTTTGAAATTCGGCTGCAAAAATAGCAGAATTTATACGGATAGCCGATCTAATAGAAATCACCGTTTTAGGAAACTTGCGACCCAAGTCTCGCAACTTTTTTCAATTTTTGCGTAAAAGTCATAGTAACCGAATCAAATAATTATGCGGTTTCTGCTTGTAATTTGTGTGTTGAGTTGTTTGGCCTTTGCTCCGGCCTCGCAATCTTCTACTGACGACCAAACCCTGTTGAAGGTGTTGGTTTCCGACTATTCCGAAAATCCCAAGGCGCGGGAAAAAATCATATTCTTTAGCAAAGCCACCGGTAAAACTTACTCGGCCATTAGCAACGAGAGTGGCAACTTCAACATTTTGTTGCCAGAAGGTGCTGCCTACCGCATCTTGGTAGACTACGTGGGGGTCAACATCAGCTACTCCGAAGTAGAAATACCAAAAACCGAAGGCCCGGGAAGACCGATCCGACTCAACGTTCAGTTTGAGATTAAAACCAAAACCATTGTGTTGCGCAACGTACACTTCGATTTTGGTCAGGCCACGATGAAAACCAGCAGTTTTCGCGCCCTGCGCTCGCTGGTTGAGGCCATGAAGCGGAAACCTGCCATGGTGGTAGAAATTGCCGGACACACCGATGACGTTGGCAACGATAGCGACAACCTTCGACTCTCCCAAAAACGGGCAGAGTCCGTTCAATCCTACCTGTTTCGCAATGGCATAGACCGCGAACGGGTAATGGCTAAAGGATATGGTGAAACCGTGCCGGTGGCGCCCAACGATTCGGAGAAGAACCGGGCCAAGAACCGCCGGACCGAAGTCCGGATAATTCAGCAATAAGGTTCAATTGAAAAACCGAATGCTTAAGGGATACTCGTAGAAGCCCCCTTCATTGGCACGCACACCTGCGATGATGGTCAACACAATGTTGGTCACGAAAATGGCAAAAATCAAGGCAAAGCCGATTAGAAAGAAAGCCAAAACAAAAGCTACTACTGCATAGATCAAGCAGGACAACTGAAAGTTTAACGCCTGTTTCCCATGCCAATCCACATAAGGATCGGTTTCTTTTTTCATAACCCAAATCACGAGTGGACCAATTATATTGCCCAGTGGGAAAACAAGTCCGGCAAGTCCTGCGAGGTGAGCCAACATGCCAAAAGTTTTAGAATCGCTGGAAAGTGTATCGGTAGAATCGGGTTGATCTAAGGGAGAAGGCGACATATTAACTGGTTTTAGTTGGGGGAAATAGCCTACCAAATATAAACCAATTCGTCTCCCATCCAAAGGCCTTTCTCTACCGCATCAGGGTAAGACTGCCCGTCACCTTTTCTTTTTGGCCGGGGTTACATTCCGACTCCACGGTAGCAATCCAGAAGTACACTCCTTCGGAAACAGCTTGCCCTTGATTGGTGCGGCCGTCCCAGCATACGCCACTGAAATTATTGCCGAAAACGCGGTTGCCCCACCGGTTGAAAATCACCAACTCATAAGTACTCACCTCCCCGGCAATCTCCAATTGAAAACAATCGTTCAAGCCATCGCCGTTGGGCGTAAATACATTAGGAGCCAGCAATATCAATTCATCTTTCACCTCGGTGACTTGAATGGTGTCGGTATTGGTACACAAGCCATTGTTTGCCTCTACCCAGTAGCGACCACCCGCGGTGATACGGGTCGTTTGGGTCGTGTTACCACCCGACCAAACATAGCTCAGATTGGCGTTTCCAGGTGCCTCCAATTCCAGAAAAGCACCAAAACACAAATATTGATCCGGCCCTAAATCAATTTCGGGGGTTTCGCCAAAAGCCACTATGGCAGTATCGGTGCCGCTGCACTGTTGTTGGGTAATCAACACCGAATATTCGCCGGGCTGGCTTACTTGTAAGGTGCGCGTAGTGGCTCCGGTAGACCACAAATAGGTGGCTCCCGGGTTGCCAGCATCCAACACGGTTTGCAATTCGTCACAAATCACCTGATCTGCAATGCCCAACTGTGGGGCATCGAAACTCACCTGTATGGTATCGGCCGATTGGCAAGCACCACTGGTCACGGTGACCGCATAAATTCCAGAATTGTTAATGGTGGTTTGTTGCGTTAAAGCACTGTTGGACCATACAAATTGACTGCCTGGATTCCCCGCATTCAGCACCAGGCTGTCTTCACACACCGAGGTGTCGGCGGCCAGGTTGATCACAATTTCGTCTTGTATGGTCACCTGTATTGAATCCTGGCCGGCACACAAGCCATTCGAAACCTGTACAGTGTATATACCGCTGGAGTCGACCAACAAGGTTTGTGTGGTATCGCCCCCGTTCCAAAGAAACGTTTGACCAGCACCTGCATCCAAAAGCAAGGTGTCTTCGCATACCGTAGTGTCCCCTCCTAAGGCCGGGACCACTGCCGCGAAATCAACGAAAACGCTGTCGCGACTTTGGCACACCCCCGCATCAGATTGCAACCAATAGGTGCCGGTGGTGGTAACGGTAAGGTCGGGTGCCGAAGAACTGTCCGACCATAAATAACTCACTCCGGTTAGGTTGGCGGAGAGCAAAAAGCTGGTGTCACACGTAAAGGTATCGG
This sequence comes from uncultured Flavobacteriales bacterium, assembly GCA_937899835.1. Lineage (GTDB taxonomy): Bacteria > Bacteroidota > Bacteroidia > Flavobacteriales_G > Salibacteraceae > CALCCE01. The sequence goes on along the minus strand of CALCCE010000209.1, from coordinate 20,640 downwards.
GACCTAAGTCCGTAGAGAGACTGGGCACCAGGGAAACGTTCATCGTGTCCGAAATACTACAATTGCCGCGGTCGAGGGTAAGAATAAAGGTACCTCCATTGTTGGTCACCAACTGCGATTGGTTGCCGTTGCTCGACCAGCTATAATTGGTCGCCGGCAGTGCTCCCGGATCGAAAACAAACATCGAATCACACACGGTGGTATCTGGCGGTAAATTGAGTTCCAAAGTATCTCCCACGTATACCGACACGACCGCCGTATCAGAAAAGTTGCAGCTCAACGAATCGATGGTGACCAATTGCACTTGATACCAACCGGTATCGTTGAAAACGTGCGTAGGATTGGCGCTGGTGTCGGTGGTGCCATTGTCGTCAAAATCCCAAAGGCGGCTCACTCCTACACTGCCCTGGCTCGAAAACTGTACGTTGAACGGCACACAACCCGAAATAGACGGAGCAGCAAAAGCATTGGCGATGGTTCCAGAGAACTCCAGGTCTATTTTAAAAAGATAAAGATCCCAGGTGGATTGACTGACCTGCCCTACTGCATTGCTAGTAGTTGGTGCGCCATTGCTGGCACATACGGCTTCATAGATCACTCCACGTTTATCAAAACGTGAAGTACCTCCATCTACATGGGCTCCATTGTTCGAATAGAAAGAGCCATATTGAATATTGGTGGCGTTGGGTTCCAGTACCATGACATAAAAGCCACCGGTATTGCTTTGGAAAGCGCCCTGGGTTACCTCTAAATTGAAGGAATTGCCATTAGCCCCGTGTCCGGCAATGTAAATGTTGTTGCAATTGTCCACCAAAAACGCGGTAGGAACCACCAGACCAAAAGTGCTGAGCAAGGTAACCGAAGAGAGATCGGGCGTCATCTTGGTGATGAACGAACCGTTGGAGGGACCCACATAGGCCCCCGTGGTAGGATTCAGCGTATCGTTGGACCGCCCAAACAAATACACATCGCCAAATTTGTCCAACTCCAAAAAGAAGGCCACATCGGTGCCAGGCGTGCCAAAGTAAGAGAGTTCCAACAAGTTTTGACCATCGGCCGAAAGGTGCGCTACATAACCATCTATACCACCTTGGTTGGTCGTTTGATAAGCTCCGGTAGTTGCGGGCATGCCCGCAGTTGCAGCTCCGCAAACGTATAGGGTTTGGTCAAGGGCAATTTTCACATTGAAAACGGCATCGTCTAACGTGTCACCAAAGTAGGTAGCCCAATCCAATTGACTTAGGTCCGGAGAAAACCGGGCAATGATACCGTCTTGGTTGCCTACCAATTGATTTTGATAAGCAGAAGTGCCCACCGGAAAGTCAGCTGATTCGGTGAAGGAAGCAATGTAGATGCGATCCTGAAAGTCTACATTGATCTCTCCGCGATAAGCATCGCCATAAAACTGGGTCACCACATTTTTGCCATCGTCACCCGTTCCACCCAAGAAGGATCCACCTACCAAGGCAGTTCCATTTGGATTGAAAACCGTGACGGTAATGTCATAATTGCTGTTCCAGGTGGGATCGTAGCCGTTGGTAGCTACCGGAAAATCACTCGAATTCGAACTGCCCAAAACACAGAGTTGATCCATCGAATTGACAATCATACTGTGCGGCCGGTCGTCGTTGGTGCCTCCAATCAAGGTCGAATAAAGCCTGGCCGATCCATCGGGGTTCAGTTTGGAGATGCCAAAATCAGTATTGCCGGCAAAGGTGGTTTGAAAGGCTCCTGTTGTGATGGGATAGCCAATGCCAAAAGAAGTTCCTGCCCCATAAATGTTGCCCTGATCATCGAAAGTGGCCGTATGGCCATAAGTATCGGCTCCAACTGAACCGGAGTAAGTAGCGGTGATCAACACCGGATCGATGATCAATTCCCGCGAAGCATCATACCCTTTTGGAAGCAAGAAACCTACGGTATGTTCGTCCAGCAATTGAAATGCAACGGGAACTTCTACCTGTCGGCCATCAATCACCTGATAGGCTACTGGCCGTTGCTCGATCATGTCCCCAACGGTGGTGGCAATCACCAGATTATCTTCTTGTAAGGAGAGGGTTACTCCTCCGGTATATTTCAATCTGATAGCAGCCACGTTTGCACCTGGTGCCACCACAAAGTCATACTTAAAATGATTTTCCGCACAATGAGCGTGCAAATCGATTCCTGGGTAAATGCCATGGTACTGCACTTCGGAAAATGCGGGTACCTGGGTGGCCCATCGACTTTGATCCTGGCCTTTGAAAAAGTTGTAATAATCCGAATGCTTTCCTTCGGCCGCTAAGCCAATGTTGGATTGAGCGCCTTCGAAGGTCATGGCATAGGCATGCCCACGCACCATCAACTGTTCGAGGTTTTGGTGATAATCCGGCAAACGCTGGGCATCGTGGGCTGCATTCAAATCTGAGCGACTAATGATGGAATAAGTGATGCGATCATTTTCCAAAAAGATGGCTCCTGCGTTTAGGATAGCCTGGTAGTGCACCTTGGCATTCCATTGGCCCTGGTTGGCGATAAAAGGAATGTGATCGGGCTTCGGGCCACCGCTGAGGTGGTGTTCATGATCGTGAGAAGGCGCTTCGTGCAGGTGGTCTTGCCCCTGCCCCGGTACATAGGTAAAGAGTACCAAAAGCAAGGCGAGGAAAAGAGATGGTGAGGTACTTTTCATATTGGGATCAGCAATATAAGCAAGACGGTAAGAAAATTTAAAAGTTGCTTTGAATTATCGCTCACCTGTGTTTTTCTTACACCGTTTCGGAAAGCTCCTTTGGCCTGGTTCTTGAACTCCCCCTTTAAACACCGGTGTTCCCACTGCAAGAAACCACACTTAACCAACTCATAATAAAACACTTACCGAGTTTTCAAAGTTATCAACACGTTTCGGGGTCGTCTATCAAATTCATTTACTTTTGCCCCTAAACTACCTTAGAACCAATAAAAATGTTGGATGTAATGCCCGATATCGACCGCTTAGAAAAGCTCTGTTCGCAAGTCAGACGCGACATCGTTCGTATGGTACATGCTGTCTCTTCCGGTCATCCCGGAGGTTCATTGGGCTGCACCGATTTTTTGGTTACCCTCTACGGGGAAATCATGAAGCACGATCCCCAAAATTTTTCCATGGACGGCATCGGCGAAGATGTTTTTTTCCTGTCCAACGGGCACATTTCACCAGTTTGGTACAGTGTGCTTTCGCACGAAGGTTATTTTGACCGCAGTGAATTGGCCACTTTTCGCAAGCTCGATTCGCGTTTGCAAGGTCATCCCGCTACCGAGGAGGGACTCCCCGGGGTGCGTATGGCCTCCGGTAGTTTGGGGCAAGGCCTGTCAGTAGCGGTGGGTGCTGCACTTACCAAGCGCCTGAACGGTGACGATCGCCTGGTATACAGCCTCCACGGTGATGGTGAGTTGCAGGAAGGCCAAATTTGGGAAGCGGCCATGAGCGCGCCTCACCATAAGGTGGACAACTTGATCGCAACCATTGATTACAACGGTCGCCAAATTGACGGTGATGTGGAAGACGTTATGTCCTTGGGCAACTTAAGGGCCAAGTTTGATGCCTTCGGTTGGCATACCATGGAAATGGATGGCAACAAGGTAGAAGCGGTTTACAACACCCTCACCGAAGCACGTTCACATACCGGAAAAGGCAAACCCATCGTTATTCTGATGCGCACTGAAATGGGCCAAGGAGTTGATTTTATGATGGGCACCCACAAATGGCATGGTGTAGCCCCGAATAACGAACAACTCGAGAACGCCCTTTCGCAACTCGAAGAAACCCTTGGCGATTATTGAATTTTTAAACTGCAGGCGGCTCCCGCTCGTGCTTATTGGCACCCTGCTTCTAGCGGGCAGCCTTCTGTCTACGGCAAGCGGTCAGCAGTTCAAAGAGCCCCTCAGCCGGATTCTCTTCATTTACGATGCCTCCAACAGCATGATGGGGCAATGGCAATCGGGCGATAAAAACAAAGTGGCGAAGCGTTTGCTCGGCCAGGCGCTGGACAGCTTAAAAGGCCAACCCAATGTGCAAGTGGCCCTTCGGGTGTATGGCCACACCAAATTTTACAAGCAAGATCGGGATTGCGAAGACACCGAATTGGTGGTACCCTTTTCGGCCCGCAACCACGACAAAATAAAAACCAGGCTGGGCGAATTGCGCCCCAAAGGCACCACCCTCATTGCTTATTCTTTGGAGCAAGCCGCCAACGATTTTCCGCCTTGTAAAGATTGCCGCAACATCATCATTCTCATTACCGATGGCATTGAAGAGTGCGGTGGTGACCCCTGTGCGGTTTCGATGGCGTTGCAGCGGAAAGGTATCATCCTCAAACCGTTTGTGATTGGTGTGGGCCTCGACATTGAATTCAAAAAGACCTTCGAGTGCATTGGCAATTTCTATGATGCCTCTAACGAGAGCACTTTTCAAGATGTGTTGGGGATTGTGATTTCGCAGGCACTCAACAGCACTTCTGCTCAGGTCAACTTGCTCGACATTGCCGGTAATCCAACCGAAACCAACGTCAACATGACGTTTTACGACCAGTTTTCAGGGCGCATGGCCTACAACTTCGTGCACACCATGAATGGCTATGGCAATCCGGATACGCTGAAAATCGATCCGGTGATCAATTACAAACTGGTGGTGCACACCATTCCCCAAGTGGTGAAAGACAGCATTGAGCTTACTGCCGGCACACACAACATTATTGGAGTAGATGCCGCTCAAGGGAGTTTGCTTTTAAAACTGGCCGGTTTGGGCAACTACAACAAACTAAAAGCCATCGTTCGCGAACAAGGCTCCATGGAAACCTTGCACCTGCAAGACCTCAACACCCAAGAACGCTATTTGGTAGGGAAATACGACCTTGAAATCCTCACCATGCCCAGGATTTACGTGGAGGGGGTAGACATTCGCCAAAGCCACACCACCACCCTCGAAATTCCGCAGCCCGGAATTTGTAGCGTGAGCCGGGACGCAGACGGATATGGCAGCTTGTATGTCGAGAAGAACAACCAACTGGTTTGGCTCTGCAACCTGAGCGAAGAATCAAAACGAGAAACCCTCACACTACAACCGGGAAAATACAAAATCATTTTTCGCCCGAAAGGGGCCCGGGAATCAATCTTTACTGTAGAAAAGAACTTTAGAATTAGCTCTGGCTCATCGGTAGCCATCAAATTGTAAATACTTGCCACAACCTATGACCACTTACACCGCCACCGAACAAAAGGATACCCGCTCTGGGTTTGGAGCCGGATTACTCGAACTGGGACGTCAAAATACTGACGTTGTCGGCTTGTGTGCCGATCTTACCGGATCGCTGAAAATGAACGCCTTTGCCGACGAATTTCCAGAGCGCTTCTTTCAGGTAGGCGTGGCCGAGGCCAACATGATCGGCCTCGCAGCGGGCATGACCATTGGCGGCAAAATTCCCTTCACCGGAACGTTTGCCAACTTCAGTACCGGACGTGTCTACGACCAGATCCGTCAATCGGTGGCCTACTCCGAAAAAAACGTAAAAATTTGTGCTTCTCACGCCGGACTCACCCTCGGCGAAGATGGCGCCACCCACCAAATACTGGAAGACCTGGGGCTGATGAAAATGCTGCCCAACATGACGGTGATCAACCCGTGTGATTTCAACCAAACCAAGGCGGCCACCTTGGCCATCGCCAACCACCACGGCCCCGTTTACCTGCGCTTTGGTCGCCCCAAAGTGCCCAACTTTACGCCAGCAGATCAAAAGTTTGAAATTGGTAAAGCTTTGCACCTGGTAGAGGGCACTGATGTTTCCATTTTTGCTACCGGCCACTTGGTGTGGAAAGCCTTGAAAGCCAGCGAAATATTAGCCGAAAAAGGCATTCGTGCAGAGGTGATAAATATTCATACCATTAAACCTTTGGATACGGAGGCAGTCATAGCTTCTGTAAGCAAAACCAAGTGTGTAGTTACCGCGGAAGAACACCAGCGCAACGGAGGATTGGGAGACAGCATTGCCCAGGTTTTGGGCCGCCACTTCCCTGCCCCCATTGAAATGGTAGCCGTGGACGATCAATTCGGTGAAAGCGGTACTCCCGACCAGTTGCTGGCCAAATATGGCCTCGACACGCCAGACGTGGTGCAAGCCGCCGAGCGGGCGATCGGCCGCAAGTAATTGGCTACACATTCCGGGTTTGCACCACACCAACCAAACGACAAATTGGTGCCAGAACCGGGAAAGAATATCCTTTCTGATGAGGAATTGTTGCCGCGTCTTCGCGACCCGGAGCAGCGCAACTATGCCTTCAACCTGCTGGTACGCCAATTCCAAGAGCGGGTCTATTGGCACATTCGTAGAATGGTTATCGACCATGAAGATGCAAACGATGTGATGCAAAACACTTTTGTGAAAGCCTGGCGCAACCTTGACAAGTTTCGGGGAGATGCGGCTTTGTTCACCTGGCTCTACCGCATTGCTACCAACGAATCGCTCACCTTCTTAAAGAAAAAGCGGCAACGTTTTTTCCTGCCGATTGTGGATGTAGAAAATGAACTCAGTCAAAGGATTGATAACGATCCGGGCTTTAGCGGTGACGAAATCGAACGCCGGTTACAACAGGCAATTCTCACCCTACCTGAAAAGCAGCGGTTGGTGTTCAACATGAAGTATTTCGACGACTTGAAATACGATGAAATCTCCACCATTCTCGGCACCAGTGTAGGAGCTTTGAAAGCTTCTTATCACCATGCCGTTAAAAAAATCGAACAAAACCTGAAAAGCACTTAAACCATGGCTTTTCTAAAACGTCTATACTTATAATGTCGGATCATTCACACCTTTCGGAGGAAGAGCAAGAGGCCGCTTTGCGTTCGCAGATAGGCAACCGCACGCCCTTTGAAGTTCCCAAAGACTACTTCGAATCTTTTCCAACCAAAGTTCAGGAGCGCTACACCACCCCGCGCAAACCTGCTTTTGCCTGGAAAATTTGGGTACCTGTAGGCGCTTTGGCCAGTATTTTACTGGCGATGGTGTTCCTCAGTTTCCCAGTTTCCGATCCCTTGGACAGTCCGCTTACGGCGGAAGAGATTCAGGAATATTTAGAACAGGAAGCGGTGGATGATCTGGACTGGGTGGTCGCAGAAGTATTGACCGATGAAGAAATCACTGAATTGATTGCCGACCCCAATGTTGGTGCAGAGGACCTGGAAGACCTGTTTCTGGAGGACCAAATCAACTTGTCGGATGTTGCCGAACCGGCCCTGGAATTTTAATTTTAACGACCATGAATCACTTCATAAGCACCCTGATTGTTGTCTTGCTCTTCCCAATAGCTGTGTTGGCACAAGGACAACGTCAAGATCGCCTTGCCGCCTATAAAGTTGCCTACCTCACCGAGCAGCTGCAACTTTCGCCGTCTGAAGCGCAGAAATTCTGGCCGATATACAACGAATACCAGGATAAGCTGGACGCCATTAATGGGGAAACACGCCGGGAAACCCGGCAAAAGTGGATGAACCTGGACAACCTTTCGGACGAGGAAGTTGAAGCCTTGATCAAAGAATACCAAGACCGAAAACAACGCGAATTGGACCTGTTCAACGAATACAACGATAAGTTTTTGAGCGTGCTTTCGGCTCGAAAAGTGGCCAAGCTCTACCTGGCTGAATTGCAATACAAAAAGCAATTGTTGGAACGCTTGCGCCAGCGGCAAGCCGGTGGTGGCCAAGGCCAAAGGCGTTAAATGAGAACCTACTTTCCAGGCCGCCAGTTCAGGCTGCTAAAGGTTTGCTTGCGTTTCGCAAAGTAATCCCACACCACGCTTCGGGGATAAATGCCGGTTGAATTGGGGTTTTGAACGCTTTTACGGATTTCCTTCCGCTTGCGAAACCACCGTGGCAAGTGCCAAAAGAAACTCCAGTGGGCACTGATAATGGACAGAGCAGCTTTTCCTTGGCCATCCGCTACCATTTTCCAAAAGGCTAATGCATCCAAGCCCAGGCGCAAAGGCAATTTCCAAACCAGTTCGCCCGCTGGTAGGTTCTTCACCAGCATAATAAGGTTGTTGCGGTAGTTGCGGTAGGTTTTCGCGGGACTGCCATAGGTGATGATGGCACCTCCCATATGAAACACTTCCGATTGGGAACAGGCCATTACTTTGTAGCCTTGGTTCTTCAGGCGCCAACACAAATCAATCTCTTCCTGGTGCGCAAAAAAATCGTCATCCAATCCCCCACTTTGGTGGTAGGCATCGGCACGAATGAAAAAGCAAGCTCCTGATGCCCAGAATACTTCTAAGGTATCATCGTATTGTCCTTCGTCGGCCTCCATGGTGTAGAACATGCGCCCTCGGCAAAAGGGATAGCCCAAGGTATCGATGAAACCGCCGGCAGCACCCGCATATTCGAATTCTTCCCGTTGGTGATACGACCGAATCTTAGGTTGCACAATGGCCACTTTCGGATCGGCCTCCAAGATAGCAATGGAAGGCTCGAGCCAGCCCGGGCTCACCTCTACATCCGAACTAAGCAGAACGTAATAATCTGCTTTCAACCGCGGCAACGATTCGGCATAACCGTTGGTGAAGCCTCGGTTTACTTCAATACGAATGGAAGTTACGTCCGGGAATTGATTTTGCAGAAATTCGGGAGTACCGTCGGTAGAACCATTGTCCACCACAACCAGGCGATAATCTTCACTTTCGGGCACAGAAGCCACAATACCAGGGAGCAATTGCTCCAACAAGTGCTTGCTGTTGTAGGAAAGAAGCACCACTGCCACCTTACCACAGTCAATGGTAGCAGCATCCGTTTGGGCTATTGAGGCAGTTGTCACGCGAGAAACCGGCAGGGAGCATTTGCGCTTGCTTTGCCGCCTGCAAGTTTAAGAAGAATCAACTATCCTTTTGTGCTAAGTGGAGAGGAATTCTGTTAACGGGGATTCCGCCATAAATCATCGGCTTCACTACCGAAGGACTCGATGCCCTGCGTTTCGTCGATGTTGTTGAGCTGTTCGATGCGGTAGCGCAAGCGCAGTTGCCAACGGAAATCGTTGACTTCTCCCCGAACGTTGCTGTGCAACAACTGATATTCGTTCGTTACCAGATCGGGAGAATAGAAAATGAATTTCGCATCGGACCGTATGGGGAGCCGATAGTAATGCCATATCTCATAAGGATAGGTACTTGGCTCGTTTCTGCGGGCAGCAATGGTATTGGGCTGGCCGTATTTCAAATAGATCCTACCCCGATCGGTAGCATATCCTTTGGTGATGCTGGTGCTGAATTCTCGATTTACCTTTCGAACTTGCTCGTGGTAGCGGTTCCACTCCGCTTCTGGGTCTACCACATTGCGGTTGGTCCAAAAGCCGAGGAAAAATTGTTGCAGCAATTCAATTTCCGCCTCCTTCAGGTTGTTGTCGGCAAACGCCACTTCCAACTCGGAAGAAATGGGCCGCAAGGATTTAATGTAATCCACAATCGTATCCCGATCGGTGATTTTGGTAACAAACGTAGCGGCAACATCAAGGTTGGTCAATTCCTCTCGAGTAAGCGGCACCGTTGGGTTGCTGCGCTGAATGAATATCTTCTGGATGCGCAACAGTTCATTTTGACGGTTACGGACCTCAATCACTAAATTGTAATTGCCCGAAGCTAAGTTGGCCATGTTGAATTCTTGCAACAACACATTCACCGCTCTTGCCGACTGTCGGGCGAAACCGCGAAACCCGTCCAGGGCTTTTCCTTCGTTGTTGGTAGACTCTAAGTAATAGTTGATGAGGTACATTTCATCGGCCCCCATGGCTTTGTCGGTGTTGTAAACCTCTGCATAGAAAATGAGCCGTTCTTTACTGGCGGGATAAAAATCGGTGACGTAGGGCACCAAATCGTAACCACTTTTGGTGAGGATATTGGGCGCTTCAGTTTTTTCATAAGATTCTACCAATTGCACCTCAGAAATGCTCATGTCATCTGTAGGGTAATTGATGGCAATATCTTGGGCGGTAACAAAGTGCGATTTCAGGTTGTTTTGATCGGTTAATGAAATCTCAAAGGTGTATTTGCCATTGGGCAACTGAATGCGTTGCTGGTCCATAAAGTTGATGAAGCCTTCTAAGGTATCCGCAACTTCCGGACTAAGGAGATTGAATTTTTTGAAGTTTTTGATTTCTTCTCCTTGTTTAAAGATGTAAGTAACCTCCACACTACCCTGCCACGCTCCGTTTTCGAGTTGGGTGTAGTTCAAACTGCTGCCTTTCATGTTGAGGTAAGTCTCAATGTAAGGTCCTGTTTGAGGTGAATTAAAGGTACAATAGGAGAAAAAAGCCTCCAGGCTTTTGGCCGAAACGGTAGTCGTTCCTAATAAAAGCAGTACGCCGATCAGCGCAGCCATATACCGAATACTATTCTTCACAATGCTGATCATTAGTCGATTATACGGTTTGGGTTGCAGATTGATGTTACCAAGGTCGGTAAAGTTGTGGCTAAGTCAGAAAAAGACCTATTTTTGCCGCGGAGATTTGGCAGAGTGGTCGAATGCACCGGTCTTGAAAACCGGCGTACCGAGAGGTACCGGGGGTTCGAATCCCTCAATCTCCGCTTCGATGAAATCCCTCGTTTTCCAACGAGGGATTTTTTTTTGGTCGGTGGTTGTGGTGAATCACAAACCACTGTTGTAGTTGCAGCTTTCATAGCAATCGGATCGGGGTTCTCCCCGCTTCCGACAAAAATACGGTCAGCATTATAAACAAGATTATCCCGGTGGGAAACTTGAAATCCAAATGGGACAATTGGAAGATAAAAATGGCTTGGTAAACTCAAAAGTGAACGGGTTCAAAAATGGGACGAATCCCTCCTGAATAAGTTAAAGATAGGAATTTAACGCAAAATCAATGAGGATTAGTCCACATACCACCAGGAATCCCAAGCGCATCTTTGAATCTCAAAACAGGTGGTTTTTGGCACCAGACCAATGAAAGGTAGGTTTGGATTTTTAAACGGTCGATCTTTCGGATAAACGGCCTGCGATTGTAGCCTTTGGTAACGGAAATTTTTTCAAAAAATGAACCTCTTTTTTTCTGTAGGGTTTAGTTGAAAACCCAGAATCCGAATATATGCCAAAAAAAAGCAAGACCGTAGTGATCGGTGCCTCACCCAACCCAAGCCGCTATGCCCACCGGGCCGTTATGGCCCTTCAGCAACACGGCCACCCTGCCATTCCCTTGGGAATTCGCAAAGGAGAGATCGGAACTGCCTCCATTCTAACCGAATGGCCTGAAATCAAAGAGGTGGATACGGTAACGCTGTATTTAGGTCCGTCACGACAAGCGCCTCACCTCGATTATATCCTGAGTCTGAAACCCAAGCGGGTCATTTTCAACCCAGGAACCGAAAATCCTGAATTAGAACACCAAATGAAGGCCGCAGGAATCGAAACCCTGGAAGCCTGTACCTTGGTAATGTTGGCCACCGGCCAATACTAAAGTGTATCTAATCCCGCTTGTATCACGGCACAAGCAGCATCAATCTCTTCGGTGGTAATGCACAGCGGTGGGGCCAAACGGAAGCTATTGTTGCTGGAAAGGAACCAGAAACCAATGACTCCGTGCTCCAAACAATACTGAAATAAGCGGTATACCTCATCGAAATTTTCCAGCTCTACGGCAAACATAAGCCCGAGGTGGCGCACTTCCTTCACCTTCGGGTGTTGGTTCAGATGGGCCGCAATCCGGTTCCCTTTTTCGGAAGCTTGGGCAATCCAATCTTCTTTGAGCAGCACTTCCAGGTTGGCCAGGCCAGCAGCGCAATTTACCGGATGTCCTCCAAAAGTGGTGATGTGTCCCAACATAGGTTGGTGTGTCAATTGCTCCATGTGGGGTTTGGCGGCAGCAAAAGCGCCAATTGGCATTCCTCCGCCCATTCCTTTGGCCATGGCCACTACATCGGGCACCACACCAAATTGCTGAAAGGCAAACAAACTGCCCGTTCTACCAAATCCGGTTTGAATTTCATCCAACACCAGCAGGGCTCCTACCCTTTCGCATTGTGCTTTCACCGCTTTGAGGTATTCTGCCGAAGGCAACCGCACCCCGGCATCGCCTTGAACGGTTTCTAACACCACACCTGCCGTAGTGGCATCGATTTTTTGGAGGTCTTCGAGATGGTTAAAATGAATAAACCCTACATCGGGGATCAAGGGCCGAAAAGCACTCTTTTTGGTTTCGTTGCCCGAAATGCTCAAAGCACCCATGGTGTTGCCGTGGTACGAGCGGTGGGCAGCCAAAATTTTGCTCCGTCCCGTCACCCGGCGTACCAATTTCATCGCACCTTCAATGGCTTCTGCTCCCGAGTTAACAAAGTAGACACAATCCAGCGGATCGGGTAAATTGCAGGTTAATTTTTCGGCCAGTTGGGCTTGGGTGGTTTGCAGGTACTCTCCGTAAACCATCACGTGCAAATGGCTATCGAGTTGCTTGCGGATGGCTTCCAACACCTTGGGGTGCCGGTGGCCAATGTTGGAAACTGCAACCCCCGAAATCATATCCATGTACTGTTTACCATTGGTGCCATAGATATACAGTCCTTCGGCCCGCTCTACTTCCAGGCCAATGGGCGAAGAAGTAGTTTGCGCCTGATGTTGCCAAAACTGGTCGTGGAGTGATTTCATGGGCACAAAGGTAGTCTACACCAGGATTTTACCTCTAAAATCAGAGGAGTTTAACTAACGTTATCTTGTTGGTGCTTTAATGTCATCACCGGCTGATGACAGGGGTAGATTTTACTATATTTGCCCGTCCCAAAAAACGGGATTTTCAGCATGAAAGTCGTGATTTTCGCCGGGGGAAAAGGTACCCGGATTTCTGAGGAGTCTCACCTGCGTCCAAAGCCTATGGTTGAGATCGGTGGCAAGCCCATTTTATGGCACATTATGAAGTACTACGCTGCTTTTGGCCACACCGAGTTTATCATTTGCCTAGGTTACAAAGGCTATGTAATCAAGGAGTATTTCCTCAATTATTTCATCCACAACGCCGATGTTACGGTGAGCCTGGACACCAACCAGGTAGAAGTGCACAACTCTGAAGCCGAGTCGCTCAAAGTTACCTTGGTAGAAACGGGTTTAGAAACCATGACTGCCGGGCGTTTGAAGCGTGTGCAACGCTACGTGGGGAATGAAACATTTATGTTGACCTACGGTGATGGGCTTTCCAACATTGATATGAAGGAACAACTGGCTTTTCACCAGTCGCACGGCAAAAACGTGACGATGACCATCGTGAATCCGGGCAGCCGTTTTGGCATGATTCGCCTGGACGCAACCAACAAGGTGACCCAGTTTGCCGAAAAGCCCAAGGAGGATGGCGCCTGGATCAACGGCGGCTTTTTCATTTGCCAGCCCGACATTTTCAACTACCTGCACGACGATGCCGACGATATTATGTTTGAGCGCCAACCGCTGGAGGACCTAACCGCCGACGGCCAATTGATGGCCTACAAGCACCACGAATTTTGGAAGTGCATGGACACCCTACGGGACAACGTTCAACTGAATGAAATGTGGGAAGATTCGCCTAAATGGAAAAACTGGGTATGATCGAAAACTTGCAGGCCAGCTACCAGGGCAAACGGATTTTTCTCACCGGCCACACCGGTTTCAAAGGTTCCTGGATGCTTCAAATGCTGAAGGAATTGGGAGCGGTTGTAAAAGGATACTCCTTGGCGCCCGACCAAGATCCGTCTTTATTTGATTTGATTCAGGGGGAAGCGCTCTGCGAATCGGTGATTGCCGATATCCGGGATCGGGAGCGACTGAAAAAAGAGTTGGTCGACTTTCAACCCGATTTTGTGTTTCACATGGCGGCTCAGGCCCTGGTGATCGATTCGTACCGCGAACCGGTGGAAACCTACGAAACCAATGTACTGGGCACGGTAAACCTGCTGGATGCAGTGCGCCATTTGGAAAAGCCCTGCAATGTGGTAGTAATCACTACCGACAAAGTATACGAAAACAAGGAAGTGATGCGCCCCTACCTCGAAAGCGATGAGTTGGGGGGCTACGATCCTTACAGTAATAGCAAAGCTTGCGCGGAACTGGCTACCCGGTCTTACCGGTTGTCCTTCTTCCACCCCGATCAATATACCGACCACCAAAAATGGGTGGCAACGGTGCGTAGTGGCAACGTGATTGGCGGTGGCGATTGGTCGGCCAACCGCATTGTGCCCGATTTGGCCCGCGCCCTACGTGCGGGTGAGCCCTTGCAAGTGCGCAATCCAAACGCGGTACGGCCCTGGCAACATGTATTAGAACCCATTGGAGGCTACCTGCTACTCGGTCACTACATGGCAACCGAAGGCAAAGCCTACGCCGATGCCTTCAATTTTGGTCCGGTGGAAGAAGATGCCCTTACGGTGGGCGATTTGGTGAAGATTGCCCTGGAAGCCTGGGGCTCGGGTTCGTTTGAAACGCCTGCGCTAAAAAACCAACCGCACGAAGCCGGATTGTTGATGCTGGACATCACCAAAGCGGATAAAATGCTGCAATGGCAACCCAAATTTCGCAGCCGCGAGGCCATTCGTACCACCATCGAATGGTACAAAGAATTTGAAGCAGACCCGATTGCCACCACCCGGAAACAGATCCGCGATTATTTCGGCTTTTCATGAAATTTCATTCTACCGCTCTTGAAGGTGTTTTTGCGGTTGACCTGTTTCACGCCAGTGACGACCGGGGCACTTTTGTAAAGACCTTTCACCGCGATACCTTTACCCAACGCGGCCTGCAAGGCCGTTTCGACGAAAGTTACTATTCCACCAACCATGCCGGCGTGATTCGGGGCATGCATTTTCAATTGCCTCCCCACGAGCACGAAAAGATTGTGTATTGCACTTCGGGTAAGTTGCACGATGTGTTGCTCGACATTCGCAAGGACTCTCCTACCTATGGCCAAACGACTACCGTGGAGCTGAGTGGAGACAATTACCGGGCGGTGTATATTCCCCAAGGCATTGCACACGGTTTTGTGGTGTTGGAGGACAACACGTGTATGGTGTACCTCACCGCCACCATGTATCACCCCGATAGCGACACCGGCATTCGCTGGGACAGCTTTGCCTATGATTGGCCGGCGGAAAACCCAATTGTTTCAGCACGCGACCAAAGCTTTCTCGGTCTTTCGGAGTTTAAAAGTCCTTTTTGATCCTGTTTATGAACTTTTCCCGGTTTGATTTGTACTGCTATCGACCTACGGTAGACGATTTGGGAAGAGCCAAGCAATACAATCGATTTTGAAAATATTTGTCATCGGAGGTTCGGGTTTGGTTGGCGGCAACTGTCTGGACCATTTTGAAACTTTGGATAAGGTTACTGCCGTAGGTACGCACATGGGTTATCCCACCGACCGCACGGTTTATTTCAATACCCTCGAACTCGAACACCCCGACAATTACGATTTAGATGCCTTCCAGCCAGATGTGATTGTGCACTGCGGTGCCCTCACCTGGGTTGACTACTGTGAAGAAAACCCAGAGGAAAGCTACCTGAAGACGGTGCAATCGGCCAAAGAGGCCATTCGGCT
This sequence comes from uncultured Flavobacteriales bacterium, assembly GCA_937899835.1. Classification (GTDB taxonomy): domain Bacteria; phylum Bacteroidota; class Bacteroidia; order Flavobacteriales_G; family Salibacteraceae; genus CALCCE01. The sequence continues at coordinate 5,086 of CALCCE010000209.1, read as the reverse complement.
TTGTAAGAAATACGGAGCCCGGCTGGTGTATACTTCCACTGACTATGTTTTCGATGGTACTCAGGGGCCTTACCGGGAAGAAGATGTGGTAAATCCTCTGAACGTATATGGTCGCCATAAGCTGGAGGCTGAACAACTGGTGCTGCAAGAAGTACCCGGCTCTCTGGTGTTGCGCATTACCAACGTTTATGGCAACGAGATTCGCGGAAAGAATTTTGTGGCCCGTTTGGTGAAGCAATTGCAAGCAGGCGTGGCCTTTGAATTGCAACTACCCTACGACCAATATGCTACTCCGGTCAATGCCTACGACATTGCACGAATGGCTTATCGCCTGTTGGCGGATAAAAAATCTGGCATCTACGGTGTGGCTTCTACCGACTTTTTGAATCGCTATCATCTGGCACACAAAGTGGTGCGCCACTTCGGAGCGAATAATGTAACTTTGACGCCAATTGACACGCCCTCGCTGAATCAAGCGGCCACCAGGCCACTTATTGGAGGGTTTGTAGGCTTGAAGTTTGCCACTGAATATCCAGAATTTGCCTTCACAAGCATCAACGATTACCTCAACCAAGAATTCCCACAGTAAGACAAGATAGATGAGCATGGAAACCGCACAACAGTACCTTTCGGTTCCTTATGGAAAAAGCGTACACGGAGAAGAAGAGATCGAAGCCGTTTTGAATGTGCTTCGCACGACGACCCAAATGGGAAAACACGTTCGGGAAATGGAAGAACGGGTGTCGACACTTTACGACAAGAAGCACGGCATCATGGTGAATTCCGGAAGCTCGGCCAACTACCTGGCTACAGAGCTTTTGGGCCTGAGTCCGGGAGATGAGATCATCACTCCTGCCCTCACCTTTTCTACCACAGTGGCCCCTATGGCCCGCCAAGGTTTGATTCCATCATTTGTAGACTGCGAAGCAGGTACTTACAACATTGATGCGGATTTGGTGGAAGAAATGATCACCGACAAGACCAAGGCCATTTTTGTACCCAACCTGATCGGCAACTTGCCCGATTGGAAAAAGTTGCGTGCCATTGCCGACAAGTACAACCTCATTGTGGTAGAAGATTCAGCCGACACGCTGGGCGCTACCATTGACGGAGAAAGTGCTGGTCGTTTTTCGGAAATCAGCACCACCAGTTTTTATGGCTCGCACGTGATCAACGCCGGAGGAAATGGCGGTATGATCTGCGTTCGTGATGATGAAATGGCCCGCCGGGCCAAGTTGTTGCGCAGCTGGGGTCGGAGCTCTTCCCTGTTTGTAGAGTCTGAAAAAATTGAGAACCGCTTCAACGTGGAAGTGGACGGAGTGCCTTACGATGCCAAGTTTGTTTTCGAAGACCTGGGCTACAATGTAGAGCCTTCTGAAATGGGCGCTGCTTTCGGTTTGGTGCAATTGAACAAATTGCAACAGAACATCACCGAACGGGAGAAAAACCTCGCTACGATGTCGGACTTCTTCAAGAAATACGAAGATTGGTTCATTTTGCCCAAGCAAATTGAAGGTTACCGCACCGGTTGGTTGGCCACTGCCCTCACCATTCGCGATGAAGCGCCCTTCAAGCGGACTGAAATGCAAATTTTCCTCGAAAAACGAGGCATTCAAACCCGGACGGTTTTCACCGGAAACATTTTACGCCAACCTGGTTTTGCCAAAGTAGCGCGCAAAGAATCGTCCAACGGTTATCCCGAGTCTGATCGGGTAATGCGGGGAGGAATATTGTTGGCCTGTCACCATGGGCTTAATGATGAAATGATCAACCACGTGAAAAACTGTACCGAGGATTTCCTTAAGCAGTTTTAACAACCGATCGCATACATTTTTTTGGAAAGGCCGTCTCGGAAGAGATGGCCTTTTTTGTTTTAAGAAATCTCATTTCCATCAGCTGCGCGGAATAATATTCATGCAACACTTTGTGTAGCCGAAACCGGCGGTGCATTAGCGATTGAAAAGGGCTGACACTAAAAAGAAGGACCAAAAAGTGGTGCACATCCGCGATGCAACCGGGTGTGTTGCGTGGATTTTTTTCACGCAACACTTTTTGAAACAGAACATGGTGGTGCGTTAGCGGCTGAAAGGGCTGTGAACTAAAATCAAGGACCTAAAAGTGGTGCACATCTGCGATGCAATCGGAAGTGTTGCGCGGATTTTTTTCACGCAACACTTTTTGAAACAGAACCCTGTGGTGCGTTAGCGGCTGAAAAGGGCTGTGAACTAAAATCAAGGACCTAAAAGTGGTGCACATCTGCGATGCAATCGGAAGTGTTGCGCGGATTTTTTTCACGCAACACTTTTTGCGGCCCTGATCTGTGGTGCACCTTCTGGTGAATAGGTATGGAGTCAAAAAAATGTGTAACCAATATGGTGCATCTTCATTATGACACCAAGAATGTGGCGTGGAATTTTTTATGCAACAGCACTTTGCTGCTTCCAATTTATAAGCGGATGGACAGACTGACCACCTCCACTCCCTAACCTCAAGAAGCAGCTGAGCGTTTTCTTAGTAGGGAGATTTCCCGGCCGATATCTCCCGGTTTCAATCCAAGCCCACTATTTGGATTGGAACACCTTGAAAAATATGCAGATCGGCTAACCAACCATGTACTACCTTTTGCCTAAGGGGAAACTTCTTGTGCTACTATTGATTGGTACCCAACTTACCGGCTGGGGGCAATACCCGCTGTTTCAAGCTTTCACTACTACCGAAGGCTTGCCCAGCAATGAGGTGTATGATGCCATGGAAGACGAAGAAGGCCGTTTGTGGTTTACCACCGATCGGGGGATTGCTTGTTTTGACAGCTACACTTTTCAACTCTTTTCCACAGAAAATGGGCTGGCCTTCAATACCAATTTTCAATTTTTCAAGGAGGACAGCAACACCTTTTGGGTCAATGGTTTTGATGGAAGTTTGAGTTTTTACGACGGCAGGGCCTTTCGGCCATTTGCCTTTAATTCTACTATCCAAACGCAACTTTCTCCCGGCAATTGGATTGAAGTGCTCCAAGCCGATACCGCATGGCTTTATCTGACTGTTGTTCAAACCCAACGCTTCTTTGCGGTGCACAAAAAAAATGGAAGCATTCGTCCATTGCCCCACAATTTTCCCAACCTCCAACGCATTCCGTATTTGCGGAATCAAAATAAAAATGGCACTGGTTTTACCTTCTATTATACGCCTCAGTCCACATCTGATGAGCGGGTATTAAACTTGCTTTTGCAAGGAAGCGACTCGCTGGCCCCCTCCTCCAAAAGTTGGCTCAAAAAGGTCTTGAATGCTCACAGTCATTCTCCCAAACGGCTTTTGGACCTCAGCATGGACAACGAATCGCGGATATGGATAGGTACCGACCAGGGGCTTTGCATGCAACCACTTGCGGACACCTCAAGGGCTAAGTGGGTATTTCATGGCACCGGGATATCGTCTATCCTTCATGACCGGGAAGGCAACACCTGGCTCACCACCATTGGTAGAGGCGTAAGGCTTATTCGGTCGGCACACCTGGAGGGAATCGTCCGTTTAGAGAAATATGCTATTCAACAGTTAGAACCACAGGAGCATCAACTGCTTTTTGTGGCACAGCCCCAAGAGTTGTTGGCACTGCACCACGTCGATTCCTTGTTTTCCCTATCGCTGACTGACCTTCCATCACAAAATGCCCTACAGGCGATTCAAGCCAACCGCATTCAACAAGCATTAAGCGCTTCCCGTTTACCCAAACGGTTCCATTGGACCTGGCAAGGAAAGGGGCTTTCGATAGGCTCACGTAGCCTAAAAATATTTACCGATTCCTTGTTTAACCAGTCGGATACCTCTATTAAAATCAATCCGAGGGCGCTTCTACCGGATAGTACTGCTTTGTGGGTGGGCACCCGAAAAGGCTTGTTGCACTGCCAAACCGAAGAGGGCACCAACAAATTGAAAGTGGTGAAACAAACTTTGCTGGGCCAACGCCCCTACATCAGCGATTTGTGCCAAAGCTCCCGTGGAAGATTATTTGTTGGAACACTTACCCAAGGCATTTACTACCAATCGGAAGCGGCTTTTTTGCGCTTACAGCACCCTAAACTCAAGGGACGATTTGTAAACCGATTGTTCTTAGAAAATGACACTACTCTTTGGGTGGCCAGCAGCGAAGGGCTTTACCGTATTGGCCTGCAAGATACAGCCCCCTTGCGTATCGATTCTGTTGCCATCTTCTCCATTGAGAATGGTTTTCCTGATTCTTACATTCTGGATCTGTGTTTTTGGAAGGACTATTTATGGGTAGCAACCAACAAGGGTGTGGTTCGTTTTCGTCCCCAGCAACAAAGAATGCAGGCACCGGCTCCTCGCCTTATGCTCCACCATGTGGTAGTGGGTAAAGACACCTTACACCCTACAGCTGACAACTATTTTGAACTGCCGCATTACCAAAATGATTTGCGCATCCACTACACGGGCATTACCCACCATAAGCCTCCGAAGGGCCAACACAGCTACCGTTTTCGGTTGGCGGAGGGTGAAGCAGCCTACAAGGCATGGTCTTTCACCAACGAACGTTTGGTGCAGTGGACCAACCTCAAACCTGGAGGATATCGATTTGAACTGCAATGCCAAAACTTTTTTGGGGTTTGGTGTCCAGTAAAAACGGTCCGTTTTAGCATTCAACCCCACTACAGCCAAACAACGCTCTTTAAAGTTGCCATGGTTGGTATAACCGCCTTGTTGCTTATTGGGCTCAGCTATTGGAGGATTCGACACATCCGGCGGTTGGCCACGCAAGGCGTTTTGCTTCAAAAGGCCGAACTCGCCATTTTGAAAACCCAAATGAACCCTCACTTCATCTTCAATTCCTTAAATGCAGTGCAGAGTTATATTACAAAGGGCAAATCGGCAGAGGCGCACCGCTTTTTGGGAAATTTCGCTAAGCTGATCCGCGAAAGCTTGAGTTTTTCGAGGCAACGTGGCATCTCCATTCAAAAAGAAATGGACTTTTTGTCGAACTACCTGCAATTGGAGCAAGTGCGGTACCGACAATCTTTTTCTTTTCAAATCGATTGCCACCCTGCGGTTGACCGCCATTGCCTTTTGCCTC
>CALCCE010000208.1 GCA_937899835.1 uncultured Flavobacteriales bacterium | reverse complement strand
CACCTGACCGCCGTGGTCGTGAATGATTTGTGTGATTTCTTTGATGTCTGCCTCAAAAACCCCGTGAGTGGATGGATAGGTTACCATCAATGCTGCTAAGGTTTCGCTGTACTGCTCTGCTTTGGCCCGAAGGTCGGCAACATCAATTTTTCCTTCCTCATCACTTTTCACCACTACTACCTTCATGCCGGCCATTACCGCACTCGCGGGGTTGGTGCCGTGTGCAGAAGAAGGAATCAAAGCGATATTTCGGTGCTGATCGCCACGGTCGTCATGGTAAGCACGAATCACCGACAAACCGGCGTACTCGCCTTGAGCACCAGAGTTGGGCTGCAGGGAGATGGCATCGAAACCAGTAACGGTGCACAAATCTTTCTCCAACTCGTGCAGCATTTTCTGATAGCCTTTGGCTTGATCCAGCGGTGCAAATGGGTGAATGTTAGCGAACTCAGGCATGGTAATCGGGTAGAGCTCAGAAGCTGCATTGAGCTTCATGGTGCAGCTTCCCAACGAGATCATGCTGTGAGTGAGCGAAATGTCTTTGTTTTCCAGGCGCTTGAGGTAGCGCATCATTTCGGTTTCGCTCCGGTATTTATGAAATACTTCGTGTGTAAGAAAGTCGGTCTTGCGCAGGTGGTCTTCGCTAATCGTGGTAGAAGTGGGTTCACTTACCACTACCCGGTCCTTTCCTAAAGCAGCAGCAAATACGGCCAAAACAGTATTTACATTTTCCAGGGAGGTAGTTTCATCCAGTGAAATCATCACCGCGTTGTCGCCAGGGTAGAAGAAATTGAATTTTACCCCTTCAGCCTTGGCCTTGAGGTCTTCGATGCTAACTCCTGCTGGCAGGCTGAGGTGCAGCGTGTCAAAGTACTGTGCATTATTTAACGTCACACCAAGTTGGATCAATTCTTTGGCCAGCGTGGCCGTCAGTTGGTGTACCTGTTCTGCAATGTTGCGCAAGCCGTCGGGGCCGTGGTAAACGCCATACATCCCTGCCATAATGGCTAAGAGGGCCTGTGCCGTGCAAATGTTGGAGGTGGCTTTGTCTCTGCGGATGTGCTGTTCACGCGTTTGCAGGGCCATCCGTAGGGCTTTGCGCCCCTGGCGGTCGACGGAAACACCAATGATGCGTCCGGGAAGGTTGCGCTTGTAATTTTCACGCGTGGCAAAAAATGCAGCATGCGGGCCGCCATAGCCCATTGGAATTCCGAAACGTTGGGTAGTTCCCACCACCGCATCGGCTCCCCACTCCCCAGGAGGGGTGAGCATGACCAATGAAAGCAAATCTGCTGCTACAGCAGTTTTTACGTCTGCGTTTTGTGCGTTGTTCACCCAGGCACGGTAGTCGTTGATTTGACCATTGTTGTCGGGGTACTGCAACAGCGCTCCAAAGAAATTTTGTGTCAGGTCTACCTCAGCAGGATTGCCGATCACCAGGTCAATGCCCAGGTGAGCCGAACGGGTTTTGAGGACCGCAAGGGTTTGTGGAAAACAAGTTTCGGCGGCAAAAAATCGATTCACTCCAGCTTTGGCCATGCTGCGCGATCGGGTGTTGTAAAACATAATCATCGCTTCAGCAGCAGCTGTGGACTCATCCAACAGCGATGCATTGGCCACTTCCATACCCGTAAGATCGCTAACCAAGGTTTGGAAATTGAGTAGTCCTTCCAAGCGGCCTTGGGCCACTTCTGCCTGGTATGGCGTGTAAGCGGTATACCAACCCGGATTTTCGAGAATGTTTCGTTGAATAACGGCCGGAACAATGCAGTTGTAATATCCCTGCCCGATAAAGGAACGGAATACCTTGTTTTGACTGGCCAATTCGCTGATGTGGTCGGCGTATTCGTACTCTGTCATTCCTTCAGGTAAATCCAGTTCTTCAGAGAGGAGAATTCCTGCGGGAATGGTTTCATTAATCAATTGATCGATCGAGGCAACACCGATCGTATTTAACATGTGGTCCGCATCTGTTGGGCGAGGACCCAGGTGACGGGCTAAAAAAGACCGATTATTCATGTCTACAAAGGATTATTAGCGCAAAATAGCGCTGCAAATATAACGACAAATCCCTATCTGATGACGCTCTTTTCGCATAGCTTTTTTACCCATTCGTGGGCAAAATATATGTTTATCTTTGGCCCCCAGAATTGATATCGTGATGCGCTCCCTAATTCTTATTGGTGTCTTCCTCGGATTACTCACTTCCGTGGATAATCTTCAAGCCCAGGACCAAGACACTACAACCACAGATTCGCTCTTCAACGACACGATCTTATTGATGAGTGGTCAGCAGTTGGTGGTCGATGTGATTGGCTACGGTAAACCCTTGATCAATTACCGGGTTGAGAAACGGAACAAAATCGACATCAGACAAATAGATAGTTACCGGGTATTTTGTATTCGATTCGGTGACGGCTCAGAGTTTATTGCCTACAAACACGACCCGGAATCGGATAATTACCGGACGGTTGAAGAAACGCGTTCCTTCGTTTATGGACAGCAGGATGCGCTGAATCATTTTAAGAGAAGTTTCTACGCACTTTACGGGTTTGCCGCCGGATTCTACAATGGCTATGATGTGGGAGGTGTGAGCGGTAGCATCTTGGTGGTGCCTTTTACGCCTTTGCCTGCTATCCCGGTATTGCTCTTGGGTTCCATTCCTAAAAAAGCAGTGCGAAACCCTAAATACCTCAATGACCCCGAATATCGGGATGGCTTCAAACGAGTTATCCGCGGAAAACGCTTTCTTACTACCCTGAAAGCGGCAACAGTGGGTACTTTAGTGGGACTTGCCACACACAACATCACCAACTAAATTTCGAATTCGGGCAACCGTGAGGTCCTCCTGGCCATACCGATTGCTACAGTTCTTCGTGTTCAGCAACCTCTATGTTGCTGCTACCTTCACCTTATTGGCACATCAAACCTATCTGATGGCAGGCCGACCTGCCAACTTGTGGTTGTTGGCCCTGGTTTTTGTAGCCACCGTTTTTCTCTACAGCCTCCATCGGGTGGTCGGGTTGCAGCAATTGGAGGAAGAACTGGGTGAAAGGCACAATTGGGCCAAAAAACACCGTTTGCTCAGTCGTGGTATACCGTTGGTGGCGGCAATGGCGGGTTTCACCATAGCTGCTTGGGCACCTTTATCAGCGGTTTTACTGCTGTTGCCTGCTGGGGGGGTAGCCATGGGCTATTCTATTCCTTTTATCCCCGGCAAAGATCGGTGGCTACGCTTGCGCGATTTACCGGGCGCCAAAGTGTTTCTGATCGCAGCAGTCATTGCCTATGTTACGGTTTTTGTGCCACTGATTGGCTCCGGAGAGAATTGGATAGCTATTTTTCAAAATATGGGCCCTTGGTGGATGCATCGTTTTCTCTACATCATTGCCATCACCATTCCTTTCGATATTCGTGATTTTGACCTCGATCGCACCACCGGATTGAAAACATTTCCAACGGTTTTGGGCATTGGGGGTGCCCGTATTGCAGCCTTAGTGGCCCTGATTGGTTTTAGCCTGCAAAGCTGGGACTTAGTTGAAGGGCTACCTTGGTGGCCCTTTAGCATCACGGCGGTAGTGTTACTCCCACTTATCCTTTTGGCCCATCCGAAGAAAAGTGAATTTTATTTTAGTTTGTTGCTGGAAGGAACCATCGTATTGCAATGGGGCCTCGTTTGGTTGGCCTTATCCCTTGGATAGTCCTGGCAAAAATGAATCGTTCAACATCTTTCGGTATTTCGGTTTGGGCCGCTTTTTTTCTCTTGCTGTTTGGGTGGGGGTGGTTGTCCCCTGAAGCCATGTGGGGCGTACATAGCCTTGCCTTTTTCTCCAACGGTTTGGCGCTTTTGGTGTTTGCACTTGTCGTGGGTGGCTATTTTTTTCCAACTTCCAAATTCACTTTCCTTTCTACTGCCAACATTTCAAGCACTGTTTGGTGGATCCTTTCAGCTGGACTGGTATTGCTGTTCGGTTGGTTGAGCTATCAATTTCCAATTGCCGACGATTATTACGGCAATGCCCGCTCCTTCCTGCCCGATTTGGATAAGATCGCCACCGAATTGCCGGAGGATTACTGGCAAAAAGTATTCTCGCTGGACATTAAGCCCGGAAACGGGCGTTGGGGTGTTTACCAGTTGATCATCCTATGCAGCTACCTGCTGGAGCTGGATTATTACCAGGCCTTTCGTTGGGTCAATACCCTGTTCGGCATGGGTTTTCTGTTGGTTTGGAGTCGGCTTGTATTAAAAAAGTTGCAGCGTACACCTTGGCGCTTGTTGTTCCTTTTCATTGGAGGAGCCTCTCCTTTCTTATTGGTTTTCTTTGGGCACATCGAAGCCTATGCTCCGGTGTATTTTCTGTTGGTGGTTTGGTGTTGGGCTCTGGAGCGCACCATCTCAACCCGAAATAAACGCTGGTGGTTGGTTTTACTACTCATCAACCTTGTCAGCTTGCGTTTCCACACGCTGGCCGTGCTTTTGATGCCTTCAGTATTGTTGGCCGGAATAGCTCAATTTTCAGGAAATACTTCTATTGGAGTTAAACTGAAGACCACTCGAGGTACACTGCTTTGGATGGGTTTGCCGATCGCTGTAGTGGGTTTGATAGGATACTTTTTTGTGTTTGAAGACCACCAAGACCCCAGGGCTTTGACGATGGACACCCGCGACATCGATCGTCTGTTTTTGCCGATTATTTCTCCCGAAGCTCCACTGGACCGTTACAACCTTTGGAGCTGGAACCACCTGTTGGATTTTGCCAACGCCCTGCTTTTTTGGTCGCCTGCCGCCTTGTTTTTGTTGGGAAGCTTGTGCATTCATTTCAAAGGGAAAATACCTTGGAATGATTCTGGTATTCGTTTGATCAGTTTTGCATTACTGCTGTTTTTGGCCATGCTCTTCATGGTAAATCCACTGCTTTCCATGCCCATGGATTGGGATTTATTTTGCTACCCGGCTACGCTTCTAATGGTGCTTTCCCTCAGGGTTGTACACCGGTTAGAACCCCAACTTAAGAAAGGTAGACTCTATTTGGCTACCTGGGGTGCTTTATTGCTTGGCTTGCCCGCGTTTTGGGTGTTTACCGATTCTGGTAGGCAGCAACAGCGCATGGAAATGATTGGCCGCCACGTATTCAAAACCTATTACGAACACAGCGGCACCTATTTGCTGTATTCGCTCCAAGGATTACCACAGGATATTTACTATGAAAAGAAACAGTCAATGGTTGCTGATTTGCAGCCCTATGCGCTTTTGGGCCGGGACGGCAAGTTTGCCGAACTGTTGATGGACGATGCCTTGTTTTTATTGATGCAGCGCAAGCAGGCCGTTGCAGCGCGAAAACGCGTGTTGGAGGCTTATGCATATGATCCTAACCATCGGCTGATGGGGCAGACCATGCGCGCCATTAACCGCCAGTTGGTTGCCATGGACTATGCATTTACGAAAGAAGACAGTGCCCGGTCGGAAAAATGGGTTGATGCAGGGCGCAGAGAATTGCGTGAGGAAAAGGATTATGCTAGTGCTTTATTGGCCTTTCGTAAAGCTTCTTATTTTCTTCCGGTTTCCAATTCAAGAGCAATTTTAGAGATGGAAACCTACTACCTGTTGAAAGATTACTCAAGTGCATTGGAAACGGCAGTTCCTTTGATAAAGGTCGGATACCCCAATCCAAAGCGCGCGTATCGCATGGGCCTGCAATTGGCTTTAGAAGCCGCAGATTATGCACAAGCCCAAGAATATGCCCTGCTCTTGAATCGCCTTGATCCGCAAGATGCCATTGCATCAGAAGTGCTCGCCCGCATGCAAAACAACGATCGGGTGAGTGATTTGAAAGCCTTGTTTCGCCGACAGCGCTGAGCAGTGGAACCTTATTCAGCGAAAGCAGCATCCAAGCCAGCACACATAATGGTAGCTGCTTCTGCCAAATCGTGTGGTGTGTGAGCATCAGAAACAAAACCTACCTCGTATCCTGAAGGAGCGATATAGACTCCGTTTGAAAGCATGTAACGGTGCAACGTTTTGTACTGTTCCATGCTGTTCGGGTCAATGGCAGCCGAGGTGCGGATGTCGTCTTTTGTACCAAAGGCCATCCAGAAGATAGAGCCCATGGCATGAATCCGAAACGGATATCCTTTATCGTCAGCATGTCCTTGTACTTTTGTCACAAAAGTAGAGGTACGTTCAGCCAGGCTCTCATAAAAACCAGGTCGCAAGCATTCGCGCAATTGCGATGCCCCCGCACTCATGGCCACTGGATTTCCGGAAAGGGTACCCGCTTGGTAAACTGGCCCATCAGGGGCAACCTCTCCCATGATTTCAGCACGACCACCGTAGGCACCGACCGGCATGCCGCCTCCCATCACCTTACCGTAGGTAATCAAATCGGGTTGAATGTCAAACAAGCCGGCAGCACCTTCAAAACCTACCCGAAAACCGGAGATTACTTCGTCGAAAATGAGCAGTATGTTATTAGCAGTGCAGATTTCGCGCAAAAATTGGAGAAACTCAGGATTTTGCAGCAACAAACCATTGTTGGCTGGTATGGGCTCAATAATGATACAAGCCAGTTCCGAACCATAATCGGCTACCGCTTTTTCAACAGCGGCCCTATCGTTTAGGGGAGCGACCAAAGTCTCTCCTACAAAGGCCTCGGGAATTCCTGCCGAAGAGGAAGTGCCAAAAGTGACCAAACCAGAACCCGCATTGACCATGAGGCTATCAACATGGCCGTGGTAACAGCCTTCGAACTTTAACACTTTCGGTCTCCCAGTATATCCGCGTGCTAACCTAATGGCCGACATTACAGCTTCGGTCCCTGAATTGACAAAACGAATTTTTTCAACGTATTTGTGGTGATGGATGATGAGCCGTGCCAAGCGATTCTCGGCCAAAGTAGGGGTGCCGAAAGTGACGCCACGGTAAACGGCATCCAAAATTCCTTGCCGCACAGAAGGGTGATTGTGGCCAAGAATAAGCGGCCCCCAAGAACAGCAAAAATCAATGTACCGGTTTCCGTCAATGTCTCGAACATGACAACCGTCACCGCTTTCCATGAAGACGGGTTGGCCGTGTACGGAGCGAAAAGCTCTTACCGGAGAATTCACTCCACCGGGAAAGTATTTCAAAGCTTCGTCGTACATGCGGTGGGAGTGGTCCTGTTTCATTGCTTTTCTAAGTTCAGGTTGCTGAATAATCTTACTTTTGGAAGTCGGCAAAATTACCGCGAATGAGCCAAATACCCTTTGTTTTCGACCTTGAATTTGCAAAACAAGCAGATGCCAACGATCCTTTGGCAGCTTACCGCAAACAGTTTTTATTTCCGCAGCACAACGGCCGTGAAGTAGTTTACCTCACCGGCAACTCCTTGGGTTTACAGCCCGTCGGAGCCAAAGCTGCGCTACAGCAAGAATTAGACGATTGGGCAGCTCACGGAGTTGAAGGCCACTTTAGGGCAAAAAATCCTTGGGTCAGTTACCACGAGTGGTTTGCGGGTCCTTTAAGCCGCATTGTAGGTGCTCGTGAAAATGAGGTTGTCGCCATGAACGGATTGACCGTCAACGTTCACCTCCTGTTGGTGAGTTTTTACCGCCCAACCAAAGAGCGGTTCAAAATTCTTTGTGAAGCGAAAGCCTTTCCTTCTGATCAGTATGCTCTGGAAACCCAATTGCGCTGGCACGGCTACGACCCGGAAGAAGTGTTGGTAGAAGTAGCGCCTCGGCCTGATGAACATTTGATTCGCACGGAAGACATTTTACAAGCCATTGAAACACATGGTCCGGAATTGGCTACCGTCATGATCGGTGGAGTCAATTATTATAGTGGTCAATTGTTCGACATGGAAACCATCACCAAAGCGGGACACAAAGCAGGAGCTTTGGTCGGATTTGATTTGGCGCATGGTGTGGGCAACGTGCCGCTGGCGCTGCACGATTGGGATGTCGACTTTGCTGCATGGTGTTCCTACAAGTACCTTAATTCAGGTCCGGGTAGTGTTTCGGGAATTTACGTACATGAGCGGCATGCATCGAACCCGGAGGTACCACGATTGGCAGGTTGGTGGGGGCACCACAAAGAAGACCGTTTTTTGATGGAAAAGGGGTTTCGACCGATTCCCACCGCAGAATCGTGGCAAATGAGCAATGCTCCCGTTTTTTCGATGGCAGTGCACAAAGCTTCGCTCGAACTATTCGATGAAATAGGCATGCCAGCGCTAAGGACCAAAAGTGAGCAGTTGACGGGCTATCTGGAGTTTGTTATTGGAGAAGTATCCAAAAAATCCAGTTCGATAGACCTTGAGGTCATTACACCAAAAGAAAAAAAATGGCGTGGTTGCCAGCTATCAATTTTGGCTCACGGCAGTGGCAAACCACTTTTTGATCAACTTACCCAGGAAGGAGTCGTGGCCGATTGGCGAGAGCCAAACGTAATTCGAATCGCTCCGGTACCTTTGTACAATTCATTTGAAGACGCATATCGATTTGGGAAAATTCTGGAAAAGGCGATCGCCTGATCCAGCTTCAACCTAACCAACACGCATGGAAAAGATTATTGTAGTTGGAGCCGGCTTGGTCGGTTCGTTGTTGGCCATTAAAATGGCCCGGAGAGGATATCAGGTAGAAGTGTTTGAACGGCGGGGAGACCTGCGCACCGCAGAGATCATTGCAGGTCGCTCCATCAACCTTGCCTTGTCCAACCGAGGATGGAAAGCCATTGAGGAGGCAGGTGTGACCGATATCATTGAGAAAATCGCTATCCCCATGAAAGGCCGGATCATGCACAGTGTTTCCGGAGAGCTCACTTTTCAGCAATACGGCAAAGAGGATGAGGCCATTTATTCGGTTTCAAGAGGAGAACTGAACCGCCAACTGCTTTTGGCGGCCGGCCGTTTTGAAAATGTGACCATGCATTTTCACGCACGGTGCCTCGATCTCGATTTGAACACAAACACCCTGCATTTCGAGAACAGTGAGACCGGGGAAACCATGGAAGTTAGCGGTGACCGCATTTTTGGAACCGATGGGGCCTTTTCGGCGATTCGCAACCGGCTGATGCGCACCGACCGGTTCAATTATAGTCAACATTATTTACCTCATGGGTACAAGGAGCTGACCATCCCACCTGGACCAAATGGGACGTTTCAAATTGACAAAAATGCCTTACACATCTGGCCAAGAGGGCAATACATGCTCATTGCACTCCCCAATTTAGACGGCAGTTTTACCTGTACTTTATTTTTCCCATACGAAGGGGCTCCTTCTTTTGCCAGTTTAACAGACGATCGTGCAGTTCGCAGTTTCTTTGAAGAGGTGTTTCCAGATACGCTTACCTACATGCCAAAACTGGAAGCTGAATACTTTTCTAACCCTACGGCTTCTTTAATAACGGTAAAAACCGAACCTTGGAACTACGAGGACCGTATCTTGATTATTGGAGATGCATCTCATGCCATTGTTCCGTTCTACGGCCAAGGCATGAATTCAGGATTTGAAGATTGTACCGTGCTTACCGATATTTTGGACCGCAATAATGGCGATTGGAGTACCACCATTCCCGAATTTGCGGCCCATCGCAAGCCCGATGCCGATGCCATTTCTGACCTGGCTTTGCGCAATTTTATTGAAATGCGCGACCTGGTCGGTGATGAAGGCTTTTTGCTGCAAAAGAAGATTGAAAAGCGCATTTACGATCGACATCCCGAAAAGTGGGTGCCCTTATATTCTATGGTTACTTTCAGCCACCGTCGATACAGTGAAGCATTGGCCTTAGGTAAAAAGCAAGATAAAATCATGGCTTCAGTCATGGCCATGGAAAACATTAAAGAGCGCTGGGATAGCGATGAGGTAGAGCAAAGAATATTGGAACAGCTCTAACCGTTATCTTAATTATGAGGATGAGACTATATTTATTAGTTATTGGCTTGCTGCTGGTGGTGGGAAGCGCTGAAGCACAGCGCAGAAACAAAGGCTATACCCGCCAAAACAAACAACTGTTTCCCAGTCCACCGCAATTCAAAAAGAGCGGTTGGTATTGGGCGCCTGGTCTTACCTACATGGCCACCGATTTCAGGCCTAAAAACAAAACACTATCCGATGATGGGACCAACCGCCTTGATGGTGAATTTCGGGCGCGCGGACGTTTTCCAGGCTTATACCTGGAAGCCGGTCGGTACCATATTCTCCAATATTCTTCATTGGTAAAATACATCGACTACGGCATTGCCTATAAAGGCTACTCGGGTCGTGAAAAGTTTACCTTACAAAACATTCAAAACGCTGACAACACGGTGATCTCTTCAACCGAAGGAATCAATAAGTATTATGACCATCTCGGAGCGGTGCATTTTAACCTCAACCACGTTTGGCAACTTTCCGACTACAACTTCATCCAAAATTCTCTTGGGGTAGACGGGAACTACTTCTTTTCTACTTCTCGCAAGAGTGAGTCAAGTAGTTTGGTGGCGGAAACCTTTCCTGGGTCAATTGTGGCTTCTTTGCACTATAAGCTGGGCTATGGCTTCAAGGTCTCTCAAAAGCTAATGGTGATTCCCACTTTGGAAACTCCCATTCTCACCGCCTATAACTTCGACAACGGCCGGTCATCCATGACCTATTTCAACAGTCGGTATCGTCCTGTAATATTGAGCGTACGTTTCCTTCATTTACGGCCTCACAAGCTCAAAAACTGTGTACCAGTAAAAAATCCGCAGGTGCCCGGAGGACAAACTGTGCCTACCGACATGGACGGCGTTCGCTAATCGCCTATCCTTTTTCCAACAATTTTACAATAGTTCTCTTGGGCTTTCTTTACCCAACCAAGGAGTTGCGCTCAAGATAGCATGACTATGAGCGCGCTATTTTCGTTTTCTTAAAACGAAATACAAAGGGATTGGCCGATAGCAGTCGAAGGATGGTCAGCGATTTGGGGGAGGATGAACCAAAGGGCTAAAAATAGGAAAAGCCCCGGAGGCTTGCGCGCCCGGGGCTTTTACCTTTACTAACTCCAAAATTAACCCGACTACTGAGGCTAAAATACAATTTTAAATTCAACTCTCCTATTTTTTGCACGACCTTCTTCAGTATCGTTGCCAGCAACTGGTTTGGCATCGCCAAAACCTTCTGCTGTGATGCGGCTGGCGTCAACTCCTTTGGCTACTAAATATTCTTTAGCGGCTTGGGCGCGTTGCTTCGAGAGCTCTAAATTACGGTCTGCGTTGCCGGTGTTGTCTGTGTGTCCGTGGATCGTCAACTTGTAAGCAGGGTTGGCTTTAAGCACGGTAGCTACATTGTCCAACACCTTGTTGGATTCTTCTTTGATGTTCGCTGACCCGGTTTCGAACAAGAGTCCTTTAATGGCTGCTTTCATCACTGCTCTATCCTTGTTCTTTATCGCAGGACATCCACCGTTTTCACCCACTCCAGCTACGTTAGGGCAGCGGTCGTCAGCATCAGCTACGCCATCTTTGTCGGCATCAGGGCATCCACCCGCTTCTTTGCTACCGGGTTGTTCAGGACAACGGTCGGCAGCGTCAACGATGCCATCACCATCTGTATCCACCGGCATATTGAAATTGTAAACGATGCCAACGGTACTGGTCAAAAATTGGTCCCGGGTGTTATCCAACTCCTGGGTCCTACTGTCTGCATCGTAGAAATCGGACAAAGTGTAGTGGTAGGTGGTTTGTAGCACCACACTCAGCGGCTCAGCAACTTGAAATTTGATACCACCACCCATTGGAAAGTTGAAATCCATTTCAAAGTCGTTGGCATAATGCCCGGCTTTGGTTAGCGCGGTAGCCACCCCGGCTTGGAGAAAGGGGGCAATGGGAAAGTCTTCCTTCAGCAAATAGCCGTTGTTGAACTTGTACCGTGCCATCAAATCGAAGTTGGTGGTGAACGTCTTGAACCCGCTGGTGTCTCCCTTGTAATCCAACAAGCCGTGAGAGACCATCAACAGTCCATCGAAAGAATTGGTGAGGTAGCGGTTGAGCGATAACCCACCGGCAGCATGCAAGTCGGTAGTGGTAAACATTTCGTTTCCAAGATCACCCGCATATTGCATGGTTCCAAAGTGCGCACCAAGACCCCAGGTCCGGGTGGCGTTTTGTGCCATCAGCGAAAAGCAGAAGCCGAAGGCGGTCAAAAGCAGAAGCGTTTTTTTCATGATTCTGTCAGTTTCGCAGTGCATTAAAATTGATAGGAAAGGCCAATGCCCAGTACTTGCTTGTATTGCGTTCTGGGACCAATAGCTACTTGGTTGCCGTTTTCATCAGCAACCGGAATGTCGATATCGTCATCATAGATGAGGGTGAAACCCATGTTGGCGTTGAGGTATTTGTTCACCTTCATGGTCACCACCGTTTCCCAAAAAACATCGATGTTCTCAGGGTTGTTGATGTAATTAGAAAACAGTTCAATGCGTGAGTTGAGGTTCACGTTCTTCAAAACTTCCTGGTTGTAGGCAATCTTTAAATATCCCCCTAACTCTAAACGGGTGGTCTCTCCGGCATCTACGCCATAAGCGCCTTCTGCCGACAAAGAGTCATCGTTCACAATGGTCAACTTCCCGGTTACCGGAGAAAGAAACAGCGAGAGGTTGTCGTTTCGTTTGTGGTCCATACCGATGGCACCCAGCAAATAGGCAGGTGCAAGAAAGTCGGAAATACGGTCCAGGTTAGCCGGTGGGTCAGAATAACCCGGAGCAAACTGGGTTTTGAAGTTGAGCAGCCCGGAATAGAACCATTTCGGATTTCCAAAAGCCTCCTGGCCATATTTGGAAGTGAAATCGATTTTATCATCGCTTTTGATAAAGCGCTGATTGCCCTGTTTGATCAAACCATAGCCCAGGTCCAGGGTATTGTCCCAGGTGCTTTTCCCCTTGCGGTAATTCGCATAAAGGTTGCAGAAGGCACTACCGGCAACCGAATTGAGTCCACCGGCAGCCCAGTTGATGAGGGAAACCTGGTTGAAATTGAGTGAAGCCGTTCCTCCTTTTTTCCAAGAGGGTTCTTTGGCCTCTTCACTTCCTACGTTTTCCTTGGTTTTTTGGGTGGCATCTTCAACAAATGCCTTATCGTCATCTGACTGCCCCATGGCGGACTGTGAAATCCAAAGCCCGCCTAAGAGAAGTATCAAAATTCCTCGTTTCATGAATATAGATTTGCTTCTAAGTAAGTTGTTGATTTAAACTTTACTGTTTTTCTAAGTGAACATCCAACTGTGGGAACGGGATGGTGATGTTAGCAGCATCCAAAGCCTCTTTCCCTTGTTCGTAAATGTCGAAATATACATCCCAGTAGTTTTCAGGTTCGCAGAAGGGGCGAACCGCCAGGTTCACCGAACTGTCGGCCAGTTCAGCTACGCCTACAAAAGGAGCCGGGTCTTTCAAAACCTTGGGGTGGTTTTCCATGATTTTGATCAGCGTTTCTTTGGCCGTTTTGATATCCGCATCGTAGGCGATGCCCATGGTGAGGTCTACCCGGATTTTACCAGCAGTAGTGTAGTTGGTAATGTCTCCGTTCGAAATCGCTCCATTGGGAATGATGATGGTTTTGTTTTCGGGCGACAGCAGGATGGTGACAAAAATTTGGATTTCTTTGACCACACCAATGTGGCCCTGCGCTTCGATGAGGTTGCCCACTTTGTAGGGTTTGAACAACAAAATGAGCACACCACCGGCGAAGTTGGCCAGGGTACCCTGCAGGGCCAGGCCAATGGCCAGACCAGCGGCACCAATCAGGGCAACAAATGAAGTGGTCTCAATGCCTACCATTTCGGCCACGCTGATCAGCAGCATAGCTTTTAAGCCTACCGAGATCAGGCTTCCGAGAAAAGGCCGTAGGGAAGGGTCGACCCCGCGCTTTTCCATCAGTTTTTTGGCCACATTGACAATTCTGCCAACAATCCATAAACCAATGATTAAAACTACAAGGGCAGCCACAATTCCAGGGCCGTGACTAACAATGACGTCAATCGCTTTGTCGAGGTATTTTTCAATGTCCATATCGAATTGCAAATTTTTGTTAGTTAAACATTATTTGAAAGAGGTTCAATTGTTTTGGTGTACATGCACATCCATCTGTGGGAATGGAATGTTGAGCCCTTCCTGATCGAAAGTTTTATAAACTGCTTTGTTCATGTCGAAGAAGACACCCCAGTAGTCAGCCGAGTTGACCCAAGCACGAACCGTAAAGTTCACAGAGCTATCGGCCAATTCAGAAACCGCGATAAAGGGAGCAGGATCTTTCAAAATGCGGGAGTCGGCGTCAATCAATTTTTGAATCACCGCTTCCGCTTTATCCACATCGTCACCATAGCCGATGCCAACCGTCCAGTCTACCCGGCGTTGGGGTTCCGTAGAAAGGTTGACCATGCTTCCCGTGGCCAATCCGCCATTTGGAATAATGATGGTACGGTTATCGGGAGTTTTAAGGATGGTATTAAAAATCTGAATTTCATTGACGGCTCCAATGTAACCTTGCGCATCGATCACGTCACCCACTTTGAAGGGTTTGAAAATGAGGATCATGACACCACCGGCGAAATTTTGCAAGGTGCCTGAAAGGGCCATGCCAATTGCCAAACCAGCGGCACCCAAAATGGCCACAAAAGAGGTGGTTTCCACTTCCAACATCCCCAGCACTGTAATGACCAGTGCAATTTTTAGGATCACAGAAATTAAAGTGCGAAGAAACGGCCGGAGCGATGCATCTACATTGCGCTTCTCCATGAGCTTCATGATGTTATTCGTAATGAAACCTATGACCATAAGGCCAATTACGAGTACCACTAAAGCCGTTAGCAGTTCTATGCCATAGAGAATGATCATCTCTTTGATTTTTACCAGCGTGTCATCCAGATTATCCATAGTGAGTTATTATAGTTTGATTTAAGAGGTTGCAATGATCGAATATTGAAGCAGCAATTGTTCGGACATTTCGATCAATGTCCAAGACCTTCGACAAATGCAAAAAAAAGGTGGACGAACCACCGGTGGAAGTTTTGGGAAATCAGAGCATGTTCAGCTTCTCCATCAGGTTCACCTTATACGATCGGCTTACCGGGAGGAGCTTGTCTCCGATACTTACCACATTGTTGTCGATTTCATTGATACTGTCCAACCGTACGATAAAAGAACGATGGATGCGTACAAAATCCCCCTGATCCAATTTGCTCTCAATGGCTTTCATGGTAGAAAGGATGGTGTGCCGCTTCTTGGTTGTGTTAATACTTACGTAGTCGGCTTTGGCTTCAATGTAGGAGATGTCTTTTGCGTTGATTTTAACAAGGCGTGTATCTTCTTTCACAAAAAAGACATCATTTCCAGGTTTGCGGGCACTCACCTGAAAGTTTTCATTCATCAGCCTGACCCTTTCGATCGATTTCTGAAAGCGATCAAGGTCAACCGGTTTAACAATGTAGTCGGTAACGTTGTAGTCAAAAGCTTCGGCAGCGTAGTTCGATTTTGCCGAAGTAATAATTATTTGGGGAACATCTTTAAGGGAGCGGATGAATTCGATGCCACTCATACCAGGCATCTCTACATCCAGAAATATTAAATCTACACTAAGTTCGGATAAACCTTCAAGGGCATCTTCTGCTGAAGCAAACTCATCTACCAATTTCAGAAAATAGGTGTTCTCGATGCATTTCTTCAGCGCCTCGGTCGACATAGGATCGTCGTCAACCACAATGCAATTCATCACGCTCATTCAGCCTACCCGTTTAAAAAGAGATTTAAAGGTGTATAAAAGTAATCATTTCGATGAAACCTCCTACCGCTGATTGGCGATTGCGGCAAGTCTTTTAGCAGGGTTTCTTAGCGATTGAAAAAGGGGTTTGTTTTCTTTTCCCTACCAACAGTGGTTTCCGGACCATGACCTGGAAAAACCGTGTAGGAATCGTCCAGTGAAAAGATTTGACTTTCTACACTTTGGATCAAGGTATCAAAATCTCCTCCGGGCAAATCGGTTCGTCCGATGCTTCCCTGAAACAACAAATCCCCTCCAATAATCAGCTTTTCGGGATGGGCTACAAAAGCAATGTGTCCGGGAGCATGACCGGGAACAAAGCGCACCTCCAATTCCGATGTTCCAAAACGAACAATATCGCCGGCTTCTAAAAACTTTTTAGGCTCCGGGGAAGTTTGGTAAGTGCGAATGCCGTAAAGTTGTGCAGAGAGTGGCACCATAGTTAAGGTAGGCAGGTCTAGCCGGTGCATTTCCAAGTCAAGATGCCATTTTTGTGCAACAAACCGATTGCCAAATACATGATCGATGTGGCAGTGCGTATTGAGCAAACGTTGTGGAGCAAGACCTTCCTTTGCAATGAAATCGGTTAGGGCCGCATCTTCTTCACGAACATGATTACCAGGGTCGATGATGATACAAGCCTTGGTTTCGTCATAAAGAATGTAGGTGTTTTCCTGAAAAGGATTAAATGTGAATTGTTGGACTTGAATCATGGTTGTGTTGAGCTTCCTGAAGCACCCGAAAAAAGTGCGGAACAAAAATAATAAGACTGCTCTTTATGAGTTACCTTTACCAGTTGTTTAAACGGCATATGCGGGGATCAAGGCGTACTTTAAAGCTGGTATGCTCCATTTTAGGAGTGTTTCTTTTGGGCAGTATATCCCATGCTGCCTGGGCGCAATTCTACCACGGATCCAATATTTCTTTCGGCAAAAACCGGGTACAGCACCAAGACCTTATCTGGAGTTATTACAAGTTTGATCGCTTCAACCTCTATTTCTATTCTGGTGGAAAGAACACCGCTATTTATACTGCCAAAACTGCTCAGAAAACCCTTGATGAACTTCAGAAAACCTTTGATTACTACCTGGAAGACAAAGTATATTTCCTGCTGTACAACAAGTTAGAGCATTTTCGTCAAAGTAACATCGGGTTAGAAGATGGAGAGCAGTACAACATTGGTGGAGTTACGCGTATTTCAGGCAACAAAGTATTCGTCTACTTTGAAGGAGATCATGAAAAATTAGAGCGTCAAATCCGTTCGGGGTTGGCCCGCATCATCTTTAATAAAATGATGTTTGGTAACAACCTGAAGGACATGGTGAAGAACTCCACCTTGCTCAATCTTCCTGAATGGTATTCCGAAGGATTGATCTCCTATGTTACCGATTCCCGCAGCCTGGTCATCGACAACCGACTTCGGGATGGGATGCTCGATGATCGCTTCAAAAAGTTTAACCGCCTCACCGGTGAAGACGCACGTGATGCAGGGCACAGCCTTTGGGCTTACGTTGCAGAAACGTATGGCGAAAATGTGATCCCCAACATTCTATACATGGCCCGCATAAGCCGCAATGTAGAAAGTGGATTTTTGTTTGTATTGGGCGTCTCACTCAAAACCCTTTTGGCAGAGAGTGAAACCCACTACAAAAATAAGTACAAGCTAGAAGAAGATGCACGATTGGCTCCAGGTGGTGAAAACCTGGACTTTCGCATTCGGAAAAATCGAAAATATACACAGCTTAGGATTCACCCTGATGGAGACAAAGTGGCTTTTGTAACCAATCAAATGGGGCAATTTCGGGTGTATACGTATGATTTGAGCACCGGAAAGAAAAAACAATTGATGAAGGGCAATCATAAGCTCGATCGCATCAATGACGAGTCGTATCCTTTGTTGGATTGGAGCCCAAGAGGAGACAACCTTGCCATTATCTACGAGAAGAAAGGGGAGGTGCAGTTATCACTCTACCTTCTGGAGGAAAAGAAAATGATCACCAAGCCGATTTTCCGGCTGGAAAGAATCACGAGCTTTACCTATTCGCCTGATGGGAAAAGCATGATTTTTTCGGCCTTCAAAGACGGCCAAACGGATTTGTACGAATACCGGGTTTCGTCCAATTCTCAAACTAAGATCACCGATGACTTGTACGATGATCTGTATCCTGCTTACGTAGAAAAAGGAAGATACATCTTGTTTAGCTCTAACCGCGACAGCGAAATGTTGGACGTAGATTCTAAGAGCGTTCCTTTACTACCAGCCGACCTCGACTTGTACGTTTATGATGTTAAAACCAAGTCGAAGCAACTTCGACGGGTGACGGAAACACCTGGAATTTCGGAAACCTTTGCGCAGCCTTACGATCAGCAACTTTACACGTTTCTGGCGGATGAAAATGGCATTATCAACCGTTACATAGGTCGTCCTGACAGTGCGATTGCCAGCATCGACACCACATTCAACTACCGGTACTTCACCAAAACCAACCCGATCACCAACTATTACCGCAACATTTTAGAACACGATGTAGATGTAGAATCGGCAAAGTATGCGGAGATCGTATACCTCAATGGACGCTACCGCCTGATGGTAGGTAATTTTGGGGGTGAACCGCAAACCTTTGACCTGGAATTTCGCAATACCGACCTCAAAGATGCCATTGAGCAGCAAGACAGCCAGTCTGCCTTAGACGAGCAAAGGAGCGATTCCCGCGATTTGAAATATGAAACCATCGATGTTTTTAGTGAAGATGTGCCGGTAAGCCGTGACTCGGGCGAGATTGACATTGACAATTATAAGTTTGAGAGTGAGCCGGTAGAATCGGAAAAAACCTCAGAGGGCTCTCGCTTCATCCGGTTAGAGGCCAAGAAAAACAAGGAAGAAAATGACTCTACTAAAACGGAACCTGCAACCGCGGAAGAAGCGTTAGCGGAAGAGCCAGAGGAATTTCGCCTTCCACAAAATCGGAATTACAACATCAATTTTGTCTCTACCGACATTGTTACGCAGTTCGATTTTGATTTTACCAACGATGTTTACCAACGGTTTAATGGAGGTCCCTATTTCAACCCAGGAATGGGTGGATTTGCCAAATTGGGCATCATCGACCTTTTTGAGGACTACAAGTTGGAAGGTGGGTTTCGCTACTCCTTTAACAACAACAACGTAGAGTACCTTTTGTCTTTCCTCAACCGTTCGCGCAGGTTGGACCGCCAATACGTTTTCAACCGGCAAACCATTACCTACGTCAACGAGCAAAATCTTACCCGTAACATTACTTATCAAGGGCGTGCCATTTATAAATGGCCCTTCAGTGAGGTAGCGGCAGTTCGGTTTTCGTTTATGGGCCGCAGAGATCGACTCATTACCTTATCCACTAATCGGCAGAGTTTGGAAATTCCTGATGATTTCATCAACTGGGGTGGAGCCAAACTGGAATACATTTTCGACAATACCCTTGACCGCGGTTTAAACCTGTACAATGGCTTGCGCTTCAAGTTATTTGCCGAGTATCAGCAAGAAATCGGGGCTGCCCAGTCGGATATGACCGTGGTGGGTGCTGATTTTCGCCATTATCAAAAACTTCACCGGAGTTTAATCTGGGCCAACCGCTTTGCGGCCAGTACTTCTTTTGGTAGCCGTAGGTTGGTTTATTACATGGGATCGGTAGACAACTGGATTGTCTTGGGCGATCGTGAGCGCTTCGACTTTGATACTCAAATCTCGCAAGACCAAAACTATTATTTCCAAACCATCGCAACCAACATGCGCGGATTCATTCAGAATGCCCGTAACGGAAACAGTTTTGCGGTGCTCAACAGTGAGCTGCGTTGGCCGGTGTTCAAGTATTTCCTTAACAAGCCCATCAAATCAGATCTGATTTCCAACTTTCAGCTCATTGGCTTTGGTGATCTTGGTACCGCCTGGACCGGTGATAGTCCTTACTCTGAAGACAATTCATTCAACACTGACGAGATCGTCAACAATCCGTTGACCATCACCCTCAAAAATCAGAAAGACCCATTGATTGGCTCTTACGGCATCGGCTTGCGTACCAAGCTGTGGGGATATTTTGTTAGATTTGACTACGCCTGGGGGGTAGAGGACAGACAGGTACTCGAACCGATAACTCACCTTTCCCTTGGGCTGGATTTTTAATCCCCCATGGGCGCCCAAGAAATCATCACCTTAGTTGTAATCGGCTTGTTAGCCGGAATGTTGAGCGGTATGCTCGGCATTGGAGGCGGAATTGTGATTGTGCCAGCTTTGGTTTTTTTCATGGGTTTTACCCAACATCAGGCCCAGGGAACCAGTGTTGCCACTTTACTGTTACCGATCGGCATCCTGGCAGCTTACAACTATCACCAGCAAAAAAGCATCGACTACACCTATGCCATTATTATTGCTGGCACCTTTATGCTTGGCGGGTACGTGGGCTCTAAAATTGCCCTCAACCTGGATGGCGCACTGCTTAAAAAAGCTTTTGGAGGATTGCTCTTGGTGGTAGCCGTTAAAATGATCTTTTTTAGCAAAAGCTGATGACCGACTTAAGCGCACGGGTAAAAGCGCTGGCCGAAGCCTATGTGGCCGACACCATTAAGGTACGGAGGCACTTACACCAGCACCCAGAACTCTCATTTGAAGAAGTGGAAACTTCACAGTATGTAGCCGCATACCTTGATCAGCTAGGTATTCCTTACGAATCTGGCTTGGTAAAAACGGGCCTCCGAGCCACCATCTCCGGGAAAAATCCGAGTGCAAAGGTCATTGCTTTGCGGGCCGATTTAGATGCTCTTCCAATTGCTGAAACCAACGAGGTGCCTTACAGGTCTACCAACGAAGGAGTGATGCATGCTTGTGGTCACGATGTCCACACCGCTTCGTTGCTGGGATCTATGCGCATTTTAAACGATTTGCGCACCGAATTCGAGGGTAGTATTTCTTGTGTTTTTCAGCCTGGCGAAGAGTTGTTGCCGGGAGGAGCTAAATTGATGATAGAAGAGGGGGTTTTGCAAAATCCGAAACCTCAGCGGATGTTTGGTCAACACGTTTATCCAGATATGGAAGCGGGAAAAGTTGGCTTTCGCTCCGGAATGTACATGGCCTCCTCCGATGAAATTCGAATTAAGGTTATTGGAAAAGGAGGACATGCCGCTTTGCCACATCTGGTGGTAGATCCCATTCTCATTGCCTCCCATTTGGTGGTGGCCCTCCAACAATTGGTGAGCCGAAATTCGCAACCCGATTTACCTACTGTGTTGAGTTTTGGTTGGATAGAAGGCAAGGGGGCGACCAACATCATTCCCAACGAGGTGATGCTCATGGGCACTTTTCGCACATTCGATGAAGTTTGGCGACAGGATGCCCTCCAAAAGCTTAGCCAATTGGCCATTGGCCTGGTAGAATCCATGGGGGGTAAATGCGAATTAGACATTCGTAAAGGCTACCCTTTTCTGGTGAACGATGAAGCTACTACCCAACTGGCAAAGTCACGTGCCATCCATTATTTGGGAGCGGAAAATGTAATCGATTTGGATTTGCGAATGACCGCAGAAGACTTTGCCTATTACTCTCAGGTTGTTCCCAGTTGTTTCTACCGATTGGGGGTCCGCAACGAGGCCAAAGGCATTACTTCAGGTTTGCATACTCCTACTTTTGACATCGACGAAAAAGCACTCGAAACCAGTATTGGGCTCATGGCATGGTTGGCCCTGGAAGAACTTCGGAATTGATCCGTTTCTTAAGGTAGAACGCCCTTAGCTTGTTATTTTTGTATCCGCAATGAAGAAACTATTCTTGCCACTCTTGTTCCTGTTAGGAATAGCTGTAGGTTGTTCGAACCCTGATCAGCAAATCGAAGCCATCGGCAATAAAATGGCTGAGGCGCAGCAACTACAAAAGCAAACTGAGGCCAAAGTAGACCGGGCTTACGGATTGATTCAACTGCTTTATCAGCGTAGCCGGTCTGAAGAAAATCAGGCGAAAGTTGATTATTTGAGTTGGGTAGACAGCCTCGAAATGGCTGTAGACTCTACCGTTTTGTGGGCTGGAAGGCTAAGGATGCCCAACATGCGCGGAATTCCTGAAGACAAAGTGAATGAACACCTCGACCAGGCTGAGGGTTACTTAGATACTGTGTTGGTGTCAGGTAACCGTCATCATTCGAATTTGGATCGAAATATTGAACACGTGAAAGACTTATTGAAGTGATGTTGAACTGGAAATTGGTGATCTGGGTATGGATAGTTGGAACAATTGGACTGATTGGTTGCCAAACTGAACCCAAAGAATTGCCTTACCTCGATATTAAAACCGAATCCCGATCGGAAGGTGGTAAAACGGTATACGACACCTTGGTTCGGGAAATGCCAATCTTCGCATTGCACAACCAGGAAGGAGAATTGGTAGACGAAACGATTGTGGAGGGGAAAGTACATGTAGTGGACATGTTTTTCATCAACTGCCCTACGATTTGTCCCATCATGAAAGCCAACATGCTCAACGTGTATGCCAAGTATAAGGACAACCCCAATGTGTTGATTTTGTCCCATTCTATTGATCCTGAGCGCGATACCATTGCAGCACTTAAAGATTACGCCGACCGGCTCGGGATTTCTTCAGAACGCTGGCAATTGCTCACCGGGCCGATGAAAGATATTTTCAAGATTGCCGAAGCTTACATGGTTCCAGCGGAGCAAGATAGTAGGGCACCTGGCGGTTTTCTGCACAGTGGTGCATTTTTGTTACTCGATCAAAATCGGCGAATACGCGGCATTTATGACGGTACGGAGGAAGGTGAAGTGGAGAAGATGATGAGAGATATGGAATTGCTTTTGAATGCGGCTTAATAATGTTTTAATACTTGTCGCTTCGGTAATTTTATTGGGAGCGATGGCCTATCGCTGCACCGACCCTTCTAAAAAAGGTAAACGACTCTACGAGGTTCACTGTGCCAATTGTCACGGTGAAGAAGGGCAGGGGTTGGCGCAACTCTACCCACCGCTGGCCAATTCTGATTATTTAGAGGCCCATGCTACAGAACTTCCATGTATCATTCTCAATGGGATAGAGGGAGAAATTTTGGTGAATGGGGTAAGCTATAACCAGCAGATGTTGGGGCATCCCGAGCTTTCGGATGCACAGATTGCCAACATTACCAATTATGTCGTGCGCCAATGGGTGCCTTCGCGGCCCGCTCCTACACCAAAAGACCTCAAAGCCTGGGCAGACGGTTGCAATTAAATCAGAGGTCGAACGAGCCGCTGGTTTTTCTGGCAGATAAAGCCAGTTGAGACACTTTGCCTCCCGCTTTAAGGTTCACATTGTTTACCTGCTTGGGAAAAGTGCCGATCAGCAATGTGTTCTCTACCGAAAGAGCATTTACCTGTTTTACTCCTTTAATTTCTAAGTAAACGTAGCAGTCGTGTACCTCTACTTCCTTGCCGATGTATTCGAAGTTGGCGGCTTTGCCATTGACCAAGATTTTGAGGTGTTTGCGCAGGTATTCAGTCACTTTTTCGTTTGCCGATATCCATTCCTTTAGTGAGCCAAGGTGTAATTTATGCGTTTCGCCGGCTTCTACTGCCTTCTCTAAATCGTGCGTGAAAGTTTGAACTGTAATCTCCAGGCTTTGTGTGCTGGGGTTGTGCTCGATGGTGGTAGTGGAAAGGTAGAACTTATGCGAAAAAGCCAATAAAATAGGCAGCAGCAGTAAGCCTGAGGTCGATAAAATCCAAAAACGATGGCCCATGATTACGTGTTGTGATTGGCTAAGGAACAAAATTAGCGAAGGTAAAAAGATAACTCATAGCGGTTAAAATGAATACTTCGCCAGAAAATACACCCGTTTTCAGTGGATATAGTGCTGCTGTAGAGCAGTAGAAAATCCCTACTTTAGCGCCTCTTTCGCACAATCCGACTCAAATGACGTTTCGCAAAATTGCCTTTACAGGTTTAATGATGTTGGCCTGTTTATCTTTAGTTCAAGGGCAGGAAAATACCAACCAGAATAATTTTCGGCAACTCAAACAAGAACTGGCTACTCCCAACGTGTACCGGACCGCCAGTGGAGCTCCTGGCCACCAGTATTGGCAACAGCGCGCAGATTATGACATGCAGATCACCCTCGACGACGAGAAACAGCGCATTGAAGGGGTAGAAACAGTCACGTATTACAACAATTCGCCCGACCCCCTCAAGTACCTCTGGTTACAACTGGATCAAAACCGTCGGGCCAAAGATTCGGATACTTACAAGATTCAAAGCGGAACCATTTCCGACGATTTTTCCCCTTATCTGCTCAACCGCCTACACATTGATTTCGATGGAGGTTTCAAGTTGGGTTACGTAAAGGATGCTTCTGGAAAAGACTTGCCCTACACGGTTAATAAAACCATGATGCGGATCGATTTGCCGCAGACCCTTAAACCCAAAGGCAGTTTTACCTTCAAAATCAAATGGAGCTACAACATCAACGACCGGATGAAAATCGGAGGCCGGTCAGGTTATGAGTACTTTGCAGACGAAGACAATTATCTCTATACCATTGCGCAGTTTTTTCCTCGCATGGCTGTTTACAGCGAAGTGGAAGGCTGGCAACACAAGCAGTTTTTGGGCAGAGGCGAGTTTGCACTCACTTTTGGTAATTATAAAGTGCAGATTACGGTGCCTGCTGACCACATAGTGGCGGCTACTGGTACTTTGCAAAATGCCTCTAAAGTACTTTCATCCGAGCAGCGTTCTCGTTACGATAAAGCCAAAAAATCGGATGAGCCGGTGATGATCGTTACGCCGGAAGAAGCCCTCGAAAATGAGAAAAAGAAAGCCAAAGGCACCAAAACCTGGGTGTTTCAGGCAGAGAATGTGCGTGATTTTGGTTTTGCCAGTAGCCGGAAGTTCATCTGGGATGCACAAGGAGTAACGTTTGGGAATCGCACAGTGATGGCCATGTCCTACTATCCGAAAGAAGGCAATCCATTGTGGGAGAAGTACAGTACCCGTGTGGTAGCACACACTTTGAAAACCTATTCGCACTATACCTTTCCCTATCCTTACCCTGTGGCCATTTCAGTGCATGCCAATTCCATAGGGATGGAATATCCAATGATTTGCTTCAATGGCGGTCGGCCGGAATCAGATGGAACTTACACCGCGCGTACTAAATACGGTATGATCAGCGTGATCATTCACGAAGTAGGGCACAATTATTTTCCGATGATTGTGAATTCTGATGAGCGCCAATGGACCTGGATGGATGAGGGACTGAATACCTTTTTACAGTACCTCACTGAGCAGGAGTGGGACCGAAACTACCCCAGTCGTCGTGGGCCTGCCCCAAAAATTGTGAGTTACATGAGTGGAGAGCAGGGCAAAATGGTGCCTATCATGACCAACTCTGAAAGCATCTACCAGTTTGGAAATAATGCTTACGGAAAGCCCGCTGCCGGACTCAATATCCTTCGGGAGACCATCATGGGACGGGAACTCTTCGATTTTGCCTTCAAGCAATACGCTCAACGTTGGCAATTTAAGCACCCTACACCAGCCGATTTTTTCAGGACCATGGAAGATGCCTCCGGAGTAGACCTGGATTGGTTTTGGCGGGGCTGGTTCTACACTACCAATCCGGTGGATATTTCACTGGATGCAGTACGTTGGTTTCAAATTGATACACGAAACCCTGAAATAGAAAAGCCCTTTCAAAAGGCTGCTGAGGCAGCCGAGATTCCTGACATCAGCGCCCAGCGAAACCTGGAATCGACCCCTAAAACCGTGTTGGAAGCTCAGCCAGAGTTGAACGACTTTTACAACCTCAACGACCCCTTTGAAGTGCTGGAAGTAGACAAAGAAGACTATCAGCGCTATTTGGAGGGTATGGACAGTGCTCAGTTGGCTTTGATCAACGCTGGTTACCACTATTACGAATTGCAGTTTACCAACAAAGGTGGATTGGTGATGCCCCTGATTCTTCGTTTTGAGTTTGCCGATGGTACCTTTGCTATGGAACACATTCCGGCCGAGATTTGGCGTATGGATGAAAAGACCATTTCTAAAATTTTCTTCTTCGAAAAAGAAGTGGTAGGGGTTACACTTGATCCTAATCGCGAAACGGCAGACATCAATACCAATGACAACGCATGGCCAAGGCAGGTACAACCCTCGCGTTTTACCATTTATAAGAACCGCGCTTATCGGCCCGAAAACCCCATGCAGCGCAAGCAACGCAACGATAAAAAGGCTGAAAATTAACCAAGCCGGATGTCTTTCCAACGAACCAGCGAATAACGGATTTGTACGGTCCGTGTTTACCCTTGCAATGGCCAGGGTAACTACTAGTATAGTTTAGTGAACCTTTTTCTAATCCACTCGTAATAGGACAATTCCAAGGTTGCCAACGCAAATTGCAGTTACCTTGGAAGGATTGGGATTTTAGCAGTGAAACTCTAACATTACTGGTGACGGAAATACATACAGGGAAGCTTTAGTGTTGTTTTTTAAATGATGGTTGTTGGTTCTCAGCAATCTTTCTTCCTGTTTTTTTATTCACCATACCCTGTGACATGTCTGCCTATGGCTAAAAACCTACGCGTCTGTTTTTGTATTGTATGGCTGTTTGCCTTGATCCCTTTGAGGAATCAAGGACAAGAATGTAATTTTCGGAATTATTCTGTCGCCGATGGGTTACCACAGTCACAGGTAAATGACATTCACCAAGATTACCGGGGATATGTCTGGTTGGCCACTCAAGGGGCCGGCATCAGCCGTTTCGACGGCAATGTTTTTCGAAACTACAGTACTTCTGAGGGCCTTGGTTCTGGTATTGTTTCCTCTATTGTTGAATGGAATCAAACTGTATGGTGCGGCACCACCGCAGGTCTTTTCCAATTTAACCGAGGGAGCTGGAATCCAGCGGATTCAAACCTCGGTTTGGAGCTGGATATTACTGCAATGGCTACAACGGAGGAAAATCTCTGGGTGGGTACTCGCAGTGGTTTGGCGCGCTTTGTAGACGGACGCTTAGAAAAAATTGAAACCCGCACAGGACTTGATAATGCAGAAATTCGAGTCCTCAAAGCCGAAGGTGATAGTTTATGGGTAGGCACTTTTCGTCAGGGGTTGTTTGTAGTGAAGGGCAATGAAAACTGGTGGAAAGTTAATCCAGTAGGTGAGGGCAGAGGCCTGGGAGGTAAAAAAATCAGGGCCTTGATTCGGGACGGGGAAGGTCGACTTTGGGTCGGAACTTCCGGTAAAGGTTTGTTTCGACAAGAAGCTGGCCGCTTTTTATTTGCTCCTTACACCATCGAAGGCCAAAACTACAATCCCTTTATTACAGCAGGTACTAAGGTTAGCGATACGGAACTCTGGTTTGGTTCGTGGGGTGGTGGCATTGTGCGTGTAAATATTGGGAAAGTAAGCAGTTGGAAGGTAGAAAATGGCTTGCCCGAGAATACGATTAAAAGTCTTTTTTGTGATCGGGAAGGCAATGTATGGGTAGGAACATTCGCTTCCGGTTTTTCGATTTTTCTTGGAGAATCAGTAAAGAAATTCAAGACCGATCATGGTCTTGCGGGCAACAATGTTCGCAGCATCGCCTTAGGCCCTGACGGAAATCTCTGGATCGCTACCCTGGGAGGGCTCTCTGTGATGAAAGAAGCGCGCCTTGAGACTGCTCTTGAGAACACCAGCAATGCTAAACCAAGGGTGGGGTCGGTGGTTACTGATCCTGAAGGTGGCGTTTATTTCGCCACTTATTTTGGTGAGATTTACTATTACAAAGATGCTAAACTCACAAAGCTGAGTAAACCTGAAAAAGGGCTCACTGAGATACTGTCTCTTTACCTTGATAGTAGTGGAGTATTGTGGGTTGGTACCTACCGAGGTGGGCTTTTTCGTTATAAAAACGGGTGGTTGCCAAAACTCTATGGTCAAGATGAGTACTTGAATGAAGCCATCTGGTGTTTTCATGAAGTTGCCGGAGGTGATTTTTACATCGGAACTGAACAAGGTATTTTTAGAAAGAAAGACGAGGCTTTAGAGCCTTATAATCTTGATCCTGAGCTGAAAAGATTCCGGATCAATAGCATCACCAGCGATGACCAAAAACGGCTTTACGTTGGTACAAATGGTGCTGGAATGGTAGCCTTAGAGCCTGAAAAGCAAAGTTTTCGTTACTTCAAAGATGTTGATGGAGAAACCAGTGCACACATTTTCGGGGTACTCATTTTCAAAGAAAAGCTCTATTTGGCCAACCTTTCAGGCATTACGGAGGTCGATCTTGAGACTTTCTGGGGCAAGGGAGAAGCTTATTATCGCCATTTTGGACGGGCAGAAGGCCTTGGAGGTGTAGAATACAATCCCAATTCTATAGCGGCCGATGCTATGGGCAACATTTGGTTCGGGTCTAACCTTGGAGCCATTTGTTATCATCCTGAGTTTAGGACGGACGATTTTGTGCCACCCAAAGCGGAGCTTACCGCTATCCAAATCAATGGTTTGCCGATGGACATCAATACTTTTCAGGATTCCATCCGGTCGGGGGCACCGTTTGAGTTTTCGTTCCTTGAGGAGAAGTCTAAGCTCAGTTTTCAATTGACCAACCTTATTTTCCGCAAAGATCAAGAAGTCATTACTGAATACCGAATTTTGGGTATTGACAGCACTTGGGTGGTAATTGATAATCTTACCAACACCATTGAATTTGAACCTGGTGAAGGAAGTTATACTATCGAAGCACGTGCGCGGGTTGGCGAATCGCTAAGTGAAGTCAATCGATTTTCATTCAATGTTAGACACGGTGTATCCAGCTCTTATTGGCTCTTGTACCTTTCTTTGCTGACGGTATTTTTCGCAGGCCTGGGTGGAATATTCACCATTAATCGCAGTCGCTCCAACAGCCATATTCGTTTCTCTGGAGCCAGACAGGAAGCTTTTACAGGTCGCCTGGTAGGCTTCATCGCCATATTTGCCTACCCTGTATCGGGTTATTTGTTTGCCGTAAACGAACCTGTAAAGTTTGAGGATATGGCAGGGCATTTTGCCATTGGTGCTCTAATTGGTCTGATGCTGCTGTCCACCTATGTCTATCGTCCATTGGCAAAAAAGGTGCCTCAGCTGCTGAAAATTGGTTTTATGGGTGTCTTAATCCACATCCTCTTCATGGTTCATTACACGCAGTTTCATCCCAACCACATCATCGGTTTGTTTGTGGTCGTTAGTGGGATCACCATTGCCCTGCGCTCGATTCGAGATACTATAATTTTTGCTGTTTTTCTATTTACTGGTGCTTGCATTGTTGTGCTTACTACAGAAAATACTTCGGGCATTAGCAATTTCCTGTTCATCGGAGCTTTGTCCATTAGCATCACCATCGCTTTTGTGGTTATCATTTCGCGTTTGAACCTTTTTAATCGGCTTACTTTTTCTGATAAGATTGTCAACCAGCCCAACAACCTGGTGTTGGCTGTCAATCCAAGCGGAGAAGTGGTGTTCGCTAATCCTGGGATTAAGGAGTTACTTGGCTATGAAGTAGATGAGGTATTGGGCATGGGCTGGTGGGAAGTACGCAGCAACAATGCGAATGCAAATGCTGATGAGTTACGGGCCACGATGGAAATTGCTTCCAATCAATGGACCGGAGAATTGGCGCGAGAAAGTGAAATCCTGGCCAAGGATGGCACCATCAGAACCATTTATTGGGTCTATTCGCGCTTGCCAGACCGCACGGTAATCGGACTTGGCCAAGACATTACCAGCCTCAAAAAAGCACGAAAAGAGCTGCATGAGCTTTCACTTGTTGCCAGTAAAACCGATAACTATGTGATCATTACCGGAGCGGATGATCGTATTTCATGGGTAAACCGGGGGTTTACAGCCATTACGGGCTATGAGATGGAAGAGGTGATTGGAGAATTGCCTTCTAAGTTGTTGAGGGGCCCGAAAACTACCCAGGAGCAAGCACAAGCCATTAACGATTTAGTGGCCAAAGGGCTACCCTTTCGCGAGGAAGTACTGAACTATCGAAAAGACGGCACTCCCGTTTGGTTGTCACTCAACGTTACTCCGGTGTTGGATGCCTATGGAAATCTCGAGAAATACATCACTATCGGTAGCGATATTACCGATCGAAAACGGTCGGAAGAGCAGCTGAAGTATTACGCTGAGCGTCTTTCGTTCATTCATTCGGTTGACCGTATTATTCTTGAAGCAGGATCCTCATTGGACATGATTCATAAAATCAATTGGCGGTTATTTCAACACCTTAGAGCAAAACGAGTGGGGCTCTTTTTGTTTGATCAACAACAGAAAAATGGTCAGTTAGTTTCCATTCAAACCCCCAATTCACAGGTGGTGATTGAGCAGGATATTCGTCTTGGCTCGATCATCGACTTGAACCGACTGGATTTTAACAAAGCACTGCGATTTAGAGATCCGATTGAGGTCGGTTTGGATGGCAGTCATCCCTTTTGGAATCAAGTGCAGTTGGACGGAGGTGTTTTCTGTCCACTCGTTTTCAACAGAGAAAGTATTGGCTTTTTGCTGCTGCAAAGGGCTCCTGGGGAAGAGATCACCGACGAAGAAGTAGAGCTGGTGGAAGAAGTAGTTGGACAATTGGCCGCCTCAGTGGTGCAGTCGAGACTACAGGAAACGATCCGTCGAAGTAATGTGGCTCTGGAGAGAAGGAATAGAGATATCGAAAACATTAATAATGAATTGCGCCAGTTTGCCCACGTGGTTTCTCACGATTTGAAAGCACCCTTGCGAGCCATCGGTTCATTGGCCAACTGGATTTTGGAAGACAACCAAGAAAACTTGACTGAGGATGGTTTAGGACAGATGGAGATGCTTATGGGGCGTGTAAAACGCATGAATTCTCTAATTGAAGGCATTCTGGCTTACTCCAAATTGGGTCAAAAGCGGGAGTTGATAACCGAAATTAACCTCAATGACCTCGTGGGCGACTTAATGCCTAACTTCACTGGTTCTGGGAAAACCAATATTTTAGTAGAAGGCAACTTACCCGTAATACAAGGACAACCCACCAGGATTTTGCAACTCTTTCAAAACCTGGTCGGCAATGCCGTGAAATACATGGATAAGGAAGAAGGATGGGTGAAAATTGGGGTGAATGAAGAGCCAGGGCAATGGCAATTTTATGTGCAAGACAACGGGCCTGGTATTGATAACCGCTATCACGAAAAGATTTTCCAAATTTTTCAAACCCTTCAATCGCGAGACGACCGTGAAAGCACTGGTGTTGGACTCAGTATTGTGAAAAAAATTGTGGAGCAGCACGGAGGTAAAATATGGTTAGAAAGTGAACCCGGAACCGGAACTACCTTTTATTTTACCCTTAACAAATAAGTCATAATTGTATATTGTCCACAAACCATCCATGACTTGTAACTAATGTAGAACCCTAAATCATCAACTATGTTAAATAAGTACATTTCGAAAGCTTCTAAAACTGGAAAGAATAACGCCATGAAAGCCTTTTTGGTAATGGGAGCATTATTCTTAGTATCACAAATGCTATTCTCGAACTTTGCAATGGGCCAGGGATATGAACCGCACGACCACAGTGGTTCAGGAGATTGGAGCATTGCGGTTTGGTTTGGTGTGCTTGAACTTCCTTTCCTCTTTTTATGTATGTATTTTGCCTTTGTAACTGCTAATGCTATGAAGGGAGGAGTTTTCGGTCAGGGTATGATGCTGATGAGCTGGGGGTTTCTGGTGATGGGTGTTGGTCACCTAAATATGCAGGCTGAACACTTTTTCGATTTTAATTTGTTTTATGTTTTGTTAGGAGAAACAGCTGGTAAAGTAGCATGGTTTGTTGCCTTGGTGGCAACTTGGTCACTTTCTGGTCTTGGATTTTACCGCATCTATAAAGCAGCTACAAACGGATAAAAGTAAACGTGCTACGGCGTTGGAAACAAAAAATTCTGGGTGATGAGCTACCTCAAAGTGGTAGCTCATCTTCTCGAAGCTCCACCCCTGGTGAGTTGGTTGACTACTTGCAGGCAAAATTGTCTGAAGATCAACTGACCCAGAAAGCCAAAGCCGATATAAGCCAATTTAAGAATCAAAAACAACAAAAGCAGGAGGAGCATCTTCCCTCCATTTACCTTTTTATCGAACAGTTGCTGGCAGAAGTAGGGAAGCATCGGATAGAACGTGACCAGCTTCGGCGAGAAGTGCGCCTTCAGTTTGGTTCACTCCTAAATAATCCCCGCTTTGGTGTGATTTTCGAAACCGAAGATCGGCAACAAAGAATGCTTTGTCAAATGCTTTTAACGGGGATTGTACAGCAAAGCATTAACCTAATGGGAGCCGCAGGACAAAGCACCTGGAAAAACCTTGATGAGTGGTTAAAAGAAGTGCCTGATACTCCTCATCCTCCGCCATTCGAAGAAATGCGAGATGCTTCCGTGCCAAAATCAGAATTGGAGTGGGGGCAAACGCTACGTGAGGTGAGTAGTTTGCTGTATCGAAAGTTTGAAGACAACATGGGCACATCGATGCCAGGAAGAATATTTGAGCAGAACTACCAATCGATGAGTGCAGCTTATCGCAGCTTACTCAACTTTCCGGTAGTGGTGGGCATGTTGCCGGACAAATTGATTGATGAAGAAAAATTACAAATCCTCAGCCATGGTCAGCTGCGGCAAGTGCTTTTTGGCAAAGTAGATTCCTTACAGTCTATCAATGCCAAGTTGAACCGAAAAAACCGCGACTTAGAAGAAGCGAGGGCGGAACTGGAAAAAGCGCGGCAAGAAACCGCGCAAACCGCACTACAGTTAGAGTCGGTACTCCAAACGGTAGGGGAAGCCATTGTGGTGATCAATGAAGAGGGCATAATTCAAATGGTCAACCAATCCGTCAATCAAATCTGGGGCTATACCGCTGAGGAGCTGATGTTCAAAGAGGTGACCATTTTGATGCACGATCGTTTTCATAACTTCCACCGAAATGGGATGCAACGTTACTTGCTAACTGGCGAAGCCAGGGTGTTGGGCAAGCGCATGGAACTCTTCGGCATGCGAAAAAATGGCGAAGAG
Source organism: uncultured Flavobacteriales bacterium (assembly GCA_937899835.1). GTDB lineage: Bacteria > Bacteroidota > Bacteroidia > Flavobacteriales_G > Salibacteraceae > CALCCE01. The sequence continues at coordinate 11,334 of CALCCE010000208.1, read as the reverse complement.
TTTCCACTGGAAATTGTGATTTCTGAAACCCTGATTGGTGGCACAAAATTTTTTACAGCAGCGCTGCGCGACATTACATATCGAAAAGAGCAAGAGAAGCGGCAGTTAGAACTAATGTCGGATTTGAAGGCGGCCAACATCGACCTGAGGCAATATGCACACATCGTATCCCACGACCTAAAAGCACCTTTGCGAGGCATTGGTGCCTTAGCTCAGTGGATAACGGTAGATTACGCTGATGTGTTCGACGATCAGGGAAAAGCCAACTTAGAACAGCTCAATCGGAGGGTGGAGCGCATGTATTCGTTCATTGATGGCATTCTGGAATACTCGAAAATTGGCCGTGAAAAAGCGTTGGTAGAAAGCTGCGACCTCAACAAGCTGTTGGAAGTCGTAGTCGACTTGCTCGCACCAGACCCTTCGGTTACCTTGGTAATACCTAATGATCTACCCTCTCTGCCCATTGGAGAGGTTCGACTCCAGCAAGTTTTTCAAAACTTAATTGGGAACGCCATCAAATACAACGACAAAGAAGTGCCGCGCGTGGAGCTCGAACTGGAAAGTGCTGATGACTTTTGGAGATTTACCATTTCCGATAATGGTCCTGGAATCGACAAGAAATACCATGAAAAGGTTTTTGGTATGTTTCAAACCCTCGAGGTGCGTAGCAATCGTGAGAGTTCAGGTATTGGACTTGCTGTGGTTAAAAAGATTATTGAGCTTTATGGAGGAAAGATTTATTTAGAATCGCGCCCTGGTTTGGGCACAGATTTTATATTTACACTTCCTAAAAAGGCAGGCTCTTCTCAAATTACTGAAAATCAGCCGTTTAAAACGGTTGCGAACTAATTGTTTACAAAAGCAATGGTCACACTTATGTCTCATAAAAATCCTATCCTTCTTGTAGAAGATGATCTGGTTGACGCCATGACGGTGAACCGGGCCCTGCGAGAAATCCAAGTCGAAAACGACGTAGTTCACGTGAAAAACGGAGAAGAAGCACTCCATCACTTGCTCGAAGAAAACAACGAGACCCCTTGCATCACGTTGCTCGACCTTAATATGCCTAAAATGAACGGGATCGAGTTTCTTCGAGAGCGGCTTAAACACGAGCGGCTGAGGCTGGTGCCCACCATTGTACTTACCACCTCGAAGGACAACTACGATAAGCTTGAAAGTTATAAGCTTGGCATTGCCGGATACATGGTGAAACCCATTGACTTTAAAGAATTTGTAGACCTCATGCGAACACTCACAACCTACTGGTCTAAAAGTGAGTATGCTGAACCCCAGTAGAGGCCGTGATGTCTCCTGATCCTTTTACGAAAAACCCCAAACAAATTTCGCCGAACCATCCATGACGAAAAGAAGATATAGAGTGCTGCTGGTTGAAGACGACTTGATTGACCAGATGGCGTTTAAACGAGCTGCCAAGGCCGGACACTTTCAATTCGATTTTGAGATTGCAGGTTCTGTAAGAGAAGCCCAGGAATTGTTGGACACCGGAACCTTTCACCTGGTGATCACCGATTATCATTTAGGAGACGGTACTGCTTTTGATTTGATTGCCGATGGGTTAGAAATCCCTATCATTTTTGTGACCGGTGGTGGAGATGAAGAGCTGGCGGTAAATGTGATGAAAGCAGGAGCCCACGATTATTTGATCAAAGACTCCGAGCATAATTACCTACGGTTACTTCCCATCACGGTAGCCAACGCCCTCAACCTGCACGAATCGAAAATTAACCTGCGCAGATCGGAAACCCGATACCGCGATTTGTTTGAAGGCACTACCGATCTCATTCAGAGTGTAAACGAAAATGGGCAGTTGATGCACGTCAACCGTGCATGGCGAAATGCTTTAGGATACTCAGAGTTAGAGATTCCGAAGTTGCATTTGTTCGACATTATTCACGAAGATTATAGAGCGCATTGTGAAGGAATTTTAGAGAAACTGATGCACGACGGTGGTACACAAAACATGGAGGTAAAGTTTGTGACCAAAGATCAGCGCATTCTCCATGTACGTGGCAATGCCGTGGTGATTGAGGAAGATGGTGTCCGCACCACGCGATCAATTTTTCACGATGTAACTGCACAGGTAGAAGCCGAAGAGAACCTAAAAGCCTACAACGAGCGTCTAGAGCAGAAAGTAGAGCAACGCACCCAGGAATTGGCCAATATCAACCTGGAACTGCGCAAAGAAATTGAAGACCGTATTCTCACCGAAGAAGAGCTCAAGCAGATCAATGATGAGCTGAGCACTTTTATCTATAAAATCTCCCACGACATCCGTGGACCGCTCACCTCTGTGCTGGGGTTAGTGAACCTGGCGCGCATCGATACTCACGACGAAAATTCCATTATCAAATACTGTGACCTGATCGAAGAGCGCTTGCTGCACTTAGATATTATTCTGGGCAAGCTCACCAATGTGTCCCGTATCCGTCAGGGACGCTTGGAAATGTCAGAGGTGAATTTTGATGCCATCATCAAGGAGATTCTCACGAGTATCGAACATGTGCCCAACTTTGGAGCGATCGACATTCACTACTCGGTGCAGTTAGAAAATGCGTTTCGGAGCGACCGTAGTATCCTGCTCACCATTCTACAAAACCTTATCCTCAATGCGGTGAAGTATCAAAAACCCAAGGAGGAGCATCCCTATTTAGACCTCAAAGTATACACCAAAGGCGCTAACCTAATGATTGAAGCCAAAGACAATGGAATTGGCTTGTCGCAAGAGGTGAAAGAAAAAGTTTTTGAGATGTTCTACCGGGGTACCCGCGAGTCGGATGGTAGTGGTTTGGGATTGTACCTTGTGAGAAAGGGCGTAAGAAGGCTACAGGGGGAAGTGATTGTAGAAAGCGAACTGGGAGTCGGTTCCGTTTTTACCATCCGCTTGCCGGTTCCTAAGCAGCAAGAAGTGACACAATCGAATGTGGAGCCGGTGAGGGAATAGCTCCCCCACCGGAAGGTATTTAGCTCTTGTAATGGCCGTCAACAATGCCGTATTCCACGGATTCGTCGGCACTCATCCAATAGTCGCGGTTGAAATCAGCCAGCACTTTTTCTACACTTTGGCCACAGTTAACGGCTAAAATTTCAGCGCTCAACTGCTTGGTTTTGTTGATCTCCGTAACGGTGATCTCAAGATCAGAAGCCGTGCCTTGAAAACCTCCGATAGACGGTTGGTGAATCATTACCCGACCGTGAGGAAAAATCAGACGTTTCCCTTTTTCGCCTGCTGAGAGCAAAATGGAGCCCATAGAGGCGGCCAAGCCCATACAAACGGTAGTTACCGGTGAGGAAATAAGGTTCATAGTATCCATGATGGCCATCCCTGAAGTCACCATTCCACCCGGACTGTTGATGAAAAAGGTGATCTCTTTTCCTGGTTCTTCCAGTTCGAGATACATCAGTTGATTGATGATCTTTTCGGCAGATTTATCGTGTACGGGACCCCAAAGAAACACTTTGCGCTCCTTCAGAAATTTCTCCCCGATTTTTCCAGAGGATTTTTCTTTCTTTTTGTCGTCTTTTTCGTTGTCGTCTCCCAACATGTGGTTTCGCATTATGATTATTCCGAAAGTAGGTTTTCGGAGAGGGTAAAATTAGGAAAGAAGCTGCGATTTCCCGCACAAGCTTCAAGAGATTGCCTCGGCTGAAATTTTAAGCCTCTTCATCAGGCACTCCATGGGGCCATGGAAGACAAAATAGGTATTGCAATCGGTATATTCAACCATTGTTCCCCTTAGAAAGCTGGCCAACTATCCACAACGCTGGCTTGTGGCTCACTGCAAGTCTTTTTCGAGTGCTGCGGCTTTCTCCGCTTGATAGGTCCATTGTTTCCGATAGGCTTGTAGCGAGGCCAGAGCCGCATCGTTTTTTTGGTTGGCCAGCAAGGCCAGCACCTCATACCAATGTGCTACTTCGGCGAAAGCTGCCTGTTGGTCCTTAACGGAATGAAAATAGAGAAGGGCTTTTTCAGGACGCTTGGCGCCTAATTCACTTAAACCCAAATACAAATCAATGGCTTCGGGGGGCTGAAAAGTTGGCTTTAGTTGTAGCAAGTAAACAATCGAACTATCAAATTGCTGATTTTGGTAAAACGCCATGGCTTTTTTGAGCAAAGCATCCGAAGACGAGAGTGTGCTGAGCCGGTCGGGGTAGTTTTCGTAATAGGTGGCGTAGAGTTCACTGGGGGGCGCGCTGCTATTGGAACTCCACCACCAGGTAGCTACTACCAAAAGAGCCACCGAGGCGGCTATTCCTATCCAGAGCCTAGCGTTGGAGGAAGGCGCCTTTTCATCCAGGGATTGAATGCGATTTTTAAGTGCCTCGCGCGCTACTGCCTGTACGGCAGCTGTGGCCTCTTGATGAAGCGCCACCGCATCGGCGAGGTTTGGGTCGTTGGCCATTCGTGTTTCGAAGGAAGCCTGCTCGGCAGCATCCATTCGTCCTTCGACATAGGCAGAAATCTGATCTTCAGCTTCGTTCATGCTTGAAACAGCAGGCGCAATTGCCCACGTAGTTCGGGTTCTTGTTTCAAAAGCCCCTTCAATTCAGAGAGGCATTTGCTTTTTTTGTTCATCGCATTTTGAGCAGTTTTAAATCCCACTTTTTGAGCAATCTCGTCCATGGAATAATGCTGCCCCCAAAGCAGCAACACTTCCCGGCATTTGGGGCGTAGGCGACCTAAAAGTGCCTGAACCTTGAAGCGTGCTTCCTGGTCTTCCAGTGCTTTCTCCGGGTCGATCACCTCGTCCTCTTCAAAAGCCAATTGGTCCTCCAGGTTTTCCTCCCGGATGCGCTTGCGCAATCGCTTGTACCACACTCCTTTGGCAATGGCATACCAATAAGTGCTCAAGCTGCTTTCTTCTCTAAACTTTCCTTCGCGCACATGCAGCACCAAAGTGGTAAGGCTTTCATACAACACGTCGGCAGCATCTTCTTCCGACCCTTGTTTTTGAGTCACCAACCGAAATATCATATCCCGGTGTTTGGACAGCAATTTTTTAATGGCCTGGTCTTCGGCTACACCTCCTTGGCGTAGCCCTTTAATCAAAGCCGATTCGCTGGCAAAAAGCCTTTTGATCATAAGTACCACAAAGAAAGAAAACCTAACCGTTTTAAGGAAATTCCTTCCCAATCCAAGTTTTTTTCATCCGGTGGTTATATTTTTCCGCGGTAGGGACACCAACGGGAAGAAACAGACAGGTGCCCCAGCTTCTGTCATAAAACCAAAGCACAATGAAACAATTATTTTTTTCGCTCAGCCTTTTGCTGATTGGCACATTTACCCTGGCACAGACAGCCGTTTCCCCTCCTACTGTACAAATTTCTCCAGGTGGACAAACACCGCCATTTACCCATGAGGTCATCAACCTGCCTACTTACGGTGCTCCTCATTTCTATACCTATTTATGGTGGTTTGGTGAAGGGAATTACAGTTTCGTGGATGCTCCGATCCACGAATATTACATTCTCAACAGTGCATCCTCCACAGTGGCAGAAGGCGCGAGTTTTGTCACCGGAAACTACGGCTCAGGAGGACCTCCTCCCATGGCTTTTCGTGGTAAAACGCCAACTGATGCCTCCATGCCCAATACCCTTTCGGGGGGATCGCAAAGAATCCGTATTCAACATTTCAACAACATTGTTCCACGCGATACGGTCTATTTCATCATCACCTATGCCAACTATGATGCAGACCGGATGGATGCTGATGATATCTTGCTGGAGTTCGGAGATCCAGACATTGCCAGCACCTTAGAGTACATACCCGATGCCAGTTGGAACAATATTGCCACCTTGCCTTTTGGTGAGACAGAAAAACCTCAAACCATACCCTCAGAAATGGTTTGGACCTACCCCACCATGCGGTTGAATGACGAACGAAGTTTTTTAGCCGCTTTTCGGGTGATGGATGCTGCCGCCGATTACGTTGATATGGAATTACCAGTGAACGTAACGTTCAAACGCCGGAGCATCAATTCCAACTCAGTTGATCATTTAAATGTAGCCGTTCGGGCCTCGCGTGATCCCAATGATATGACACCCTCTATTGGCGCAGCCAACGACTGTGACATGGGCGGCAAAACCATCCGCTACAAGGTGCGTTTTCAAAATACCGGTTCGATGCAAACCAATTATGTACGCCTGGAGGTACTCCTTGATCCCAACCTGGATTTGAACTCCATCCGAAATTTTGATTTTCATACCCCGGTCAATTTGACCTACCCCAACCTGATTTATGATATCAACACCAATACCTTAGGGACTAACCTCCCCAATTTGGGCATGCAGACGGGATGGTGCAATTACCTGGACGCAGCTAATCGTAAACTCTACATTGAGTTTCAAAATTTACACCTGCTGCCCCTTGGGTCGCCCCTTACCAAAGACATTGAGCAAACCCGGGGATGGGTTGAGTTTGATGTAACGGTGAACGGAGGATATTCGATGAGCAACGACATTGTTTGTAAAACCGACATTTTCTTTGATATCAATGCTCCGGTGTCCACCAACGAAGCGGTCACCACCTGCGATCAATCAAACGGAGGAGGAGGAACGGTTAAACCTTCAAACGGGGTTCCCATCTGGCTCAATTGCTGTTTTTGGGCGATTGTATTTGGACTCCTGTCCTTGCTTCTCCTGTTGCTTTGGCTCATGGAGCGTGGCAAGCGCAAACGCCTTTCGAAGTCAAAGTAAAAACTGTTGTTATTGGCGCATCCTGTCTTATTTTTGGACAGGATGCGCCAATTTTTTATTTGTTGTCTGCTGTTGGGATGTAGTCAACTGTTTGCTCAGCGTGTTGAAGAATCACCTTCGATATTGGAGCAATGGATAAAAAGCCACAAAACTCGAGCAGGCTTACTTCGAGATTCGGGTGAGTTAGACCGAGCCGAAGTGGTGATCGATAGCGCGCTGCGCTTCCTGCCTTCCGCTCCCCAAACTACATCGGAAATGACCCAACTGGCATGGCTCTACGCCAACCAGGGGTATCTCTTAGGGGATATGCAAGGACGCTTTTTAGAGGCGCGCGAAGCCTACCAACTCTCTTTAAAGTGGCACACCAAGGCCGGCAACGATAATTTTTGGACTGCCCGATTCGTATTGGAGCCACTGGCCAATATCTACACTCGTTTTGGAGAAAATCTTACGGCGATTGATCTGTTGACCCGCATGGTGGAGCATTGTCGGGCCGCTGAACAAAACATGGCCCTGGCCGAAGGCTACAACGACTTGGGCTTAGCTTATTCCAATCGGAACATGATGGAAGAGGCTGCCCAGCAGTTTGAGGCAGGCTTGCAAGTGCCCAACCTTTCGGCCAAAACGCAGGGCATCTTGCTCTCCAACATGGCGGACATCAACGCTCTATCCGACCCTCAGGTGGCTTTCGAAATCGCTCAAAATGCTGTAGCCATTCTAAAATCCGATGATCCATTTCCGGGAAGGGAAGCTTATATTCTCGGTGCGCTGCAAATGATGATGCATACCGGTTCCGATTTGTTGGATTCGAACCAGATTGAACAACAGTGGCAACAACTGCAACTCATGGAGCAGGAAGCTTACGGCGACCAATACCACCGGAAAAGAGTAAAATCCAGAACCGTCACCGGTACGGTGTGGCTCAAATCGGGTTATCCGGAAAAAGCCCTTCAATTTTTTCATCAGGCATTGAACATGTCCTTTCCGGGTTTTGAAAGTCAGTCTTTATTGGAAGTTCCGGCAACGGCCAGCGGTTTGGTAGAACCCTTCATTATTGATGTGATTCAAGGTAAAATGGCCAGTTTAATGGCGCTACACGAGCGAAATCCTGCTCAAGATCAGTACTTAAAAGCTTATTTGGCCCACACTAATTTTCGTTTTCAACAAGAATTGGAAGTACGTTCACTCTTGTTGTCTGAGCAAGCCAAGTTTCAGCATTTAGAAGAGTTGCATGAGGATGGGGAACGGGCAGTTGCGGCTGCACTACAGCTTTGGAAAAGTAGTGGCGATCAGCAGTGGCTGGCAACCGCTTTTCAGTATGCCGAACGAACCAAAGGATTGTTGCTCACCGAAAAGCTTCAAACGGTGTGGCGGAGCATGGCCGAAGATTCGGGCAATACAACGCTTCAGGCATTAAAGTCAGTGGAGGAACAACGCGCTCAGCATCTTATTTTATGGGATGGGCAAAGCCCTAAAGATTCAGCCTGGGTGCAATTGGAGCAAGAACGGGCCCACTTGCGCGACCAACTTACCCGCTATTATTCGGGCTTGCCTCAATCCATATCAGAGGAGGTGGCGGTGAACCTACCTCAGCTTCAAAAATGGATCGAGCATGAAAAATGCCCTGTGTTTACCAGCTTGGAGACTGAAGGCCGACTGTATCTTTTTTGGCTAAGTGCAGATGCACTTAAGTTAGAGGAAGTTGCCATTACTGCATCTTTAAAATCGGACCTTGAAGCACATGCCAACTGGTTGCAGGCACCAGCAGCACCCGATCGCGCAGCTGCAGATCGTGCCCATCGAATTTATCAACGTATACTGGAGCCATTCAACGCCGAAATATCACAATGTGATCAATTTTTAGCGGTAACCGATCGGCTTTTGTCGCGAACTCAATTCGAAACCCTTTTAACGGCATCAACCACCGCTTCGGATTATCGGGAATGGCCCTTTCTTGCCAGACGTTGGAGTGTTGCCTATGCGCCTTCCATCAAGCAGTTGCTTCGTAAGTCTGAAACCATTGCTCCGAAAACCTTTAGCGGATGGGCGCCCGATTTTTCGTGTGCGCCCGATCTAGCCACCTTGCCTACCCTCACCGAAGATTGGGCTGCCTTGGCCCAAGAATTCGAAGGCTCCTGGAAGCAGGGGCCACAGGCCAGCTGGGCCACTTTTCTTGAAGAAGCCCCCACCAGCAGGGTATTGCACCTGCAAACCCATGCATTGGCTGCCTTAGAGAACCCCAACCGCAGTTGGTTGGCTTTACAAGCCGATAGCAGTACGTGTGACTTGCGAAAACTTTACCTGGCCCAGTTGTTCTCCTTGCGCTTAAAAGCAGAATTGTTGGTGTTGGGTGCGTGCGAAACCGCCAAAGGCGTATACTTTAAAGGTGTAGGAACCCGTAGCCTCTCGCAAAGCTTTGCCTTTTCTGGATGTCGCAACACGGTAGCCAGTCCTTGGAAAATCAATCCGCAGAGCACCGACCAAATATTGTTGGAGTTCTACCGACATCTACAAAGTGGTAAACGAATCAATCAGAGCCTCAGCGAGGCCAAGCGTGCCTACCTCAACGCTCCCACTACCGATTCGTGGTCGGCCCATCCCAGTTTCTGGGCAGGGTTGGTGGTACTAGGCGGGGGAGAAGCCCTGCACGATTTACCATCAGCTGCTGTCGCAAATCCATTTTCTGCTGGATGGATAGTGGCGCTTTTTGGATTGGTCTTGTTGTTTTTTCTAATGCGGGGCAGGTTCGCCCGTCATTAAGAAGAAGTAGCTAGCCGACTGCCTTTTCGAAGCAAGATGAAGGCCACCAACAAGACGGTAAACGTTAGGCTTCCGCCAATGTCGCCATCACCGGCAATCAAATGGGTGACGAAGGCACCTACCATGATGACCAGTAGACCTGAGGCAGCCAGTATCCTCAACTTTGGTATGAAAAGTCCAATTACTCCTGCAATTTCGGCTACACCAATAAAATACATGAACCAAATCGGGTAGCCGTAGGCCGCAAATTGAGCAGACATGGTAAGGCTGGTTTCTGGGTTTTCAAAGTCGACCATTTTGGCCACTCCCGAGGCCAACAGCGGAATGATTAGCACGGTAACGATCCAGGCGATGATGTTTTTGGTTTTCGGATTCATAGAATGTTGGGTTGATTTGATAATGTGTAAAGGGAAATTATGCTCGTAATTTGTCCAAAAGAGCACTTAGCATTTCCGCCTCCTCGTCCGTGATTTTTTGTAAGTCTTTCATTTTTGCTTTCAGTACCGGCTCCATCTCCTCCAACAACAGCAGGCCCTTTTTGGTAATGTGCAAAGCCACCTTACGGCGGTTCTCCGCACAGGTATTTCGAGTAACCAGTTCTTTTTTAAGTAAGCGATCTATCAGCCGGGTCAAATCCGGGGTTTTATCGATCATCACCGCTTTCACTTCACCGGGAAAAGCAGCCTCAGGGTGCCGGCCGCGCAAAATCCGTAATACGTTGTATTGCTGGGCAGTAAGCCCAAAACCTTCCATTGTGGGGCGAATCTTTTGTCGGATCCAGTTGCCAGTAAAGCCAATGTTGAGCATCGCCTTTTGAAAGGGATGGCTGAACTGCTTCATTTTTAGTTCATCTTCTAAACGCATAGTGTGTTTAAACGATAGTTGTTTAAACAAACATAAGGGTAAAAGTCTTGCGTTCCAATATCTTTAGAAAACTAATTTTAGCCGGTGGGTCGAAACATCAGTTCCAGACGAACCTCTTCGTGGTAGCAATAGCTCCTCTTTTTGCGGCAATAATAGATAGGTCCTCCGAGGCCTTTCATTAGCTTAATGAGCTCGTAGAGAGAGCTAGGAGAGATGCCGAGCTTGTAGGAAAGTTCACTGGGCGTTCCGGTACATTTGAGGCGGATCATTCGATCAATAGCCTCCATTCGGTTCAGGTAGGTGGTAAAGCTCATGGTGGTCCAAACTTTAATACACCTGGGGCATATTTCTTCGGGTAGAAGGGTAGGTGCTAAAGTAATGGGGTAAAAGTTAAAGTCCTAATGGCAAAGTCAAATTCTTTACCCACTTTTCGAAAGTTGAGAAACAAAAAGGAGCGGCCACTCGAAGATCGACTAACCGCTCCCTGGCATATTTTAATAGTGGAGATATATCCCGTAAGGGATAAGTTCGGCTTTGTAGTCGTTGCACGTAGGGCAAACAATTCCTTGACCGAAAGAATAACCGCTACACGGAAAACCGATATACCAGATGGGGCAAGTAAAGCCCACATCGGCTCCTTTAGCTACAACGATTTGCTCTCCGGCCGGAATGGGCAGCGGAAAGATCGATGACATCGGAGCAAGGGTATAAGTTTGGGTTCCGGTGGTGGTACAAGTGAATGGGTTACCGTGGGCAAATTTTACCAGCATAGCACAATTGGTAGCATTTTTAATGCCTTGTTGTGCCTGAACGTTGGTGCTAACCACAGCAAACAATCCAACCAACACAGCAAGAAGAAGCATATTTTTCATAGCAGATGGTTTGATTTGATGAAAAGGAAGCCCGCTGATTCAACGATCAGCAGGCTTTAAATACATTTCTTATTGGTACAGAATGATGCCGTCTGGCTCGAGCACTACTTTGTAGTCGCCACAA
>CALCCE010000207.1 GCA_937899835.1 uncultured Flavobacteriales bacterium | reverse complement strand
GCCAGCGCTTCCTGGTTGTAAAATTTATCGCCCGAAGATTTGAAACTGCCATCGGCGTTGCACTTCACGTACACCAACCCTTTGGCTCCAATCTGAGGCCGTTTCACAAAATTGGTGAGAGCATCCAGTTGTTTGCGCGACCATTCGCCGGCTCCCGGAGCGCAAATGCCCACCACCAACTCGGCCGCATCAAATACTTTGAAATCGTGGCCTTGGGTAACTTCATTCAGGCGCACAAACTCCATCCCGAAACGAATGTCAGGTTTGTCGCTGCCGTATTTCTCCATCGCCTCCGCGTAGGACATCCAAGGAAATGCAGGCAGTTCAATGCCCCGTACTTCGCGCCACAGGTGACGGGCAAAACATTCAAAGGTATTCAACACATCTTCTTGGTTCACGAAAGACAATTCGCAGTCGATTTGCGTAAACTCAGGTTGACGGTCGGCCCGTAGGTCTTCGTCTCGAAAACACCGTACGATTTGGTAGTAACGGTCGTATCCGGCTACCATCAGAATCTGCTTGAAAGTTTGGGGCGACTGCGGCAGGGCGTAAAATTCACCAGGGTGCATGCGCGAGGGCACCACAAAGTCGCGGGCACCTTCGGGTGTGGATTTGATGAGCACGGGGGTTTCCACTTCAATGAATTCAATGGAATCAAGGTATTTGCGGGTCTCCAAGCTCACTTTGTGCCGGGTAAGCAGGTTGGCTTTCACCGGATTTCTTCGCAAGTCGAGGTAGCGGTATTTCATCCGCAACTCGTCTCCACCGTCGGTTTCATCTTCAATGGTGAAAGGAGGTACCTTAGAGGCATTCAAGATTTTTAAGGCGCTCACTTCAATTTCAATTTCACCGGTCGGCAAATTGGGATTCTTATTGCTCCGTTCAATCACCTTGCCTTCCACCTGCACCACAAACTCCCGGCCCAATGCACGGGCCGCTTCACACAGGTCGGCGTTCACTTCCTGATTAAAGGCCAATTGAGTAATGCCGTAACGGTCGCGCAGGTCGATAAACGTCATCCCGCCAAAGTTTCGGGTCCGCTGAACCCATCCACTCAAGGTTACTTCTTCGCCAGCATTGGCGAGGGTCAATTGTCCGCAGTTGTGTGATCGCATCATGGTCTTCGAATTCAAAATCGTGTGCGAAATTACATATTTCTAAGCCTGGATTGCGGCCTTTGGAAAGGATTTCGAAGGTTTGATTTTGTCCTTTCCCAGCCTTGAAGGAATGGGGATGAAAAGAAGCTTCCCAGCAAGTAGGAATACGGTATAAAAACCCGTAAAAATCAAATTAAAAGATTGCGGGAATACACGGTTAAAAGCGCCTCAACCAATCTCTAACTTGCATGAAGCAAACGGCTTTACAACCCTCAAATCTCACCCAAACACCCAAACACCATGAAAAAAAATTGTATTCATGCTTTCTTTGCCGGGGCTTTTCTGCTTTGGCTGGCCATCCCAACAACCGCTCAGGTTATCAACCCCTCCACACCCGACTTCAACATTGCTGCTCCGGGCGATGCCCCTTTCGTCTCTACTGTCAACACTGCTGAGGTCGAAATTCCTGCTGGTGGTGGTGGGGCGCCCCTCCAGGTAATGGTATGGGGTGGTGGCAATCCCGCCTTCGGATGGGACTATGCCGGGACTACTGGCACAGCGCCAATAGCTGGTTCTGGCATCGGCAACATCTCTCAAATCGACATTGTGACTGATCCATCGGCCAACCCCGGAGATGAGCGGGTGCTGATCATTTACGAAACCAACTTTTCGGAAGTGTATTTTGAAGTACACTCCTGGACCGGAGCTACGTTTACACTCACGGCAGGCCCTACCTTGTTGAGTGGATCCAGTTCCAATGTATCGCATCCCAATGTCGACATCTACTTCAACGGCCGTGCGGTGATGACCTGGTCAGAAAATGGAGTAGTGTATGCCCAAGGCTATGTGTTGCCTGCTTTGAACCTTTCGCCCAACGTGTTCAAGCCCAGTGCCTGCATCAATGCCGACTGTGACCGTAGCGATGTGGCTTCCTTCAGGCCCAATGGCGCACCAGGTAACCGTACCAACTTTATTTTCGTGGCCAACTACGGTAGCTTCGAAGAACTGATCATCCAAAGGGCTTCCTGGAACCAGGTTTGGAATGGCGTTTCCCCCGTTTGTGCTTTTGGCTGGACCAACGTGATCGATGCGGTTACCTTATCTGCCGAACAATTTGGTGTTCCTCGCATTGCATGTCCCAACCGTCTGTTTCCAGGCCTGTATGTGCGCGAAGATTTGAGTGCTGTTTGCCTGAAGTATGACAACTCTACGGCTTTCTACACGATCAACAACTACACCCATCATGCTTTGAGTTTTGGATTGAATGTATTCAACACCCAACCCATCAATACCAATCCGTTTGACCTTTCGCCTTGTGGAAATAAATACCCTACCGTAAGCTATGCAGGAGAGTTTATCATCTCCACCTGGACATTCGACGATTGCATGGGCCTCATCAACGGCGACTTAGACATTGTGGCCCGTCAATTGAATTTTGATGGAAATCCAGTATTCAACGATTATTCATTGGTGAACCAAAACGTTTTTGGACAGCAATTGTATTCGGCCAACGATGGTAAATTCTCTACTACTCAGGATTGTTTCTACGCCTGGTCAGACGGCACCAACCAATCCATTGATTACAAATTCAGCTTCTTTACCAACCAGAGTTTACGAAAATCAACCTCCTCTGAAGCGCTCGAAACGGAGCCTACAGCATTGGAAGCACTCGAATTTAGTGTCTTCCCGAATCCTGTTGCCGACAACGCGGTGTTCTCCATCGATCTCGCCGACAATGAGATCGCCGAAAGTTTAGAGGTATATTCACTCTCCGGACAGCTGGTTGATCGGGTTGCCCTAACCGAAACCGGAGTGGGCAACAACCAGGTAGAATGGCAAGCCGCAGAGCTTCCTACAGGAGTTTATGTGGTGCGCCTGATCACCAATCAGCGTTCAGAATCGCTGCGTTTTACCCGTCAATAAGCCTCCCGCACTTATCCCATTTCCGACTTACTCCTTGAGTCAAGAGGGCGTCTCTCCTTGCAGAGCGCCCTCTTTTTTTGCCTCAAAAGCTATCTTTGCGGCATGGTACTTAGCATTCACTCGGACGAGCATTTCATGAAACAGGCCATAGCCGAAGCCGAAAAGGCTTTCGCAGCCGATGAAGTACCGGTAGGAGCCGTGGTAGTGTGTAATAACCGCATTGTGGCCCGTGCACACAACCTTACCGAGCGCCTAAACGATGTTACTGCACATGCTGAAATGCAGGCATTTACCGCAGCCGCCGAAACTTTGGGCGGTAAATTCCTCAACGAGTGTACCTTGTATGTAACCTTAGAGCCTTGTGTTATGTGTGCAGGTGCTTCGTACTGGACCAGGGTGGGCAAGATTGTTTTCGGAGCACGCGATCAGAAGCGGGGCTTCATCCAACAGTCAGAACAACTGCTGCACCCCAAAACGCAATTGATAGGAGGACTGCTTGAAACAGAATGTAGTGCCCTTTTGAAGGCCTTTTTTCAACAAAAAAGGAATTAATAGGTTTACCCTTTACGCGGAAACCCCGAACCAGGGGAACCGAGATTACTATTCGAGCTTGGCGGCAATTCCCTAACTTTGCTGTCTATACATTTAACTACAAATACAACTGAGTCATGTACCCACCAGAATTGGTAGCACCGATGAAAGAAGAACTGACGAATGTCGGTTTTGAAGAATTACGCACTTCTACCGAGGTCGATCAATTGATGAATGAAAAGCAGGGAACTGCCCTGGTGGTAGTCAACTCTGTCTGCGGCTGTGCCGCTCGTAACGCCCGTCCGGGAGTTCGGATGGCCTTGGAAAACGCAAAGCGTCCGGATAAACTCACTACGGTATTCGCCGGTGTGGACGCTGAAGCTACCCAAAAGGCCCGTCAGTATATGCTGCCTTACCCTCCTTCCTCTCCAGCGATTGCGCTGTTCAAAGATGGTCGACTGGTCCACTTCCTGGAACGTCATCACATCGAAGGACGCGAAGCCAGCATGATTGCCGACAACCTCAGCGCTGCATTCGACGAGTTCTGTTAATCATCGGTACAACGAAATTGTAAAAGGCCGGTATCCTTAGGGTACTGGCCCTTTTTTTGCTATTAATCCCCGGTCTTTGAGCGAACTAATGCCGGTCTTCGAGCAAACTAATGCCGGTCTTCGAGCGGAGTCGAGAAGCCCGGATGGAAGTCGAGAAGCCCGGGGTAGCATCTAAAAAGACGACTACTTATTAATAACCTTCGGTACCTTAAAATAATCGGAGTCTTTCACCGGAGCATTTTTCAAGGCTTCTTCTTTGGTGACGGTAAGCTGGGATTGGTCTTCGCGAACTACGTTTTCCGCCTCGGTCATATAGATGAGGGGTTGAACGTCATCAGTATCCAATTCACTGAGTTTTTCAACGAAATCGAGGATCCTACCGAGGTCGGTTTTAATGTCTTCACGGGCGGAATCTTCGAACCGAAGGCGCGCCAGGTGTGAGAGATGATCTACCAGTTTATCGTCCACTTTCATGTTCCAGCAAGGGTTGTTGAATGGTGTGAAACACCTGCTCGCGCAAATCTACTAAATCTTCTTCGGTGAGGCCTTTGGTGGACACGGCGGGGTGGATGTGTACCGGAGCAAAGCCGGGCCCAGACAGTCCTTTGAAAAGCCGCGCACTCTGTATTAAGCGCCAGTTGCGCGTAAACGTTACCGGCACGATGGGCACCTGCTTGTCGATCGCCAACTTAAATGCTCCATTTTTAAAGGCTTTTAGCTTAGGAGCGTGAGGTGGTATGGTGCCTTCGGCGAAGATGATAAGGCCGTGCCCCGAATCCAATTCGCGGTTGGCGGCTACCAAAGCACGAGCAGCCGCAATTCGACTTCCACGATCTACTGAGATGTTCATCTTTTTGCGAAAGAAAATGCCAAAGAGCGGCCAATTGTTGAGTTCGGCTTTTCCCATGAAGGCAAAATAGTCGGGAATCACATTGTACATTAAAATAATGTCGAGGTAGCTGCTGTGGTTGGGTACCACAATGTAAGGCGGTTCCGGTAGTGGTTCTTTCAGGTGTCTTACCAAGGTAAAACCTCCCATCAATTGCAGGAAAGATCCCCAGTGTTTCATGAAAGCAAAGCACTGCGGGTGCCGCTTTGGATCGTGCAACAGCCACCAAAAAAGCGGATACAACACCATGAGCGATCCAAAAAAGACCACGAAAAAATAAATCTTAAACAGTGCTCGAAACGGCTTGAAGAACCACTCCATCTCCACAAAAGTAGAAATTCTGCCCTTCCATAATAGTTCCTCTAACTGTTGGTGATGGTCAATGTGGTATTTTAGGGAACCTCCACTTCACTAAAACCTCCTCACTTTGGTCTTCGAGCGTACCATTTACAACAATCCACAGAGTCGGTAAATCCAGTGGGAAAGGCGGAACAAAACACCCATGATCCTTTACCCGGAAGCGATATTTGCTAATTTTACCCGTCAATTGATAAAACCCACAAAATGGCCAGAATCCTGACCGGAATTCAAAGTACTGGAACTCCTCACCTTGGCAACCTTCTCGGTGCCATTTACCCCGGAATTGCCCTTTCGCAAGACCCAAAGAATGAGGCGTTCTTCTTCATCGCCGACCTGCACTCCCTCACCACCATCAAGGATGCGGCTACTTTGCAAAACAACACCTACAGCACTGCTGCTGCGTGGCTGGCCTGTGGCTTTGACACCACCAACAATGTGTTTTACCGGCAATCGGACGTAACGGAAGTTGCAGAACTTACCTGGTACCTCAATTGCTTCACCCCCTATCCCATGCTGGCCAATGCGCATTCGTTCAAAGACAAAGCCGATCGCTTGTCTGATGTGAATGCCGGTCTGTTTACCTACCCGGTGCTCATGGCTTGCGACATTGTGTGCTACGATGCGGAAATCGTGCCGGTAGGCAAAGACCAGGTGCAGCACCTGGAAATGACCCGTGACATTGCCGGAGCATTCAACCGCATCATGGGTGAAAGCCTGGTGATACCCGAAGCACGCCTCGACGAGCGGGTGATGATCGTTCCCGGTACCGACGGCCAGAAAATGAGCAAGTCGTACAAGAACACCATCAACATCTTTTTGCCCAAAAACCAGCTTAAGAAGCAGATCATGGGCATTATTTCAGACAGCACGCCCCTCGAAGACCCCAAAGACCCGGACAATGACACCACCTTTAAAATTTATTCGCTCTTAGCGAGTGAAACCGAGGTTGCCACCATGCGGGAAAACTATCTGAAAGGAGGCTACGGTTATGGGCACGCTAAAAAAGAATTGCTCGAACTGATTCTGAAACGCTTTGCCGAAGCCCGCGAACGCTACGACTACTACATGAACAACCTGCCAGAATTGGACGCTGAACTGCAAAAAGGAGCCGAAAAGGCCCGCGTAGTAGCCCGGGAAGTACTGAATCGGGTGCGAGGTCGGATTGGGTATAGTGCGCAGTAGGCTTTTCATTTGGTACTAATAATACTGATCACCGATCCAAAATACCCGGTTCTTGAGCGAACTGTATCCACCTTTCGGCTGATCCAAAATCCCTGGCCCTTGAGCGGACCGTGTCAGCCCGCTGGCTGAGCCGAAAGGCCCGGATTTTTAGCCTTCCAAAATAACACCTCCATAACCTTTCAAAATCTTCTGGAAAGAAGCGCAAAAATTTTATTTCCATTCCGAATGGAATAAAAGTCCGCCCCAAATGGCCGAATCAAGGCATCCCAGCGGATTAGGTCCTGTCTACTCCCACTGCCTGATACACAAGCAGTTCCAATGCTTCCGAAGGAGCCACTTATTTTTTTATATTAGTAAGCCTGGTTCACTTTTTGGTTTTCATGATCTGCCGTTCCTCCACCCCCAGTTGGCTCATGTTGAGCCTTTTGCTGTTGGCGCTAACTCCCTGTGAAGCGCAACAATTTGCACAGGTGGCTGGCGGCATCGGCATCGTAAACAGCTATGGTTCCGGAGCCTATGGCGGAGGGGTCAGCTTCTACGATTTCAACGGTGACGGCTGGGACGACATCACCTTGGCCAGTCAACAAGGAGATTCCATTCATTTCTTTCAAAATATTGGCGGTACTTTTCAGCGCCTGCCTTCTTTGGTGCCCAACACTTCAGAAGTAAAACAAGTATTGTGGGTCGACTACGACAACGATGGCGACAAAGACCTCTACCTCACGAGCAACCTGGGCACCAACCGCTTGTATGAAAATACTGGCGACCTCAACCTGGTAGACAAGACTTCGGCAGTTGGATTCCCCCTCGATTCAATGCCCTCCTTTGGGGCAGCATGGGGTGATTATGACAACGACGGTTTCCTTGACCTCTACTTGACCAACCGTACCGGAAGCGTTCCTTTCAGCAATTATTTGTACCGCAACCTGGGCAACGGCACCTTTGCCGATGCCACCCTCACTGCCGGGGTACCCGACTCTAACAAGCGGGCTTTTTGTGCTTCGTTTGTGGATTATGACAACGACCGGTGGCCCGACATTTATGTGGCGCAAGACTATCAGTTTGGCAACACGATGTTTCGCAACCTCGGAACGGGAGTTTTTGCGGACGCGAGCGTTTCTTCCGGCTCCAACCTCACCATGGACGCCATGTGTGTTACCGCCGGCGACTACGACAACGACAACGATCTGGACATCTACATCACCAACACGTCTTCGGGCAACAAGATGCTCCGCAACGACAACAACGGCACCTTTACCGAAGTGGCCGCTCCCATTGGTGTAGCACTCAACCAAACCAGTTGGGGCTCCACTTTTCTGGACATGGACAATGACGGTGACCTCGATTTGTTTGTATGCTCAGAAGCTCCCGGATCAGCCTATGTAAGTACGCACCACATTTACGAAAACCTTGGAAACGGTACGTTTTCTTATTTGAACAATGCAGGTTTTGGCACCGATGCCCCTGCGAATTTTTCATCTGCCTACGGCGATTTCAACCGAGACGGTTATCCCGATATCGCAGTGATCAACAATTTCAACCAGGACCTCATCCGGGTATGGGAAAACCAAGGCTCGGGCAGCAATTGGATTGAGGTACGCCTGCGAGGTACCTCCGTGAACCGAGACGGTATTGGCGCTTTTATTGAAGTGTATTGCGGCCCCAACCGTTATATGCGCTACACACAATGTGGCAGTGGCTTTTTGGCGCAAAACTCCGGCAATGTACACGTGGGTTTAAGCAATGCGCCCCTCATTGACTCCATCCGGGTGCTGTGGCCCGATGGCAGCAACGATGTGTTCGAACAAGTTTGTGTCAACCGGCTTGTAACTTTGATTCAAGGCAGTTCGGGGCCCGTTTCACCACCTACCATTAGTGGCTTGGGGACTTTGAGTGCTTGTGGCGATACGGTCACCTTATCGGTGGGCAACCACTTTGGTTACGCGTGGTCTTCCGGAGATACCAGCGCCAGCATCACCGTTTTGAACGGAGGCAATTTTCAGGTCACCGTTTCAGACACCAACGGTCTTTGCCAAATTTCTCCTGCTTTCACCTTGCCCACCTTATCGAGTTTGTCGGTAACGGCTAATGTTACCCAGGCATTGACTTGCGGAGGAGCCACCAATGGAGTAATTGCCTCCTCGGCCAGTGGCGGCATCGCGCCTTACACCTACACATGGTCGGATGGTAACCTGGGCAGTACCAATTCCAGCCTGGGCTCCGGCATGTACGAAGTAACCCTTACCGATGCTGCCGGATGCCAGGACCGTGATTTAATTTTCTTATCGGAACCATCTGCGCTGATTGGCAATGAATTGATTCAGAATGTGAGTTGCAACGGTTTGTCAGATGCGCAGATTACCGCTTTTGGTTATGGAGGGTTTGCTCCTTATTCCTACGCTTGGGCCAACCCTTCAGTAGCAAGCAACAGCCTGAATGCCATAGCTGCTGGCAATTACCTGCTTACGATAACCGACAGTTTGGGCTGTGCCTATATCGACACAGTCATCATTGTGCAACCCGATCCGTTACAAAGCGGCTTGGTGACCACTGACCTTTCTTGCTTTGGCTTTCAGGACGGAAGCGTGGCGAGTACACCCACTGGCGGCACTGCGCCCTACACCTACCAATGGAGCACCGGTAGCTCAAATAGTTCACAAGTGGATTCGCTCCTGCCGGGGAACTACCTTCTCACTTTGAGCGATGCACAAAACTGCCAACGTACGGACTCTGCGGTTGTGGTAAGTCCTACGGCCATTGTGGCCTCGGTAAGCACACAAAACTCCAGCTGTTTTGGAAAAAACAATGGCAGCGCGCTGGTAACCGGCCCAAGTGGGGGCACCGGAGCATTGAGCATTCAATGGGTCAATGGGCCCGTGGGGGCCAGCTATGCTGGTTTGGGCGCGGGAAGTTATCCGGTAGTCGTTACCGACCAAAACGGATGTCAGTTTAGTGATACTGCTACCATCACCCAACCGCCCCTACTCACCATGTCCATCGTAGGAAATCCTGTGTCGTGCGCTGGGGAAAACGATGGACTGGTAGAAGTGAACGTCACCGGCGGAACTCCAGGCTATTCCTACACCTGGAATTCGGGGCCAGACACTAACTTACTGGTCGGACTCTCAGGAGGAACATACTCGGTGACGGTCACCGATCAAAACGGATGCATTGGTTTTCAGTCGTTTTTTGTGTTTGAGCCCGCACCAGTAGGAGCCAACTCCAGCGTAGACCATGTCTTGTGTTTTGGAGAAAGTAACGGAAACATCGACTTAACGGTGTTTGGCGGCATTGCGCCACATCAAGTTTCGTGGAACGGTGGTGGCTTCATTGGAGCACAACTCAGTGGCCTGCCAGCCGGCAGCTATACTTATCTGATCACCGACAGCTTGGGCTGTAGCAACCAAGCTACCATTGCGGTGTTAGAGCCTCCCTTACTGGGCGTAACGGGCTCCAACAAGCCGCAAACGTTTGGTGCCAACGGACAAGCCATTGCCTTTGCGGTGGGCGGTACTCCTCCCTACAGCTACCAATGGAACGACCCGCAAAACCAAACCACCGACACTGCTACCAACCTGCTGGCCGGTGATTATATCGTAACGGTGACCGATGCCAACGGCTGTGAAAACACCTATGCCTTGCAAGTACCCTTTGTGACCGGCATTAGCGACAACACGTTGCCTGCATTGCAATGGCAACTCTACCCCAATCCTGCCCGCGAACAGGTGGTGGTCGAATGGATTACCAACCCTTCAGAAGGCTATGCTTTAGTAGTAGTAAATGCGGTGGGTAAAGTAGTGCGCACGTGGAATATGAGTACTGCGTCTACGCAGGCTTCGTTTGACCTTGCAGGCCTTGCTTCCGGCTTATATGTTTGTCAACTCCGACAAGACGGGACACCGATAGACCAACGCATGCTGATGGTGCAGCATTAAAGAATTTTGGAAAGCGTGTAGGTTCGGTTAGGATCCACGTTGGCGGTTTCTACCTCCCATTCTCCTTTACCGCGAAAGATCGTGACCTCAAACTGTCCATTTCCCGAAATCACTTCCATGGTAATCAACAGTTCGGTGCCGTTGTCCACATCTTGTACTACGGGAGAATCCCACAATTGATCTTCGATGGGCCCTTGTTGTAATGTAGCATCACCGCCCGAGGCGTACACCACCCGGTAGGTCACCGGACCGTTGGACAAGCGCTGAATGCGGTATTTGATGTCGTGAGTTTCCACCCGGGACTCGCAACCCAGCAAAAAGAACAGGAGCAAAAGGCTTAGAATGGACCAACGCATGGCTTAAAGATACAAATGGCAGTGAGGGGAAAAAACACCATTTATTGAATGGTCCTGTGGAGCTATGAGAGGTAGGGAAGGGAAAGACCTTCATTTCGATGTAATAGCATTCAGCTATTTTGCTTCTTCTCGCAAACGGTTGAAGAAAGCTTAGCAATGCAGTATGCAGGAAGTCTTTCGCAGCTTAACTGGGTGTGGTTTGCAACTATATCCAACTACCAATCCCTATCAATAGTGGCCTCCCATCCATTTACCAATTAGTTATCAGCTTTCCTGTTTAGCAACAATGATGAAAGAATTGGAGGAGTCACCTTATACAATGGTATGCTATGAATAGAGGATCGTAGTTGCAAACTACGATCTGATGTATAGGTTTTAGCTAATGTATTGAACATTGTTTTGCTAAATCCGGGCGTTTCGGCTCAGCCAGCGGGCTGACACGGTCCGCTCAACGACCGGTATTAAAACGACCAACATTCAAATGCTTTCATTGGGTGTGGTTTGCAACTACACCCTACTATCCATCCTGCACAATAACTGCTTAAATCCATTTAGTAGCTTATCATTATCCAACCTGTTTAGCTGCAAGAATGATGTTACGCAGCAAGTTTGTTCTGCATACTATACCAGATGAATAGAGGATCGTAGTTGCAAACTACGATCTGACGCAGGATGATTGTGTAGTGTTATGAGTGGTGGGCAATCCGAAATTCGGGTAGTACAGTAAATAAGCTCCAATTGCACCAAAACCTTTATTACCTCCAGAACAATCTTACCTTAGCCCCGTCAATGCAGACGAGGGCAGTCGATATCACCGGGCGAAAATTTCAGGTCGAAGCTGACGTAGCGACTTCCTTTTGGGATTTATGGGAAGCCAAGGGCTGGCAGCCGCATACCACGCGGGTGTTCGATCGCTTTGTGCACCCTGAGAAGGCAGTGATCGACATGGGCGCCTGGGCAGGTCCGCTTTCGTTGTATGCAGCCCAGCTGACGCGGGGAGACATTCACGCTATTGAGCCAGACGCAGTAGTTTTTCGGCAACTGGAGCGCAACTTGCGGGCCAACCCAGCGTTGCAAGACCGCTTTTTTTGCCATTCGGTGGCGATTGGGCCAAAGGATACGGAGGCGCTGCTATTCAGCCGACGGGAGTTTGGCGATTCTTCTTCCAGCCTGGTGGCCCGGAGCCGCGACCAGGGAGAAACGGTGACCATTCCGGTGCAGCGCTTTGCTTCTTTTGCTCAAATGCTCAACAACAGCCCGGTAGGTTTTATCAAAATGGACATCGAAGGGGCCGAGTTTGAGGTGATACCCGACATGGCACCCTGGCTGATGGCCCACAAACCGACCCTACTCTTATCGCTCCACGGCAATTATTTTCGGGAACATTTTTTCAAGAACAAGGGCCTCGGCCGCTTGCGGCTTAGCCTGGAGGAACGCCTGAGCGTTTTCCCTTGGAGCGATGGCCCGCTAATGGCCGCGGTGCGCAGCTTGTTGAAGGCTTTGGAAGGCTACCGCTATATTTATGCAGAAAACGGGCAAGTGGTACGTCCGGCCGATTTGTTGCATTCTAAAACGCACTTAGAACCGGTGGACCTGGTGTTTACCGATGAAAAGTGGTGATCTATAGTTTTAATTGGATTTATTCGGTTGGCCTTCCGGATTAACCAAGTGGGCTAAAACAGTTCTCTTAAAGACCGGATGGTTATTGGCGCGCTTTCGCGCGAGCTATGATCCTGGTTGTTTCAATACCGATCTTCGAGCATCCTAAAAACCAGTCTTCGAGCGCACCGTGTCAGCCTTTCGGCTGAGTCGAGAAGCCCAGTTTTTCCTACTGATCAGCCGCTTCGTACTTCGCCTTGAACTTTTCGTACAGGGCCTCCTGGTGGTTGGAAAGGTCCAATGCGCGGCCATCAATGTAGGCCATTGTTACGGCATTGGTACGCATGTCCAAGGCATCTCCTTCTGAAACGAAAAGGGTGGCGTTTTTACCCACGGCTAAAGAGCCTACCAGGTGGTCAATGCCCATGATACGGGCGGGGTTAAGGGTAATCAGCTGCAAGGCTTTCTCACGATCCAACCCATAGGCAGCAGCAGTGCCGGCCAGGAAGGGCAGGTTGCGTGTGCCCATCACTTCCATGTCGCCGGCGTAGTCGAGGCAAACGGTGATGCTGTCTTTGAGCAAGAGGCCGGGCAATTTATAAGGCAGGTCTACATCATCTTCGGGCCGAAGCGGTAGCCGATGAAGGCGGCCCAACACCACGGCCACTTTGTTTTCTTTCAAGAGCTGGGTAAGCAGGTAAGCATCGTATCCGCCAACGATGGCCATTTTAGGAATTTCATATTCCCGTTTCAGGTTCACAGCTTGTACGATTTCGCGGGCGTAGTTGGTGTGCACAAACAGGGTTTGCTGGCCTTCGAACACGCCCCGCATGGCTTCGTAGCGCAGGTTGGTCGGAGCAGGAACCGGCAGGTCACAGTAAGCTTTGGCTCGGGCAAAAAATTCCCGAATGCGTTTGACTTGCGCGAGGTTGCTGTCGTTTTTCACCACCTTTCCGGGCTCGGCCCACCAGCCGGTGCGCTTAAGCAAATCGGGCCAGCGCAGGTGAATACCCACCTCCGTGGCCACAGCGGCATCTTCCCAATTCCAGGCATCGAGGTGTACCACAGAAGAACTCCCGGAGATCACACCCCCTTTGGGTGCTATCTCAGCCAGCAACACACCATTGGTACGCACGGTAGGAATGATCTTTGAATCGGTGTTGTAGGCAATGATAGAACGCACGTGGGGCAACATGGGTCCGATCTCATCCTGGTCGAGGGTGGCTTTTACGGCTCCAATCTCAAACAGACCCAAGCGGGAGTTGGGAGCCAGCAACCCCGGATAAACGTGCTTGCCCTGGATTTTTATCACTTCATCGAAGTAAGCAATGTCCAGGCGCATGGTGGTAGCATCACCCACGATGGTGAGCTTGCCGTTTTCGAAGGCAATGGCCGAGTTTTGAATCACCGCTCCGTTGCCGAGGTGCGCAATGCCGCCCAGCATCAGGATCTTTTTGCTTTGGGATGCTCCAGGTGTTGGCACCTGCCCCCACGCGGTGAAGGCTCCCAACACTACAAGACTAATGGCTATGATCTGTTTCATGTTGGTCCTCCAGGGTATCGCAGTGGTACAATTTGGGTTCCTTTACTTGCAAGGGTTGGGTTTTCTCTCCGGCCTTTTTGGCGGCCAGCATTTTTTCAATGAGCCGTTGCCGTTCCGCTTGCATCGCTACCCGAAGAGCGGTATCACGATCCAAACTAAAAAACAGAATCCCATCAATATAAGTCTGTTCGGCACGGGCATAGATCGAAAGCGGATGGTCAGTCCAAATCACGATATCGGCATCCATACCTACCGCGAGACTTCCCATGCGGTGGTCGAGGTGCAGCAGTTTGGCCGGGTTAAGGGTGACCATTTTTAGGGCGTCCTCTTCGGAAGCACCGCCGTATTTCACGGTTTTGGCCGCTTCCTGGTTGAGCCTTCGCCCCATTTCGGCATCATCCGAATTGATGGCCGTTACCACGCCCTGATCGTTGAGCATGGCGGCATTGTAAGGGATGGCATCGTTCACCTCAAACTTGTAAGCCCACCAATCGGAAAAGGTGGAACCGCCGGCTCCATGCTCTACCATCTTGTCCGCTACTTTGTAGCCTTCTAAGATGTGGGTAAAGGTATTGACCCGAAAGCCCATGCTATCGGCCACATGCATGAGCATGTTGATCTCTGATTGCACGTAAGAGTGGCAGGAGATGAAGCGCTCACTGTTCAGGATTTCAGCGAGGTATTGCAGCTGCAAGTTCTCCCGGGGCGGTAAAGTATTTTCCTTTTCTTTTTTCTTCAGCGATTGGTAGGTTTTCCAGGCTTCATCGTATTCACTTGCCCGGATAAAAGCATCGTAGTACACCTGCTCCACGCCCATGCGGGTTTGCGGAAAACGGGTAGGCCGGGCAATGCCCCAGTTCGATTGTTTCACGTTTTCGCCCAAAGCAAACTTGATAAAGCCGGCAGCATCATCGATCAGCATGGAATCGGCAGGCTGGCCCCAGCGGAATTTGATGAGGGCCGACCGGCCGCCAATGGGGTTGGCCGAACCGTGCAGCAATTGAGCAGCGGTAACTCCTCCCGACAATTGGCGGTAGAGGTTCACGTCATCCGAATTCACCACATCGCCAATGCTAACTTCCGCAGTAACGGCATGGCTGCCTTCGTTCACGCCCCGGTGAATGGCAATGTGCGAATGCTCGTCGATGATACCCGGTGTCAGGTGTTTGCCTTGCGCATCGTATTCACGGTATTCGCCTTCTACGGCCAAACCGGTTCCGATGCGGGCAATTTTACCGCTTTCAATTAGCAGGTCCGTATTATTTAGTATTCCGGCATCCGTATTGGTCCAGAGGGTAGCGTTGCGAATCAGGACGCGTTCCGGTTTCAGGGTATCGGGACTTCCGTAGGCTACGTTTGGCATCCAGGTAACGCCCAACTCGGGCGTCTTGGGCTGCCTAGCAGGTTTTTCTGGCAACGATTCGTCCAAAATCGCACTCCACAACACCCAATTATCATCGGGCTGCTGCGCCTGTCCGTCCCAGAGGCCGCCGTTGTAGCTGATCTTTCCGCTCAAGCGCAAGGTACCCCCTGCAGCAGAATCGAAAGGAATGACCAACGTGATCAAATCCCCTTTGGACTGCACGGTTACTTTCAACGCCTCTTTCTCACCGGGAATTTTCAATTCGCCTTTGGGCTTGTCTGCACTGCCTTTCACCGTGAGGTCGTACACCTTAGCGTCAATGTTTAGGTCGTACTCCCCCAGAATTTGAGGACGGTTGAGTTCTTTTATGGTGTGGCGCTTGCCTTGTACCCAATTCTCATAAATCTGACACCGCGAGTCGAACAAGGGTTTGGAAGTAATCAAAAAATTGGCCCACTTACCGGGTGCCAAACTGCCGAGTTCTGCTTCCATTCCCAAGATTCGGGCCGGGCCCATCGTGAGCGCCTCTAAGGCCAGCGAATCGGAAAGACCGTGTAGATGAGCTTTCCGCAAGTTTTTCCAAAATTCTTTTTCCGATTTCAATCCGTCGGAAGTGAGCACAAAGGGAACGCCTGCTTCTGCCAAAAGTGCTGCATTGGCCGGTGCCAGTTCCCAGTGTTTCATGTCTTCCAGCGGCACCCACATGGCCGTGAAAGGGTCTTCAATGTCGTAGGGTTTGGGAAAAGTCAACGGAATAATATAGGTGGCCTCGGTAGCCAAAATGGACGCGATGCGTTTGTATTCATCTCCTTTTCCTTTGAGGATAAATTGCTTGCCGTAGGCATCGCCCAACTTATCAGCACGCAGAGCGCTATGATAATCCGGAACTTCAAAAATAGCGGGCAACTCTTGTTGATTGAGGTAAGCCGCCAGGCTGAGGTTGTATTCTTCACGCGGTTGGTGGCGGGTATACCACTCGGCATCCAAAAAGGTTTGCCGCAAGAGGGCGATGCTTCCCATTTCAGAAGAAGGGTAGCGCTGTTGCGAACTGCCTTTTCTGAACGAATAGTGGCTGGTGACCGCTGCGCCCAGCATCACATAATTCTCGTTACGCTCACTTAGGGTGACCAAAGTGCCGGTACCACGCATGATGCCGTCCCGAACGTGGGTGAGCACCGTTCCAAATCCCATTTTGCGCAACTGACCGGCTTTTTTAGGGTCTACCCGAAAAACATCGGAAGCCGACACCTGTGGCCGAATGGCCTGGTTCCAACCAAATGCGCCCTCGGTACTGGAATTCAGTTGTACTGAACGCCCCTGCCCTTTTTTCTTTTTCGGAGGTCCTGGAACGCCATAATCCGCATACAAGTCAATCAAAGAAGGATAGAGGTGCTTGCCTTTGAGGTCAATGATGCGCGCTCCTTCCGGAATTTTGAGCCCCGGTCCAGCGGCTATAATTCGGCCTTCTTTAATAAGTAAGCTGGCATCGTCGTAGGTGGTACTGGCATCGAGGTGCACCACCGCATGAATGAAGGCAGTAACCGACGGTTGCGGGTTGGCCGCTCCGTTGACCGGAAAGGTTTTCTGTGCCAGCAATACGGTAGCGTTTGCCAGCCAAAGCAAAACAAAAAGCGAGAAAATACGGATCATAAGAGGTGGGCTAAAGTACTGAAATTCGCAGGACTATTGGCGGTTGAAAACCCCGGTGATAGTTCACTCAAAAATCAATTTTAGTCTACCTTTGAGGCCTTAACGTCATTCCAATGTACCTCGTTCTTATTCACGCACACACTGGCTTACGCTGAGCAGTTTTGCGCTTGCTGAAGGTGACGGTCATCTAGCCTTCGTGGGATGGAGGGACAAAATGTCGTTGACTGGAATAGACCGATCGCAAGAGAGAAGTACTTTTTCAAAAGGCCTTTTGTCCAATTGTGTCGGTTGCTCAAACCACTTTCAACTGTTTCGGTAGCGTGACGCTAGTGCGACTTGGTTACCTAACAGCATTTATTGGGTTAATAGTGCCGATGGTTGCCTGCTCCCGTACAGGCCCCGCCAAAGCACAATCTGGTGCCGCCAACCCAGCGACAGAAAAGATCAATGCACAACTATTATACCACCTGAATTGCAAAGTTTGCCACGGTGCCAAGGGAGATTGAAGACCCTCATTAGCCAAAGATCTCAGCGCTTCTAACCTTAACATCAAAGAGTGCATTTCAATCATCCGTAACGGCATAGCAGGTTACGGTAGCACATTATCCAAAAAAGAAATGAAAGCCATCGCAGAATTTCTCGATACTTTTAGCAAAGCTGCCGAATAACACTTTTTAATTTGAATACCGACACCTCTACCAAACAAGAAACTGCGGTTCTGATCGGTTTGATCAACCAGGGGCAAGACGAAGACAGGGCCCGCGAATACCTGAACGAATTGGCTTTTCTGGCCAAAACGGCCGGGGCGTTTACCGTACGCAAGTATTACCAGCGCCTCGACCGGCCCGATACCCGAACTTTCATCGGCTCGGGCAAGATAGAAGAAGTTGCCGCCTACGTGAAGGAGCACAAGGTGTCTATGGTCATATTCGACGATGAGCTCACCCCTACCCAACTGCGCAACATTGAGCGCATCTTGTCTTGCAAAATCCTTGACCGCAGCAACCTGATCCTCGATATTTTTGCCAACCGCGCCCGAACGGCACACGCCCGGGCTCAGGTAGAACTGGCACAATACCAATACCTACTTCCGCGCCTCACCCGCATGTGGACACACCTGGAGCGTCAGCGAGGAGGTATCGGGATGCGTGGTCCGGGAGAAACCGAGATTGAAACCGACCGCCGGGTGATTCGGGATAAAATTTCCCGCCTGAAAGTGAAGCTCAAAACCATCGACAAGCAAAAGGCGACCCAACGCAAAAACCGGGGAAAACTGGTGCGGGTGGCCTTGGTAGGCTACACCAACGTGGGCAAATCTACCTTGATGAACTTGCTCACCAAGTCGGAAGTATTTGCTGAAAACAAGCTGTTTGCCACCTTGGATACCACAGTGCGCAAAGTGGTCGTAGAAAACCTTCCATTTCTACTTTCGGATACCGTTGGTTTCATTCGCAAGTTGCCCCACCAGCTGGTAGAGTCCTTTAAATCTACCTTGGATGAAGTACGCGAATCTGATGTTCTGGTGCATGTAGTAGACATTTCGCACCCCAGTCACGAAGCACAAATCGAAGTGGTTGACAAGACCCTCAAGGAGATTGCCGATACCGACAAACCCACCTTGATGGTTTTCAATAAGATTGATCAGTACCAGCCACGGGAACCCGATCCCGACGAAATTGAATCGGGCGAATTGCCGGCTTCCAACCTGGAAGAGTTGTCCAGTTACTGGGCGGCACGTACGCACTACCCGTGTATCTTTATCTCAGCTACGGAAAAAGCCAACATTCCTGAGTTGCGCCAATTGTTGTACGACAACATCAAGAACATTCACGCTCAGCGGTTTCCTTACAACCACTTTTTGTATTGAGCCCTGCTTTGAATTAGCGGAGCACCACAAACTTGCGGGTAGCCCAACCGGCCTCGGTATCCACTTGCACCAGGTAATGCCCGGGAGGCAGGTTGCTGATGTCTAGTTCCGTACGGTCGGCGGTAGCGCGTTGGACCTCCAATACTTCGCCGAGCAGGTTCATGATCCGAATTTCCTTGGCAGCATTGCCTTCTACTTCGAGGATGAGCAGATCGGTTGCCGGGTTAGGAAATACGTTCAGGCTGCGGTTGATTGCGTATTCGTTGAGACCGACTGCCGAACCAATGGAAATGTTGGCCGTGGTGGTACATCCGTTATCATCGGTTACGGTAGCCACGTAAGCTCCACCAACGAGCCCTGAAATATTGGATCCATTTCCGGTATAGCCGTTGGGACCCGTCCAGGCGATGGTGTAAGGAGAAGTTCCTCCACTTACGTTCAAACTGATTTCGCCATCGTTGCCGTTGAACGTTTCGTCAACCGTACTGCTGGCACCCGCAGAGAGCACACCGGGTTCGCTCACCGAAGCACTGGCTACCGTAGAACCCAAGCCATCGGATACGGTCACGGAATAATTTCCCGCACACAAGCCCGTAGCGGTAGCCGTAGTTTGATTGGCAGCAGCAGCATCCCAGAGGTAGGTATAATTTCCGGTACCACTGATGCCGGTCACGGTGGCAGTACCATCACAATCTCCATTGCACGAAGTGGGCGTTTGCCCGGATATGGTGGCTTGCACATCGGGGCCGATGGTAAAAACGGCGGAAGTGAAAGGTCCGTTGGGCGAGGCGCCTATCATCTCCAAGACGGGATAATCCTCGCCATTCGCAATCCAGGAATAGGTGTAAACCGTATCGAAGTTGGTGGTTACTTGTTGCCATCCTAAGATGGCTACTTTGCCCCAAACGGTATCGGCATTGATCTCCCGGCGTTCGTGGCGCAACACATTATAAGTATTGTTGCCTGGGAGGGTTATCGTTCCAAAGGCATCTACCTTACCGTCTACGTTGGTGACCCGCCGAACCCGCAAAGAATCGAAAACACCGGTGTAAGTATCGTCCAAAGTAGAATCGATGTCGGCAAAATCGCTGTAGGTAGTGTTGTTGGTGGCCGGCAAAGGGAACAAGGTAATGTTCGGATTGATGTTCAGGGCCACCACTGCACCAAGGTTGAAATAGTCGCCATCAATGCCGTCCAATTCAATACCAGTGCTCGAGGTTTTAAGGTAAGCCAACCCAGAAGCATCTTCAATGGCTACGGTAGCATTGGGAAACAAGCCAGCACTAGCCGTAGTGGCCGGATCAATAAATTCCAGGGTGTCTAGCTCATCGGCTTGCAGGTTGGAAAAATCCCAGGTGGTATTGCCCGTGGTACCAATTGAAATCCCGGCAGGCAAGGTAGTATCGTTGCCTTGCACGACGGTGGCACCGGCACTTCCAAAATCAGAAAGGGTAACGGTAATCTGGGCCTGCAACAGGCCAATGCTCATGAAAATACTAAGTAGGGTAGGTAAAGCTTTTTTCATATCGAGGTACTATAGTTTGGGACGGTTTTTAGACTAAACGTAAATTCTTAGGCAAAGGCTTGAAGATCGTACAACTTTTTATAGACTTTGCCCTGATCCAACAAAGTTTGATGATCGCCGGCTTCCACAATCTCTCCTTTTTCAATCACCAAAATGCGGTCGGCATTCTGAATGGTAGACAGGCGGTGCGCAATCACCAGCGAGGTGCGATTTTGCATCAGTTTGTTGAGCGCGTCCTGCACCAGCTTTTCCGATTCGGTATCCAAAGCCGAAGTGGCTTCATCCAGAATGAGGATGGGTGGATTTTTCAAAACGGCACGGGCAATGCTCAGGCGTTGCCGCTGACCACCCGACAATTTGCCACCACCATCGCCAATGTTGGTATCGTAGCCCTTTTCCAGCCCCAGGATAAACTCGTGGGCATTGGCCACCTTGGCCGCGGCCTCAATGGCTTCACGGCTGGTGTTGGACATTCCGAATGCGATGTTGTTGGCCACAGTATCGTTGAAAAGAATCGATTGTTGGGTAACAATTCCCATGAGGGAACGCACAGAAGATACCGCACAGTCCGGTAAGGTTGTCCCGTCAATGCAAACTGCTCCTTCAATGGGATCGTGGAAGCGGGGCAACAAATCGGCCAGTGTAGATTTTCCGCCTCCCGAAGGCCCTACCAAAGCAATGCTTTCGCCTTTTCGAATGGTGAGGTTGATGTTGTTGAGCACCCGCTCTTTTTGGTAGGCAAAACTTACGTTGCGGTATTCCACACTTTCGTGAAAGCCATCGAGTTGTTTGGCTCCGGTTTTGGATTGAATGGTTTCGGGCGCATTGAGAATGGCTTCAATCCGGTCGACCGAAGCCCCTCCCTTTTGTACATTATAATAAGAGGTAGTAATGGCTTTGGCCGGTGTGATGATCTGCGTAAACAGAATAACGTAAAAAATGAATTCCGAACCGTTCAAAGAGCTTTGATCGTCGAGAATAAGGTTGCCACCAAACCAAATGACGGCCGCCAACACACTAACACCAATGAATTCACTCAGGGGAGAAGAAAGATCGCGCTTGTTATACATCCGTACCATCAACTGCCGGTAACGGTCGTTTTCGCGCTCAAAACGATCATTCACAGCCGATTCGGCATTGAAGGCCTGAATGATACGCAAGCCACCAACGGCTTCCTCAATCAATGCCATCAAAAGGCCCATTCTGGCTTGCACCTTATCTGAGGTGCGTTTCAAACTTTTACCAATGCGCCCGATCAACAAACCGGTGATGGGCAAAAACAAGAAGATGATCAAGGTGAGTTTAGGACTCATCAACAGCAACATCGCCAGGTAAAACAAAACCGTTGGCGGATCGCGGAAAATCATTTCCAAACCGGTGAGGATGGACCATTCTACCTCTTGCACGTCGGTAGTCATGCGGGCGATGATGTCGCCTTTGCGCTCTTCGGAATAGTAAGACAACGGCAAGCGGTTCATTTTTCGAAATACTGCTACGCGAATGTCTTTTACCACACCGGCACGCACCCGGGCGATGGCAAACATGGCGAGGTAGCGAAAGAGGCTTTTCAAAAAGATGATGATGATGATCCCCAAACACAGGTACACCAAGCCACCTACTTTGCCCTCCTCGTCGATTACCTGTTGAAAACCGCCGAGTAGCGGATCGAGCATTTTGTCTTTGAAACTTTCTGCTCCCTTGTCTTGAGCAGGTTCGTTCCCCATATCAATGTCGAAAATGAGGTTGAGAAAGGGAATGATAATCGCGAAGGAGAAGAAAGAAAAGACAATGGAAATAAGGTTGAACAGCACGTTAAGCGCTGCCGGTCCGCGGTAGTTGCGCACAAATCGAAGGACCTTCCAGAGGTTTTTCACGGGTCAAAGATAGCCATTAGTTAACGGTGGGCTTGCTTTCGGCACAATCTGGCGGGAATCCGTAATTTTGTCGACTTATGAGCGAATCGATCCGACAGCAGAAGTTTAACCGTTTGGTACAGCGCGACCTGAGCGAGATTTTTATGCAAAACGGCCGTTCCATCTACGGCAACGTCATGGTTTCGGTCACCGTGGTGCGCATCAGTCCTGATCTCGGTTTTGCCAAGATTTACCTCAGCGTTTTTCCCTCTGAAAAAGCCCAGGAGGTGTTGTTGGCCATCAAATCGAAATCGAGCCTCATCCGTGGTCAGTTGGGCAAGCGCATGGGCAAGCAGGCACGGGTGGTTCCCGAATTGGCGTTCTTTGTCGACGATTCACTGGACTACGCTGAAAACATCGACCGGCTGCTCCAATAGGCCCGGAGCAATCCTTACCTTTATGGCCTAAGTCTGCCGTGTTGAATTTTCCACTTTATATCGCCCGGCGATACCTTTTCTCCAAAAAATCGACCAACGTCATCAACCTCATTACCGCCATTTCCATGGGTGGAATCGGGGTGGGCACCTTGAGTTTGATTGTGGTGCTATCGGCCTACAACGGTTTGGAAAACCTGGTGGAATCGCTCTACAATTCTTTTGATTCCGACATCCGCATCACGGTAAAAAAGGGCAAAACGTTTGAACGCAGCCAGTTTCCCGAAGCGAAGATCAAGAACCTGGAAGGCGTGGCTTTCTATTCCAATGTGATAGAAGAAACGGTGATGTTGAAGTTTGGTGACCGGCAAGCGGTAGCCACTATGAAAGCGGTAGAACCCGAATTTCGGCAAATGACCGGCGTAGACAGCATGATGTTCGACGGTAACTTTTTGCTGGAATACCAGGATCAACCTTTCACGGTTTTGGGATACGCGCTGGCAGAAGACTTGCGCATTCAACTGGGCAACGACTATTCTTACATTGAATTTTATGCGGCTAAAAGGGGCATGAAGGCGCGCTTCAATACCGCCGAAGCACTGCGCAAAGAGCGCATTTTACCTTCTGGGGTTTTTGCCATCAATACCGAGTTTGATGCGGAATACGTATTAGTCCCTTTTGAATTTGGCCGCAACCTGCTCGACTATGGGGATGCCATCTCTGCGGTAGAGGTTGACCTTACGAATGATGCTTCTCCCGAGGCGATCAAAGAAGAACTTCAAAATTTGGTGGGCGATGACTTCGAAGTGAAAACCCGCTACGAGCAGAACGCCATCATTTACCAAACCAACAAAACCGAGAAGTGGATCACTTTCCTCATTCTGAGTTTCATTTTGGTGATTGCGACCTTCAATTTGGTGGGCTCCATCACCATGCTCATCATTGATAAAAAAGACGATATACAAACCCTGGCCAGCATGGGTGCAGACCGCCCGGTGCTCACCCGGGTGTTTTGGGTACAGGGCATGCTCATTGCCTTACTGGGAGGAGGCAGTGGCCTGGTTTTGGGCATGGTGCTGATCCTGCTCCAATCGGAAGTTGGCTTGCTTCCTTTG
Organism: uncultured Flavobacteriales bacterium; assembly: GCA_937899835.1. Lineage (GTDB taxonomy): Bacteria > Bacteroidota > Bacteroidia > Flavobacteriales_G > Salibacteraceae > CALCCE01. The sequence goes on along the minus strand of CALCCE010000207.1, from coordinate 19,167 downwards.
CAAGATTCGGTCGTGGAGTTTTATCCGGTGGCGCTGGAATTGGGCGATGTGCTGGCGGTGTCGGCCACTTTTATGACAATTGGGTTGCTGGCCGCTTGGTTTCCCGCCCGGTTCATTACCCAACGCTACTTCGATTAAGCGAAAACCGCTTCCTGAAAACGCTCCGCGATTTCATCTAAGGTGCCGTTCAGGTCGGCAACCGATTCACTGGTAACCAGGGTGTTGCGGTATTCTTTGAAGTGGTGCAGGCCTTTGAAATAATTGCCATAATGCCTGCGCATTTCTACAATGCCCTGGCGCTCCCCTTTCCAGTGTAAGGAGTCGGTTAAGTGCTGACGGGCAGCACTCACTCTTTCCACAATATCAGGTGGTGGCAAATGTTCGCCGGTAGCCATGTAGTGCTTGATCTCGTTGAATATCCAGGGATAGCCAATGCTGGCCCGGCCAATCATCACGCCATCCACGCCAAAGCGCTGGCGCATTTCCACCGCTTTTTCAGGAGAATCTACATCCCCATTGCCAAAAACCGGAATGCGCATCCGGGGATTTTCTTTGATCTTTCCGATCAAGGTCCAATCCGCTACGCCTTTGTACATCTGCTTTCGCGTGCGCCCGTGGATGGAAATGGCTTGAATGCCCACGTCTTGCAAGCGCTCGGCTACCTCTACGATGTATTTGGTATTGTCGTCCCAACCGAGGCGGGTTTTCACCGTTACTGGCAGTTTGGTCGACTTCACAATTTCGGCCGTCATGCGCACCATCTTGGGGATGTCTTGCAGAATGCCGGCACCAGCACCTTTGCACGCTACCTTCTTCACCGGGCAACCGTAATTGATGTCGATCACATCCGGGTTGGCTTGTTCGGTAATTTCGGTGGCCTCTTTCATCGAATCGATGTTGTTGCCAAAGATCTGGATGCCTACCGGACGCTCGTACTCAAAGATGTCTAGCTTTTGAACGCTTTTTACTGCATCCCGAATCAACCCTTCGGAAGAGATGAATTCGGTATACATCATGTCAGCCCCGTGCTGCTTGCACAACCTGCGAAAAGGCGGGTCACTCACGTCCTCCATGGGAGCAAGCAGCAAGGGAAATTCCCCAAGGTTAATGTTGCCAATCTGTGCCATCTTTGGTAGCTTTCCAGCCACAAAATTATTGAATTTCGGGGATTTTCATGTTTCGTAAGCCCTTCCTCGCTTCAGAGCCTGCTTTCATTCAGTTAATTGTGTTTGCCGGCGTATTCGGCGTCACCATGTTGATTGCGCTGTTTATCGGCTATGCTGCCGTTTCTATGGGCTTTGGTGTCAATTTTGCCCTCAACCCCGATTCCATCAACAACTACAGCGACCCCAACAACGTTAGGGCACTCAAAGTGCTCCAGTTGATCACCTCCCTTTCCATGTTTGTGTTGGCTCCAATAGCCTTTTCCAGGTTGGTTTCCCGATCGCCCCTTCAGTTTCTTGGAATCAAAGCCGCCACTTCTCCCTACCAGTTGTTGGTCACCTTTTTGCTCATGGCGCTTGCCTTGCCCATGATCAATGCCATGGCCGAACTCAACCGAGGGATGGTGCTGCCCGATGCCTTGCAATGGCTTGAAGCCATGATGCAAACCGCCGAAGAAAAAGCAGCCGATCTTACGGAGGCTTTTCTCAAAATGGAGACGGTTGGCGATTTGCTGTTCAACTTGTTTATGGTGGCCGTTATCCCGGCCGTAGGAGAAGAATTGGTTTTTCGGGGCGTCATTCAGCGCTTAACGAGCAAACTCACGCGCAACGTACATGCGGGGATTTGGATCTCCGCTATTTTATTCAGCGCCATTCACGGCCAGTTTTACGGATTTTTTCCCCGTATGTTTTTGGGAGCCATCTTCGGTTATCTCTTTGTGTGGAGCGGCTCCCTTTGGTTGCCAATTCTCGCACATTTTACCAATAATGGGCTTGCGGTGGTGCTTTCTTTTGCCATTCAAAATCAAGCAGTAGACCCTACGGTAGAACAGGTAGGGGCAGGAGAAAGCGATTGGGTCATCGCCGTGGTTAGTTTGGTGCTCACCGGCTTAGGACTTTGGGTCATCCATCGCCGGCGACAGCCGGAATTTGCCGCCCTGCACGCCGGGCCTACCCACGATCCGAAAGACACGAAACCACCTCCGCAAACCCTTGAAGAGGAGCCTTAAGGCCGATCATTTCCCGGTGTGGAAGCGTAATTGATCTTTCGGGCACTGGCCTTTTTTAGCTCTTGTTTCACATCGGTTACCATTTGCATTTGGGTTGCTTGGTCCACCTTCAGCGATACAATCATCTTTTCTTGCAGTACCTCTGGCATTTGAGGACGTTGCTCTTCGATGTAGGGCCGCACATCGTTGATCGAGGCAAAAGCATCGTTGAGCTGCAAACGGGGTTGATCGCCCAAAACCCGATTTTGTGGTGGCCCGATAAAGATGTGCCGAACCAGGCTCCGGTCTTCCAATTTTTTGCTTTCTGAGGCTTCCGGAGGACTAATTTTCACCAGGGGTTCATTCTCTTTCATCACCGTAGCAACCATGAAGAAGAAGAGTAACATGAACACGATATCGGGCAACGAGGAGGTAGCATTTTCTTGAGGCTCCTTTTCGGAGCGACTGTATTTCTTCTGAAACATAAGCGTTGGTTTTATTGAGTGTAGGGTTCAGCTTCCGAAATTCGTTGGGGATATACTGCGCGTATGGCAGCTACTTTAGCTTTGGCCTTGCTGCTCACCAAGGCATCGTAGCTTTGATTAAAATAGCGCTTGGACAAATCATCGCGCAACTCGTGATAGGCTGCTGCCAGCTCGTTTTGTACCGCTACGTAGGTTTTGTAAGAAGTGCGGCCGTGGTTTTGCAAGGAGATCACTTGCTTGCTTACCATGATTGGCCCTAAAAGTGGAATGTCTTTTTCTACCCTTAGTGGTAAATCTGCGCGATCTTCTGCGTTCTGAATAAAGGTTTTAGCCAGCTGCCGCAACTCTTCGATGGTGATTTTTTGGTCTTCTACCAGCAATTCATTGTCGGCATTCACCAATACTTCCAACACATTGCGCTCGTGCACAACGCCCGAATCTTCGCCAAAGGGTAACAGGCGCATGAGTCCCAACTCGGTGTCTACCGTGGTCGTGACCAGGAAAAAGACCAGCAGCAGAAAGGCGATGTCTGCCATGGAACCGGCAGCAATAGTGGGGGTTTTTCGTCTTCGTTTCATAATCATTGAGGGTTAATACGTGAAACGAAGGAAGGAACGAGGGGCGACAGGCTGAAGCAACAACCATACCAGACACCAGCGCATAAAAAAAGCCGACCCCAATGGAGTCGGCTTTTGTATACTTTAAATGAATTTCTTTTTAGTGGACCACTAACTTCTGGTGAAACTGCTGATCACCCACCGTTAACTGCACCAAATACACCCCATCGGGCAATTCGGAAGCATTGATCCGATACTGGTGCTCTCCGGCAGAGAGTTGTGTACCCGTTACGGGAATCATCAATTGACGGCCCATGAGGTCGATCAACTCCAGGCGCACTTCGCTCGATTGATCGAGGTTGAAACGCACGAATGATTCGTCACTTGTAGGATTGGGGAACACGCCCAGGTTGAGTTTTTCTTCGGCCAGCTCATTGAAGCCAACACCATTGGGGTCTACAGTGAAGACCCAGGTATTGCTCCAGGAAAAGGGCGCTCCGTTTTGCGTGGCGCGAACGCGCCAGTAATACAATTGACCCGGTGTCAAACCATTCACCGGAATTTCAGTATCCGCTTGAGAAGGATCAGGACCCAGGGCAGCTAAAGTGCCACTAACCAGGTTGGGAGAAACAAAACCGGGATCGGTATCCAATTGGTATTCGTAGAAGTCAGCACCAATCACTGCTTTCCAATCGAGGGTCACATCAGGGGCTTCGGCTGGCGATGCATCTGGTGGATAGAGCAGAATTGGCACGGGATTGAAGGTACCGGTGATGTTGATATCATCGATGTATAAGTTGTTGCCTCCTCCACTTTCGAATTCGAAGCGAAAACGGAAATTTTCTCGCAAGAAGTTGCTTGTCAGAGGTACCGTAATAGTATTCCACTCGCTGGCGGTGGGCGAGAAGGAATTGGAATGTGGTGGAGCAGTAGCCATGGCGGCTCCGGCTCCCGCCCAGCGCAATTGCCAGTTTTCCCCACAATCGGTTGAAACCGAAAGCCACAAACGATCGGCTTCAGCCCCGGTTCGAGTGGCGTAAGCCATTTTAAATTCCAGGTTGGCAAACGTCATGGTGCTAAGGTCGAACGAGGAACTTGCCAGTTCGTCCATGTCGCCATCGAAGCCATTGTAATTGTCGATGCGGATGCTGTAGAGGCCAGTGGCAGCGCCAGCGTTCGTCTGCTTGAACTCTGCCCCACCGTTGGGAGAACTAATGATCCATTCTCCATCGGCAATAGAAGTACTTTCAAAGCCTTCCTGATAGGGCAAATAAAACCCAGGACTTGGCAATACTTTGATATACCCTTGCTTGCTTTCGCCCGTCGTATTCACTCCATTGCCTACCGTAAGGCTCACATCGTAAATACCGGGAGTATTGTAAACAATCAAAGGATCTTCCTGAGTAGAAGTGCTGGGAAATCCACCAGGGAAATTCCAGTTCCAGGTGGTTTGCCCGTTGTAGGATTGGTCGTTGAAACGAATGGCCTCCCCCACACATATCGTGGTAAATTCTGTATTGAAATCGGCGGCACAGAGCACATCATTGCCGTCGGTTCCAGTGGCTGCAAGGTTACTGGCAGAAACCAGGTCCCGTAGCTGGCTGTAATTGGACAAAGCTGCTTTCATGCGGGCTTTCTGGCCTGCAGAGTACATGTTTTGACAATCGTCGTAGCTCATGTAGTTTTCGATCTGATCGGGCACATCCGTCGTGTAAGCACTCGGGCCAGACACATCGTTGCTACATAAGTTTTGATTTGGATTACACCCTTGGGTGCTTTGATCAACCGGTGGTGTATCGCAAACCCGGTCGCCAGAGATAGAACAACTGCCGCCACATCCACTTTGAAAGGTATGCAACAAGTTGAGGCAGTGCCCGACTTCGTGCGTAAAGGTTCGTCCATCGTTGGTAGCAGCCGTACCGATGCGGCCCAACCGGTCGTTGCGAATCACAATACCGTAGTTGTTCCAGGAACCGGAACCCGGAAACTGAGCATATCCTAAAATAATACCATTGACGCTCGCAGAATTGATATTTTCAACCACCCAAACGTTCATGTACATGTTTGAAGGCCATCGCGACAAGCCTTTAACGTCATTGTCCGCACTATTGGTTAAACCGGAATTGATTCGGTTGACACCGTCGGTACAATTACCATCGGGATCGAGCTGCGCAATGCGAAATTCAATTTCTGAATCCACGGCAAAAGGTAAAAACACCGAGCGGGTGTTGGAAGCATCCTGATTGGTCCGCCGAAAATCTTCGTTGAGCACATCGATACCATCCAGCAATTGATCGCGGCTGATATTGCCCACCCCGTTGTCGTGAATGACGTGAAAAACCACCGGAATGATATCCACATCGCGCGATCCTTGGTGAAGAAAGTCTTGTGCAACCTGATCGAATTTCAATTGCTCTGCTTCGTAGGCGGCACGCGTGGCCGGGTCTTTCATGTTTTGCTCGTGGTAGTGGTCTGAGCCACACCAATCCTGCGCCACCGATGGCAGGGCTGCCATAAGGCAAAGCAACATGAAAGCTATGCTTAATTTATTTGTCCGCTTCATCACTTGTTCGTCCTTTAATTGTATATCAACGCTATTAGCGCACGATGGCGCGTAGCGTTTGAGTTTCGTTTCCGTGGGTAAGGCGTATAAAATAAACTCCTGAACTCAACTCTTGGTTGGGTATGGCATAACGATGATTTCCAATAGAATGGGAACCCTGAGCTATCACGCGCACTGTTCTACCAAACAAATCAGTTACTTCAAGGTTCAGATTGCCCGGTTCTGACAGATCAAACTCCAACACACTTTCTTCAGTCAGCGGGTTAGGATATACTGCGAGATTTCTGATCGAGGTGTTGATCTCATTGACGCTCACACCATTCGGATCTACGGTAAACGACCAAATTTCACTCCAACCAGAAGGCCCTCCTGACTGCAAGGCCCGTACCCGCCAGAAATACTTCTGACCGTGGGTCAATCCTGAGGTAGGAATCTCTGTATCGGTATTGAAGTGGCCATTATCAATGTAATTCGTTGTTCCAGTGAAAACAACATTGCCAAAGTTGGTGTCGGTTGACAATTCGTATTCGTAACCGTTGACGTTAGGGAGTGCTTTCCAATCCAATACTACATTATCTGGCCGCTCGGTAGAGGCATTCGGTGGATATTCCAACACGGGTTCGTTGCGAAAAGTCCCCGTTAAATTAATATCGTCGAGGTACAAGTTATTCCCCGCTCCACTGATGAACTCAAACTTAAAACGTACGTTTTCGGTCAATTCGGCGATGTTGAAGTTGGTCACCGTTTGCAGCACCCACTGACTGGCGTTGTTGGGCGTAAAGGGATTGGTTTGAGCAGGAACGGTTGCCAACCCGCTACCACCACTGATGTATTTTAAGGTCCAGGTTTCACCACAATCGTCGGAAATGTATACCCGCAAGTTATCGTTGCCGGATGCGTTGGGATTTTCGGCATAAGCCGCCTGAAACGTTAGGGTCAAATCGGTTAGCGTACTCAAATCAAAGGAAGTAGACAACAACTCATCTAACCGTCCGGTGTTGCTGCCGAAATTGTTCATTTTCACGGAGTTGCTCCCACTAAACGCGGTATTGGAAGCCAGGCCGTATCCAAAAAGGTCGCCATCCACATCGTTGGCCAACCATTCGCTGGTTGGCAAGCTGCTACTTTGCTCAAAATCTTCGGTGTAAGGCAATGCAATTCCAGTGGCGGAAGTTACCATCACGAAGTTGTCCGAACTTTTAGAAAGTGAGTTGGTTCCATCTGAAGCCACCAATCCCACCTGATAAATGCCTGGCGTATAATAAAGTACAGAAGGGTTTTGATCGGTAGACGTACCGGGCTGTCCTGACTCGAAAGTCCAGTCCCAATTGGTGGCACCGTAGGAAGAAGCATCGGTGTAAGTCACCGATTCACCACTACAAATCACCCGATTGTTTACGGTAAAATCGGCCACCGTAAGATCAATTACTCCGGTAGCGGCCAGGTTGTTGGTCGTCCACAAATTGCTACGGGCAGCCACAATGGAAGTCATAGCATTGCGCATGCGAGTAATTTGACCGTCGGTAAACATCGCAGGACAATTGGCGTAGTTCATGATATTTTGGATGTTGTCCAAAGAACCACACGTGTTGGCACTTACATTGCAACCGCCCGATTGTCCGAGGGTGTTGGGGGTATCGGTTACATCATCATCATCGTTGCAATTGATGGCAAGAGCGGGGTTGTTAGTACCTCCCCAAGTGTGTTTCAAGTTAGCCCAATGCCCTATCTCATGAGCCAAAGTGTGAGAATCGTCGTTGCCACCAATGTAGTTGTATTCTACCACTACTCCATCACGGCCAGGATCAGTGTCCACTGCAGCCGGACGGAAGGAATATCCGGCTATTCCTGATTGACCGGAGACGGTAATTTCATTAACGACCCAAATGTTCAAGTAACTTTCACGCGGCCAGATTCTTCCCTGCTTGGCATTGTCGTTGCCGGTGTAAGTATCAGTCGTGAGGTAGCGAACAATTCCACTGGTCACATTGCCATTGGGGTCTCTGGTGGCTAACCGAAATTCCATTTCAGCATTTCCAATAACTGGTTGGAAGGCGGCCACCACATCATCCAAATCAGGATGTCGGCCGCTAAAGTCGAGGTTGACGTCAGCAATGGCTTGTTTCACTTTCAAATCCGAAACATTCTCTGGTCCATTGTCATGTAAAATGTGAAAGACCACCGGCACAACGTACACCTGACCAGTAGCTCGTGCTCCGGACTGTTGTTCTTGGATTGCTCTTAAGTCCTCAGCTTGGATAAAGTTGGCCAGATCAGGATCTGAATCCATCAGTTGTTGCTCCAAATGACCTTGACCACAAGGACCTGGGTGAGGGTGAGAATGCTGACTAAAAGCCCCTAAATAGGGAAATAAAGCAATCAGCACCAGAAAGATTTTCTGCCTGGGGCGCATGAATTTGAAAGTTTAGTTAGGCAAATCTAATATACAATAAAACGGACCAAAGGGTTACCAAAAATCATGTCATGTGTCGCCACGATGACTTCTAAAAGGCCTCATTATCAAGGATTCCTAACCTTCAAATAAGGATAAAGGCCCCGTTGGGAATGAAAGGAATTGGACCCGGGTCCTTTTAATTTATGACGCAAAAACGCTGGATATCCTTCACCAATCCAAACACCACCAGAGTATCGGTGTCGGAGATGATGGTTCGGGAACTGGGTACCCCCAAAACGTGGTGCGCTTTCACCATGGAGCCATTGACTTTTTCGTCGAACTCGCGTTTCAAAGTCACCAGGTTCAGTTTGTATTTGTTGCGCAAGTCGATGTCTTCCAGAGAGCGCCCAACAATGCCCTTGGGAGCCAGCACTTCCACAATTTCGTAGTTGTCTGGCAGTTCGAGAAACGATAAAATGTTGGGATTGAGCAGCGACTCTGCCACCGATTTCCCTACTTCATCTTCAGGTGAAAGAATTTCTTCCACGCCGATTTGCTCCAAAATTTTTCGTTGTTGAGGGCCGTTGGCACGCGCAATCACCCGTTTCACTTTGAGCTCCAACAAATAGACGGTTGTCAACAGCAGGGCTTCAAAGTCTTCCCCGATGGCCAACACCACTGCATCCATATCCTGAACACCTTGCGCAATCAAAGCCTTTTGATCAGTGGCATCAAGCTGCACCGCATAGGCCACTTCGTCTTTGATGTTTTGGATGTGTGCCTCACAATTGTCAATGGCCAGCACCTCTGCCCCTCGTTTTGAAAGGTGGCGCGCAATGGCGTTGCCAAATTGTCCCAAACCGATGACCGCATAACGCGATCCTGAATATCCTGCCATAGATAAAGGTATGTTTAGTTCAGTGCCTGACGAAGGTCTTCAATGAGGTCTTCTTCATCCTCAATACCTACACTCAATCGAATTAGTGAATCTACCACGCCGATGTTTTCCCGGTCTGCTTTTGGTATCGAAGCGTGCGTCATGCTTGCCGGATGCCCAATGAGGGACTCTACCCCTCCGAGCGATTCTGCCAAACTAAAAAGCTTGGTGCGTTCTAAAATTTGAAACGCTTTTTCCCGCTGGTTTTCGTGAAGATCGAAAGCGATCATCCCCCCAAAATCGCGCATTTGCCGTTGCGCCACCGCATGGTTGGGATGACTTTCAAGGCCCGGCCAATAGAGGTGATTCACCTTGGGGTGGTCTTTTAAAAATTGAGCGATGGCTTTTCCGTTTTCGCAGTGCCGCTGCATCCGCAAATGCAGTGTTTTGATTCCTCGCAAGACTAAAAACGCATCCTGAGGACCACATACAGCGCCACAACTGTTTTGAATAAAAGCCAGCTTTTCGGCCAAGTCATCGTCGTTGCAACACAAAGCTCCCATCACGACATCGGAATGCCCTCCAATGTATTTGGTGATCGAGTGCATCACGATGCCCGCACCAAAATCGATCGGATTTTGCAAATAGGGAGAGGCAAACGTATTATCAACCACCAGCAGCGCCTGGTATTTTTGAGCCAAGGTACTCATGGCGGCTATATCGATGATGCGCATCGTGGGGTTGGTAGGCGTTTCTACCCACACCATTTTGGTGCGTTCGTTCATGGCGGCTTCTACCGCAGCAGGGTCGCCCATCCCTACGAAGTGGAATCGAATGTCGTAAGGCTCAAATATCTTGGTGAATAACCGATAAGTTCCACCGTATAAATCGTTGGTCGAAACCACCTCATCACCGGGTCGGAGCGTTTTCAGTACGGCGTCAATGGCGGCCAATCCACTGGCAAAACAAAGGCCGTGTTTGGCGTTTTCCAAGGCCGCTAAATTTTTCTGTAGTGCGGTTCGGGTTGGGTTGTGTGTTCTGGAATATTCATAGCCTTGATGCTGGCCCGGGCTGGGCTGCACGTAGGTAGAGGTTTGGTATACGGGGGTCATGATCGCTCCGGTGGAGGGATCGGGCCTTACCCCGGCATGGATGGCTTTGGTGCCGAATTTCATACTACTGCCATGTGAATCAAATGGTGAAAATTAAGGAATGTACCCCACCTGTTGCATACCTTCCCTGGTGCGGTTTACTTTGGCGTTTTGAATCGAATGAGCTTTCGTTTGAGGTAAACCCGTTGTATCCATCGGGGAAGAATGATGACTCCAATAAAGATGTACGGGAAATAACTGATCAGTCGCCATACAAGGGCCAGCACTCCATCAAAGCCTGGAAGGATGAACTCGTTGAGGTATCGGGAAAAGGCCAATTCTGCCAAACCGCTGCCACCCGGGGTGGGACTAATGAGCATGATGACCCACATGATCAACTGGCGCCCATAGATCAAAAAATGATCGAGCGCACCCGCTGCTACGGCAAGTATCAAAAAATTAACCACCAGGTACCGCGCTGTCCACGAAAAGTAAGTGGCTCCCAAGGCCTTGAACCAATACGATTTTGGCTTGGTTTTTAGCTCGGTAGAAGCTCCGATGATCTCTTCTCCTACGCGTTGGGCACCCGATTTCCACCGCCTGAGGAAAGGCAAGCGAAAAATGCCTACCAGAATGCTTTTGATCCCGTTGGGATTAAAGAAGAGGCCGTAGGAAAGAAAGATGGAGTAGAATAGAATGATGCTGTAGCTCACCCAAAACACCACACCAATGGCCGCATCCAATCCAAACATACTGAAGCCTTCGGGCGAAGTCACAAACAGGTTGGATTCTCCGATTAAGAAGTAAACCAAGGGCACCATGGTCACAAAGAAAACTTCGTCCAACAATGCGGTTACCATCACCAAAGTAGAAGCCTTGCCTATGCTGTAGCCTTCTTTGTTGACCAAAAAGACTGCAATGGGTGTCCCTCCAACTACCGAAGGAGTAATGGCGGAAGCAAACTCCCATAGAAAAATAACGTCAAAAGCTTTGCGCCACGTCAATTCTCCACCGGTCAAGACCCGAATGCGGAACATATAAGCCAAATCACGGATGGCCATCATGACCAGGGCCAGACCAAGCCAAAGGGCTACTTCGCCGGTCCAGGTCATTTTAGACAATTGTTCGCCGTCCCAGCTGGAGTAAAGCATCCAGGATGCTGCTCCTAATCCGAGCGCAATTACCAATAGGATACGCTTGGGATCCAGGAGTATTCGAATGGGGCTTGATTTACGGGCCATCTCTCGTCCTTAGCTCTCGATTTTCCTACTTTTGAGCGCAAAATCACCGAAACTATTTTCGGTCATAATCGGCTCAAAGAGCCATTTTTCTCGAAGATGAAGAAAATCTATCACCTTTCTACTTGTTCCACCTGCCAGCGCATCATCAAAAGCCTCAACCCTGGCGAAGACATGGAATTACAAGACATCAAAACTACTAAAATTACTACGGAACAATTGGCGGAAATGGCCTCCCGGGCAGGTAGTTACGAAGCTCTTTTTAGTAGAAGAGCGATGAAATACCGGGCCATGGGATTGGGAGATAAAAACCTGACCGAAAACGACTACCGGGACCTCATCTTAGAGGAATACACCTTTTTGAAACGACCCGTCATTCTCCTGGGAGAACAAATTTTCGTCGGCAACACCAAAAAGACGGTAGAAGCTGCCCAACTGGCACTGGCCGACCTCTGATGCGCAACTTGCTACCCCACCTGGCGCTACTGGGTGCCAATCTTATTTATGGTATCAACTATACCATCGCCAAAGATGTGATGACGGACGGCTATGTGCCTCCCTCAGCTTTTATTTTAATGCGGGTGAGTGGCGCATTGCTGCTTTTTTGGGTGGTATACTTTCTCACCGGCCGCGAGAAGATTGAGCGCAAAGATTTTCTTCGGCTGTTTTTTTGTGGTGTGTTTGGCGTAGCTGCTAACCAACTGCTGTTCTTCAACGGCCTGGACCACACTACGCCCATCAATGCGTCCATCATCATGACCACCAACCCGATTTTAGTGCTCATTGCAAGTGCTGTTTTGCTGCGCGAACGGATTCGGTGGGTGCGTATTGCAGGGATAATTATCGGAATGGGCGGAGCGATTTCACTCATGATCGCCAACTTACAAGGTGGCCAAAATGGGTTCGGCCTGGGTGCCTCTACGTTCAGTGGAGACCTAATGGTTTTTTGCAATGCTGCCTCTTACGGCGTATATCTGGTGGTAGCTACTCCGTTGATGCAAAAATACAAACCCCTTACGGTGATTACCTGGGTGTTTACCTTCGGCATTTTTCTGGTGTTGCCTTTTGGGCTGCGCGAGGTTCCGCAAATTCAGTGGGAGATGCCGGCCTACATCGTTTGGGAAATCGTTTTTGTAATTGTAGCGACTACCTTTTTTGCCTATTTGCTCAACATCCTTGCATTAAAGGCACTTTCCCCCTCGGTGGTGAGCAGCTACATTTACCTCCAACCCGTGTTGGCTACCGTATTTGCCATTTGGCTGGCCAATTATAAGGTAGGGTGGATGCAGGTGATCTGTACCTTACTGATTTTTGTAGGTGTGTTTTTGGTGAGCCGCCCGAAAGCCGCTCGCGCCAAAAATTAGCGGATGATCTTCCGGGTCAACCTTTCGTCTCCTACTGTAATTTGCAGAAGGTAAACCCCTGAAGCTTGCGCACTGAGGTCAACTGGCCAACGCAGGTCGTTGCCATTTAGTTGATTTCCGGGCAAAACGGTACGGCCTAAGCCATCTATTACCGTCCATTGCACCACTTCGGGTTGTTCAAAACCCAATTCCACTACAACACCGTTGGACTGACTCAAATAGCGCAAGTAGCTGGCAGAAGGCAATTCGGTTACGGTTACCGGGTTGGACAGCACTTCTACCACTTGGGCATCTTGTGCCGCGCAATGTTCTTCGGTCGCAGTGAAATCAACCTGATATTGACCTACTTGTGTGTAGGTGTGCGTGGCGTGTACCTGAGTGGATTGTCCTCCATCGCCGAACTGCCACAAGAAATCAGTAGCTCCGGTAGACTGGTTGACAAATTGAGCGGTGCCTCCCTGGCTGAGGTAAACGGTATCGGGACCGCTGAAGGCGGCAACAATTTCGGCTTGTTCGGTTACTTCCAACATATTTTGGATAAGGCCACAACCGTTTCCGGCATTTCCAACTTCAACGCTGTAATCTCCTGGAACTAGTCCTGCAAGCGTATCCGGACCTGTAATTTGGGTGACGTTACGCAGCACGTTTCCGGCCCCATCTTTCCAGAGATAATCAAATGGACCGAGGCCCACTGGGTTCGCTACCAATTCTCCGGAAGGCGTGGCAAAACATGCCTCTACGGATTGAGTTTCTACGGGTTGAGAGATGTGCAGGAAAAACCGCGGTGCCGAAGTAGTATCGGACATGGTGACACTGTAACCGGCAGAATCTTGATCGATGGAGGTGAATGTGGCGGTTTCGCGATCTTCTAAAATAAGGCAGTAGCCGCTTTGCAAATAGTGCTGTACGCCGGTGAATGAAACGGTGTAATTGTCGGTGGTTCCGGAAGGCCAGGGTTCATATACCCGGATAGGAACTTCTAAACCACTACCGGTTTGCGCTGGCAAAAAGTTGAGGGCAAGGTCGCGACCTTCTGCTACCGTAGCAATGTCGGTTAATCCATAAACGTTGTTGAGCTTTTGCGCATCGTAGGCTACATCGTAGTCTTCCGTGGCATTGGCATTTAAATAAATTGTTGATTTGGTTTCCCGTGTGCCTACGTTGAGCCATACCCGAAGGGGATTGACAAAATCGGGGTGCGGCACTGCCATCGCTGAATGGAAAGGATCTGTATCGGCAGAAGCTTTGTCGTCTTCATCAAAACCTACCGAACCTGCCGCCGAGGCCTGTACCCAGAAGGCTTCTCCAGAAGCTAACACAGTTCGGTCAGAGGGCATCAAATCATAATCGCCGGTATTGTCGAGCACATAGCCGATGCCACCGCTTCCTCCTGAAATGTTGGTGCGGTTGGTGTTGGTCCAGGTTACAGGTGCGGCATATGGATTGCCCATCAAGTTCCATCCGATCTCGGAGGAAGCCGCATTGTTGTTGAAATTAGCGGTGATTGAAGTAGAGCCTACTAAAGGCTGACCGTTCACATTAACGGTTTTGGGCATCCCGCTTTTGCTGTCTGCTCCGATAAAGGCAAAGTATCCACGGCCATTGACCAGTCCATCAGTTGTATTATTCGGCAAAGTATAGCCTATGTCTTTCAGGCCGGCAGAGTCTTCCACATAGTAAAAGACGGAGCCGAAGGAGGACGATGGGTCTTCTGTTCCGGTAAAGCCGGTCATGTCAAATTCAGTGTTCCAATCTTCGATGTTGGATTGACCATTGGCCAAGGGAGAAGCAATCATGAACCAGTGTCCGAAGGTGGTTACGGTAGTCAATGCTTCAATGTGTCGTTGAATAGTTAAACTGCCAGAAATAGAACCGGAAGAATTGCCGATGGCAGCTGAACGAGCAGCAGTAGATTCGAGGGTACAGCCGTTTCCACCAGTAGCGAAAGCAGACGTTACCACCAGTTCGCGGGTCACCGTGGCACCGCCCGAAAGGGTTTTCGTGCCTGAGCCTGAGATCAACAGATTAGAATAGGTAGTACCCGTTACGCTTTGAGCTCCACCACGGTTGTATTCTACCGTAGAATTTTCCGCCAAATTGGTCGTTCCAAAGCCGGTGGGCATGGCGCCAGCAGCATCACTCAACTGGAAAATCGCACCGTTTTGTACTTCAAATGTCTCCGATCCGTTTCCTGCGATGGTAAAGCCCCCGTTGTTGAGCGTACCGTTCGATACCGTAATGCTCCCTGTTACTTCAGAAGACGATAAAGCATTGTCTAAAGTAACTCCTGCCAGGTTGTTGATTGTGATATCGTGGTAAGTGAAACCGGCAGCCGCAGGCAAGGTTTGTGGTACCGTTCCGTTGAATTCAATAGAACTGGAAGTTCCCCCAGAGAAGGTTCCGGCTGGACTTAGGAAAAATTCACCGCCCAACGTCATGGAAGTGGCCGTGTTTCCCATGGAAATACCACAGAATGCAGAACCAAAGTTAGATCCCAAAGTCACATTTCCGTCACACTGTAGGGCTCCCGTACCTATTACATTAATAAAGGCAAAACCAAATGCGTTGACCGAAAAGGCCACTCCATTGGTAACTTGGAGGGTGATCCCTGAATTGATGTTCAACGTGGTGAAGGCTCCTGTACCGTCCATGAAAATGGAATCCACGGTTTGGAGGGAGGTCACCGTTACCGTAAAACCGGTGATAATGGCTTCATCACCTACATCAGGATAATGTACTCCAGGGATATTGCCCGGACCAACATCCCAGGTGTTGCCATCGTTCCAGTCGCCACTATTAGTGGCATTAAATGTTGCAGCATTAGCGGTTGTGGCTAAAAATAAAAAGCCAGTAAAGCATACCGCAAAGGATATAATTTGGGTAAGTAAGTGTTGTCGCATAATATTTCGTACTAATAGGACGCGTCATCTTATCAGCGAAAACGAATATTTTTATAAGAACGGGGTCAAGGTTCTTACGATTCGTAAGTTGAATACGCATGAAACTTAAAATAGTTCAGCGCATTTGTTTCCGTTGAAGGAATTTCAATCTCAGCGTTGCAAAGGTACTTTATTCTCAGCATTGCCCCCTGCCATTGACAAAAAGCTAACTCCCGTTTGTGAAATATTCGTCAACGGTCCGCTCCCGACCGACCAATGAACGGATATGCAGGCTGAGTGAACCTCCATTTTACTGAAGTTGCCTGGAAAAGAACAGGATATGGCTTTTTACAATGGTAAAGTGAAAGCGTGTGGGTATCGCTGTATCAAAGAATCAAAAGGCTAAGCGTTCATATTTGGCTACCTTTGCGCCCTTAGCACTTCCTACCTATGATTCAATCTATGACCGGTTTTGGCAAAGCCACCGGAGACACCCAAGGAAAAAACCTCACGGTTGAACTTCGGTCACTCAACAGCAAACAACTGGACCTTAGCCTGCGCATTCCTGGTATTTACAAGGAAAAAGAGTTGGACATGCGATCGATGGTGAGCAAAGCATTGGGCCGTGGAAAAGTGGAACTGAGCATTTTTGTGGAGCATGTAGAAGGCAATTCCAGCATGACACTCAACCAAAATCTTGCCCTGAACTATCACCAACAGTTGACGCAACTTGCTGGTGCACTGAATGAATCGCCCGACAATTACCTTGAACTTTTGCTGCGCATGCCCGATGTGTTAAAATCGGAACGTCAGCAACTGGAAGAAGCAGAATGGCAAGTGGTGCAAGGCCTCGTGCAGCAAGCCATTAAACATTTACAGGAGTTTCGCCAAACCGAAGGTGCAGCGCTCGACAGTGTTTTTCGCCAGCACATCCAGGCGATCCTGCAATTACTTGGGGAAGTAGATCCATACGAAGCGGCCCGTATCGAAACCATCCGGGAGCGCATTGAGAAGCACCTGGAAGAAAACGTTGGTGAGCAGCACCTGGACCGCAATCGTTTTGAGCAAGAGTTGATCTTTTATTTGGAAAAGCTGGATGTTACCGAAGAGAAAGTAAGGCTCAGAACCCACTGCAACTATTTTATTGAGATGCTCGACCAGCCCCAATCGCAAGGAAAAAAGCTGGGGTTTATTGCACAAGAGATCGGTCGGGAAATCAACACTTTGGGTTCCAAGGCCAACCAGGCAGATTTGCAAAAGCTGGTGATCCAGATGAAAGACGAGCTGGAAAAAATCAAGGAACAGATTCTCAACGTACTTTAATTGATTCATGAACGGGAAGTGCTTGATTGTTTCTGCACCCTCGGGAGCCGGAAAAACGACCTTAGTTCACCACCTGCTGGAACAAGACCTGGGCTTGGAGTTTTCCATTTCTGCCTGTAGCCGCAGCCCTCGCGGGAAAGAGCAAGACGGAAAAGATTATTATTTCCTCGGGGTGGAAGGCTTTCGCCAAAGGATTTCAAAAGATGCTTTTCTCGAGTGGGAAGAGGTGTACCCAGATCAGTATTACGGCACGTTAAAATCGGAGGTAGAGCGCATCTGGAAACAGGGCAAGCACGTTATTTTCGATGTGGATGTGGTGGGTGGACTCAACCTAAAAAACCAATTTGGAGAACAGGCCATGGCGGTTTTCATTCAGCCTCCCAATGAAGCTGCACTGGAAGCCCGACTTCGCAGTCGGCAAACTGAGTCGGAAGAAAAAATTAACCTGCGACTGAAAAAGGCCGGTGAAGAGTTGGCTTTCGCTACACGTTTCGACCGGGTAATTGTCAACGATGATTTAAAAGTGGCCCAGAAAGAAATCGAGTCGGTGGTGGCCGCATTTCTCGCACCGTGAAAAAAATCGGATTATATTTCGGTACCTTCAACCCGATTCACGTTGGGCACCTGATCATTGCCAACCACATTGCCAATCACACTGCGTTGGATGAAGTTTGGCTGGTGGTGAGTCCGCAAAATCCCCTCAAAGAAAAATCGAGTCTGCTGGCAGATTATCATCGCCTTGCCTTGGTGCGCATGGCGGTGGAAGACAACCGAAAGCTCAAAGCTTCGGACATCGAATTCAAACTCGAACGCCCGTCTTACACCACCCACACCCTGGCCCACCTCAAGGAGCAGCACCCGGAATTTGAATTTGCCCTCATTATGGGGGAAGACAATTTGCGCACCCTACACAAGTGGAAAAACCATGAGGTGCTGTTGGAACATTATCAGATATATGTCTATCCCCGGGCATACACGCTGGATGAATTGGAACTGGCGCCCAAATCGGAGAACCGTTTCAAAGACCATCCCAGTATTCACCTAATTGAAGGTGTGCAGGTGATGAACATTTCATCCAGCTTCATCCGCCAGTCGATCAAAAACCGACAGGACGTTCGCTACCTCCTTACCGAACCGGTACACCAGTATGTGGAGGAGATGAATTTTTACAAAAAGTAGCAGGAAAAGCGCTTAAACGCTCACAATGTTGAGGATGGATTCGAAGAGCACTTTGCCATCTTCGTTGCCCAATTCTGCATCGGCGGCCCGTTCGGGGTGCGGCATCATGCCAAACACATTCATTTCACGGTTGCACACGCCTGCAATGTTGTCCACGCTACCGTTGGGGTTAGCTGCTGCGTCTACCTTGCCATTTTCATCGCAATAACGGAAGAGCACCTGGCCATACTCATTCAATGATTCGAGCGTATCTGCATCCACATGGTAGCGCCCTTCTGCATGGGCAATGGGGATGTTCAAGGGTTTGAACAAATCGATTTGGTTGGTGAGCACCGTTTGAAAGGTCTGTGCCTTCAGGTGTACATTTTTACAAATGAACTTTTGGTTGGCATTGTGTAGCAGGGCTCCTGGCAACAGTCCGGACTCGGTCAGAATTTGAAAACCATTACAAACGCCCAACACATAACCGCCTTTCCTGGCATGCTCAATCACCGAATTCATAATGGGTGAAAACCGGGCAATGGCTCCTGAGCGCAAGTAATCACCGTAAGAAAAACCACCAGGAAGCACGATGAACTCGCATCCTTTTAGGTCGGGATCTTTGTGCCACAGTTGTTCTACTTGCTGGCCCATAATGGTTTCCAGCACATAAATCATGTCTTGATCGCAGTTGGATCCGGGGAAGGTAATCACACCAAATTTCATGCGGTAAAATTAATCAAATTGACAGATTGGAGGGTGTAAATCCGATCGGGTTATTGACCGGTGGCCTGATGGTAAATGCACAAGATGACCCACACTCCGAAAATCAGCTCTCCAATCCAGACCCGACGGGCTTGCAGCGCATAGTTGGCAAAGAAGATCGAAAGCGGAAAACTCATGAGCAACAGCAATTGATGAGACGCACCTGGCGCAATCCATTGGCTCAACAATGCAGCTCCTAAAGACCAAATAAGCAATTCGAGGCTCCTCCGCATGCGTACTTTGTTGACCCCGATGAGCCGAATAAAGGGTTGCAGCGACAAGGCAAAGGCAATGCCCACCACCACTAAAAAGCCCCATTC
>CALCCE010000206.1 GCA_937899835.1 uncultured Flavobacteriales bacterium | reverse complement strand
CACCTCAAAGATTTGACCGACCAATACCTCGAGATCAGAAGGCTTCAGTTGAAACTTTTTCCATTGCATGATTCGGAGTTGGAAATGGAATTACTCTTTATTCACATTGAATTGCTCCGTGAGCTTTGATCATTCTTAATTGCAGATTGCTTCTTCGGAAGTGATCTGCTTTTTCTATTTCGAATGTGGCCAGTTCTTTAACAAAAAAGGGCTCTAAATTGATCGAAAGATGATATGTTTAGGACTTGATAATTATGAAGGTGAACTTTCTCCTCTCAGTGGTTTTGTTGATCCTTTTGGAAATCTGCTTCAGTTGTCATTCAGATGAAATCCACAAGGTTTATCCTGAGCGTTTTCCACAGCCATTCAATGGCGAAAATGTTACGCCCACAATTCTGAAATCCAACTATGGATTTCGAGAGCACAAGCGCTCCTTTCAACCTAACCAACATCAATCCGATAGCATCGACACTCTGGTTTATCTCTCCAATGGTAATAATGAAGTCTGCTTTTACAACAATGCAGATAAGGCCTTACTCCAAAGTATCGTCTTCATGGAACCGGGTACAGCTCTCTGGGATAGCCTGGCCATCGGTAGCCCGATGGACGCGTTTAAAGCTAACCTTGAAACTACAATTCACGAAAACACCCAGATTGTTGGTCCTGATGGTGGTTTTTCGTGGGAACTGTTTTTCCAGAGAGGTCATTTATCCAAAGCGATCTACTGGGTACATTTAGATTAGGTCAACAATCTTTCCTTTGAGTGGTTTTACTTCAGTAGTCACCCAACCCGTTCCCTGTGAAGCATCTCGTCTTTACCCTCTTATTTCTAAGTTGGGGTTCCTCCACTTTTTGTCAAAGCGACAGTACTTATACCCTTCCTTACCTTCAAAAAAGCACCAAATTTGCATCCTTCATTTTGGGTGGCGACCTTTTTTTACTGGGAGGTGGTGAAAGCAATTACCTCGACAATAACCAACTCACTACCACTTCTTTTGCTCCTACCCTTTTGCCTCGGTTGACCATTGGCGGTTTACACTTTTGGGGACACGCCAATTTCTACGTGACTTTTCCATTGGGTTTTCTGGCGGTTGGGTCAACTCCTTCGGTTTTTTCGGAGCTACGTTATCGACAAAGCGTGGAAACGGGGGCGCGCATTTATCCTTTTGCTCTTAAACCAAGCTCCTTTCGACCATATGCCGGGATTAGCTTTCGCCCGATGTATTACCGGCACGAACAAAAAGAAAGTAACTTTTCTAACGGTGGACCTTTTTTTGCTAAGGTGATCACCCCGGTAGAATTCGGTTTCACTTATGCTTCGGGTAAGTACCTTTTTTCGGCTTCGGGATACTATCAGTTTACCGATAGGTTTGATTACTACCTCGCCCCTGGCACCCTCGGACGGGTTGAACTGGAGCCATTGACTTTCAATTTTGGAATCTATCGCTACATGGATACCGATCGCCACATGCGTACCAAAAAGGCTGCTCGAAATTTGAACCTACAACACGAGGTTTTGGAAAAAGCGGATCGGCTGAGCACATGGTATTGGGGTTTAGGCCCTTCGGCAGCCTTACAAATGTCGAAATCAGATTTTTTGATGGCGTTTGCTCCCCATTTATATGATGATTATGTCGTTCGGTTTACTCCTGACATCACTTTTGGCCGGTATTTTCATAAACCTGACATGAACATTGGCTTGGCCTATCGGCGGTTGGGTGGCACTTCAAGTGGCTTTGATGATGAGGTTCGCATGGACCGAAATTCAATTATGCTGGAGAGCTACAAAAACCTGTTCAATTGGTTGGGCTTTGTACCTTTTGTTGGCGCTACTGCCAGTCTGGAAGCACTGCGCTTGGAGTTTAACGGTAAAAGCTATGAGGAGGTAAAACCGACCTGGGGAATCATCGCAGGGTGGGATATTCGCGTGACCCAAACCGAGGTAAGCTTGCTGCGCACCAACCTCCGATGGACCCCAGGATTGCATTTGGAAGCCGAGGGAGAGAAGGTCATGTTCGATCAAATTGAGTTTAACTTCATTCAATACGTACGGTTCATTGGTCGAAAAAAAGCTTATCAGGAAGCCCGAAAACAACGCCAAAGTAGATAAGCGGAAGGCTTGAAGGAAAGGCTGGGCTATCGCTAACCCCCAGGTTTTAATTTTTGTGCGGGTGGCATGTGAAATCAATGCATTTATTTCACCACATTGTCAAAAGCCATTCAATCAAATACCTTCTAACGATGAAAAACCTTTGCCTCTCGCTGATTTTCCTCTTTCTTTTTTTAACTCTACTCCAAGCTCAGACTGTTGATGAAAAGTTTTTCGATCAGCCACACGTTGAAGTGACCGGTGTAGCCAAACTATCTGTTGTACCTGACGAGATCGTGATTGCCATCGGGCTGCAGGAGCGCATGGAGGGCAAAGACAAAATTTCCGTTTCTGGACAGGAAGCAGCACTCAAGACCGCCATCCGTAACTTGGGCATTCCTTTGGAACAACTCACATTGGCGAATGCAGGCGCCAATTATGTAAAATTAAGCTGGCGTCAGAAAGATGTCATTTCCAAAACCAACTATCATTTGGAGGTGAACGATGCGGAGAAGGTGGGCCAGGTTTTCGCTGTATTAAATGACCTCAAAGTAGAAAGTGCTTACATCTTACGTTTTGATCACTCCAAACAAGATAGCCTACAGCAAGCAGTAAAAATTATGGCTATCAAAGCCGCCAAGAAAAAAGCCGACTACTTGCTAACGGCCATTGGAGAACAAACGGGCAAAGCACTCCATGTAAGGGAGACGAATGCAACTCTTTTGGGGAATGGGTTGAGAAACGATAACTATCGGTTCAATTTCAATACAAGCTACGAAGCAATTAATGATCAGGAAGACAACACTGAATTGCAGTTTACAGAAATTGAGTTGGAAAGCAGTATTTACGTCATATTTGCGGTTCAATAGCTGATTCCCCCAACCTTCGGGAAGGTAAACAGCCCATTTACCCAAACTTTTGGAACTTTCTACCCGGCCGCTCAACATCCTTAAGATTGCACTGCCCATTATGTTTGGGTTGTTGGTGGAGTTTGTGGTAGTGCTTTGCGATGGTGCCTTTCTGAGCCGATACGATGCCAACTCCTTCAATGCTGCGGGCATTGGTGGCATGCTATACCTTTCTTTGTTCATGTTGGGCTTGGGCTTATCATCTGGTGCCCAAATCATTATTGCCCGTAGAGCAGGAGCCGGTAAACTGGCCGAAGTAGGAAAGGTGTTTCGGCACGTTGGTCTTCTCTTGTTCGTAACGGGTCTCTTACTGCTATTCTTGTTTCGCTACGTGGCTCCTGCCGCCATGGCGCAATTCATGCAATCCAAGCAAATGGCTGATGCCGTAGTGCTTTTTGCCCACTACAGAGGCTTCGGCTTCCTTTCGGGTTTTGGCTACCTGGCGCTCACAGCCCTTTTTACCGGAACGGGCTGTACAAATGTGCTGGTTCTGTTTTCTCTCATCACCGCAATAACCAACATTGTACTCGATTATGCCTTGATCTTTGGCCATTGGGGCTTGCCAGAAATGGGCATTGAAGGGGCTGCGTTGGCTTCTTTTTTGGCAGAAAGCACCGCCTTTCTGGTGGGGCTGGGTTACATTATCCTCCATCCCCAATTGCGGCCTTATGAAATTTGGTCGAGTTTCCGGCCAAGCATTTCGGTTTTCCAGCGGCTCTTGAAGGTAAGTCTTCCGCTGGTGGGGCAGCATTTTTTGTCTTTCACGGGCTGGTTCTTGTTTTTTGCTCTGATTGAACAGTTGGGCGAAACCAGTTTTCAAGCTTCGAATGTGGTACGGCACCTCTACTTGTTGCTGTTCATTCCTATCCTCGGTTTTTCATCGGTTACCCAAACCTATGTCAGCAATTTGCTGGGTGCAGGACAATCTGATCTAATTCCAACTACCGTAAGGCGAATTGTATGGATGACCATTACAGGAACGCTGATACTGTTGGGGTCCTTGCTGATTTTTCCTGCAACTTACCTTTCAATTTTAACCGATACTCCAGAAGTGGTAGACCTGTCGATACGTATTATATATGTCATTTCACCGGCCCTGTTCATTTTCTCGGTTACCTTCATTGTGTTTGCCGTTATTTCCGGCAGTGGCAATACCCGGCAAGCACTGATCATTGAATCCACGGTGATTTTGAGCTATTTGGTAGTAACCTACTTTCTGGCCATTATTTGGCCCCAGCCGGTAGAGTGGATATGGGCTTCAGAGTACGTTTACTTTGGCTTGATGGGTATTTTGTCTTGGGTTTACTTGCGCAAAGGCACCTGGAAGCTCAAACAGATTTAAAGACCAACTGCATCAAAAACTGGCCCATTTTTGGGTTTCCAGTGGCTTTTCATTATCGTTGCCATTGTGCAACAAGAACTCCAACTTCTTAGAGAATTCATTGCCCGATTGGGCCCTTTCAATGAAACTGAATGGTCGGCCTTCTCGGCTCTCTGGGAACCTTTGGAGTTGGGACGAAAAGCGGTTTTAACTGCCCCAGGATCGGTGGAGTCCTACCTGTATTTTGTGCTGGAAGGCGTGCAACGGATTTATTACTTCGACGATCAGGAGCGCGAGGCTACCTTGGTTTTCAGCTATCCGCCCTCTTTCACGGGTGTGGTAGATTCTTTTATGTTGCAAACCCCTTCCCGCTATTATGTGGAAACCCTCACCCCTTCCCGTTTGCTGCGTGCTCCTCATCATCGGTTTCAGGAAGTGATGCAGGAAATCCCCAACATGAACCAGCACATCACCAAGGCCATGTATGGAGCCTTTTCGGGCCTTTTAGAACGCATGGTAGAATTGCAGTGCTTTTCTTCGGCTGAAAAAATTCAACGCTTGCTCGAACGCAGTCCTCAGGTGCTGCAATTGGTCCCACACAAGTACCTGGCCAATTACATTGGGATAGACCCCGCCACCTTCAGCAAAATTCTGAACCATACCCGACTTTAATCTTGGCATTTGTCAAGATGCTCCATTTTCTTTCCCCTCACCTTTGTCCGGTAACCAACAACAACTACAGGACATGAATTTTTACAAAACAGCTACCCTCAGTGCACGCATCTACCTTGGCTTTTGTGCGTTTTGTTTGGCCTACCTCAGCTTACTTTCTTTGGCCAATCCGCAGGCGACCATGGATTTTGTTCAGGTTGAACTCACCAACAACGATGCTATCAGTTCTATTCGGGGCATCTACGGAGGTGTAGGACTTTCCATCACCGTTGCCATTGTTTATTTGCTTTTCAAAGACATTCGGATGGGCTTGGGTTTTCTCATCCTTTTTTGGGGAGCTTATGCCATCAGTCGGCTCATTACACTGATAGCGGATGGGCCGCTGGGAGACTTTGGCAGTCAATGGCTCCTGATGGAAAGCGTTTTCTGTGTGCTGGCAGTGGGCCTTTATGCCTTCTACCATCGTAGTCTAGCCCCGGGCGCCTAGGTGCGTAGATGATACTATTTTTTCAACCCCGCAGCATATGGTATGCCTGTGGGGTTTTCCATGGCGTTATGAATTCTTTCTACCTCATGGATGTTCCACTGGGTCCAAGTAACTTCGTATCTCCCGAACATGGAAACCATCAAAACCTATCAACACGTTGAGCGCTCCGACCAATCGGCAGGATTTCGCATCTCTACTTTGGAAGAGAACTACGACCTGACAAAAGGTGCCCTCGACAAGCCGCATCGGCATAATTTCTACACGGTTTTGCTGGTGAAACAAGGAAAGGGAGAACACACCATTGACTTTCAAGCCTATCCGTTGGCCAACCGACAAGTGTATTTTGTAGGACCTGGACAGGTACACCAATTGATACTTACCGACCGTCCTAAAGGTTTTGCATTGCTTTTTTCAGAGGAATTTCTTATTCGAAACCACATTCCAGATCGCTTCATTCAGGATTTAAACCTGTTCAATGATTTTGGAGAGGCACCACCGCTCCAGCTGAATCAAAAGGATTTACTTCAGCTGGACCTCTACTGCAAAGAAATTCTCGGTTTCTATCAAACGGAAGATAAGTTTAAGGCGGAAGCCATTGGGGCCTTGCTATCGTTGTTCCTTATCCGTTGCAACAACTTGTGTGTGCTTCCTTTTGAAGATACCCACCGACAGGAAGCGGGCAACTCCTTGCTGCGGCAGTTCAAGCAATTATTAGAAGAACATTATACCGAGTGGCATGCGAGTTCTCAATACGCAGCCGCGTTGCACATCACTCCTGACTACCTCAACCGATCGGTAAAATCACTTACCGGAAAAACAGCGAAGGATTTTATTCAATCCAGAATTGTGGTAGCTGCCAAGCGCCTGCTTTTCTTTTCGGAGATGACCACCAAAGAAATCGGCTATTCTTTGGGCTATTCCGAACCTGGTAATTTCAGTGCTTTTTTTAAGAAATGTACTGGAATTTCTCCTCGTGAATTTCGCTCCAAACACTGAGGTCGGATTTTCATACGTCTTTCCCGGCTTCCCATATTCTGCAAGAAGGCTGTTGTATTGATATTTGTATGTATAAACATTTAATACAATGGACCGCAAAGAAT
Organism: uncultured Flavobacteriales bacterium; assembly: GCA_937899835.1. Classification (GTDB taxonomy): domain Bacteria; phylum Bacteroidota; class Bacteroidia; order Flavobacteriales_G; family Salibacteraceae; genus CALCCE01. Next base: position 36,041 of record CALCCE010000206.1, on the reverse strand, counting down.
TCTTACGCAAAACCATGCTCACCGGAACGGTAGCCGCCCTGGCTCCGGCAATTGCGCAAGCCGGAACGCCCCCTGCGGAGCCCTCCACGTATGACCGCCTGATGGAACAGGTGGGTTTTAATCATCTCCCAAACCAAGAAAGGAAAACCATGAATACTGTATTGCATCAAGCCGCTACGCGCGGCCATGCCAACCACGGTTGGTTAAACTCTCACCACTCTTTCAGCTTTGCCAACTACCATAACCCTGAGCGGATGCACTTTGGTGTTTTGCGGGTATTGAACGACGACCGGGTTGCCGCCGGGCGCGGATTTGGCACCCATCCACATGATAATATGGAAATTATCTCCATCCCGCTCGAAGGGGATTTGGAACACAAAGACAGCATGGGTAACCTGGGTGTGATCAAGCAAGGTGATATTCAGGTGATGAGTGCTGGAACTGGTATTTTCCACAGCGAGTACAACAAGAATGAGGACCGCGAAGTGAAGTTTCTGCAGATCTGGGTCTTTCCCAACAAGAAGCAGGTGACGCCTCGTTACGATCAAATCACCATTGACCAAGGCAAGATGAAAAATCAGTTTTACCAGGTTTTATCGCCCAATGCCGAAGATGAAGGGGTTTGGATTCATCAGAATGCCTGGTTTCACATGGGGGAGTTCGATGCTGGAACCACCACCAACTATCAATTGAAAGATAGCCGAAACGGAGTTTATGCTTTCGTTATTGATGGAAAGGTTACCGTTGATGGTCAGGAATTGAATCCTCGCGATGGCTTTGGCCTCTGGGACACTCCTAATTTTGACTTCCAAGCAAACAGTGCTGCGAAAGTCTTGTTAATGGAAGTACCCATGAACTTGAATTAATCACTCGGTGGACTTTTCCACCGCTTTTATATGATAAGAAGAATAGCAACATGCAACTAATAGAAGCTCTCAACTGGCGCTACGCCACTAAAAAGTTCGATCCCACCAAAAAGGTGAGCCACGAAGACCTCGAAAAAATCAAGGAAGCCATGCGGCTTTCAGCGTCTTCGTACGGATTACAGCCCTACAAAATTTTCCTTGTGGAGAATCAAGACGTAAAAGAGCAGCTGAAGCCCGCCTCTTGGGGACAATCCCAGCTTACTGATGCCTCCCACGCGGTGATCTTTGCGGTGGAGAAAAAGGTGACTCCTGAATTGATCGATCGCTTTGTGGCTTTAAAAAGTGAAACGCAAAACATTCCTTCGGAGAACCTGAAAGGTTACGGCGATTTCATGAAATCGAAACTGGTGGACCTGCCGGAAGACAAGGCTACCGGATGGACGGCCCGCCAGTCTTACGTGGCCCTTGGCAATTTACTGGCCGCTTGTGGAGAGCTTCATATTGATGCTTGCCCCATGGAAGGTTTTGAGGCCGATAAAATAGACGCCATTTTGGGGCTGGAAGCGCGGGGGCTGACCACGGCGGTCATTGCTACCATTGGGTATCGGTCCGAGGAAGATGCTACTGCCAATGCGCCTAAAGTGCGCTATGCCAAAGAAGACCTGTTCGAAACCGTTTGATTCAACAGGAATCGGAAACTTGAAAGGGCCGCCAATGTGCGGCCTTTCTTGTTTCATAGAATTGCTGCTTAACCAAGTTCTATTACTTTCACTTTTTATTCTCTACCCCAATGAAAGTGCAACAATTGACCGAAGGTATTTGGACCATCGATGACTTTTTAAGCCATCAGGAATGTAAAGATTTGATTTCCCTGGCCGAAAGTCGTGGTTTTGGTGAGGCAACCGTCACTACCAGCGATGGCCCCCGAATCGTGAAGGGCGTTCGCAACAACGATCGGGTACTGCTACAAGACCGGCAATTGGCCGACCTGCTATGGCTAAAACTCAAGGCCCATTGCCCCACCAAGTTGGGGTTGTTTCAAGCGGAACGCCTTAACGATTTGTTTCGTTTTTACCGTTATCAACCGGGGCAGCGGTTTCGAAAACACCGCGATGGGCAAGTGCGTCTGGAGACAGGAGAAGCCAGCTTTATCACCTTTATGATTTACCTCAATGAAGGTTTTGAAGGAGGTGAAACCACTTTTCAAGACCACACCGTTGTGCCAGTAACGGGAAGGGCATTGTGCTTTTACCACGAATTACAACACGAGGGGACGGAATTGGCTTCGGGAACTAAATACGTGCTGCGAAGCGATGTATTTTATACGATGATGGCAGCCGATTAAATCGGGGAAACTGGAATTCTGCATGCCTCAACTTATCTTTGGTGCCATGTTGGAGGCTTTGTTTGAACAACTGGAAGCTTATGCTCCCCTCGATGACAGCGACCGCCAGTTGCTCGGAGCTGTGGTGCGTAGCAAAGTGTTTCAGCGTGGCGACTATTTGCTGCGCGCGGGCGCCATATCCAAGTCGTTCTTTTTTGTGGTTTCAGGGTTTGTACGCTTATACTACGATCGGGATTCCGGCGAAAAGACCGCCTATTTTTACCAGGAACGACAATTTGTTTCTGCCTACGAAAGCTACATGCACCAAAGCCCTTGTCGATTTAACCTGCAAGCCATCGAAAGTTGCCAAGTATTGGAATTTACGCAAGAAGCAGCCAGCCATTTGCTGAACCATTCGTCCAAATTTGAAAAGCTAGCCCGACTTGCCCTTGAAAACGAATTGTTGATCAATCAACGGATCATTGGTTCCTTGCTGGCCCTCAACCCGGTGGAAAGGTACCTCCATTTGCTCGATGAAAACCCGCAAGTATTTCAGCGGGTACCGCAACATTACATCGCTTCTTACATCGGGGTGGTGCCCGAAACCCTAAGCCGCATCAAAAAAAGAGCGCTCTCCCAAAAGTCTTGACGATCGTCAATGCGCACGGCCTCAGGAGCATGGTTCTTTGTCCTCAAAAAGAATCATGAAACGTTACCACATCTTTTTACTCCTTAGCATCATCGGCTTTATCCTACCCAACATTTTGGTTGTTCAAGAATCGCTGGAAAGCGGTAATTTTCTCTTGTATGCCGATCCCGTGGCTACCTTCTCAGCCATGTTTGCCAACCGTATTTCCAGCATTTTCGCTATTGATCTTCTCTTTGTCACCCTGGTGTTTTTTGGATGGAGCTTTGCGCTTACCTCCGCGCATCACCGCACCCGACTTTTGGGAATCTGGGCCGCTACCATGGCATTTGGCCTGGCCTTTGGTTTTCCATTTTTTTGGTGGTGGCAAGCGCACGTCCGGGAAAGTAGATGATTGTTTTTTTATCTTGGAGACATGAGTTTAGCCGAGCATCAAGAAGCCCTGGCCCACTACGATGAACTGATTGCTTCGCACCCTAAGATTACCCGAAAGGGAAAAGCAAACCCTTACACATCACACAACGGCCACATGTTCACTTTTTTTGGAAAAGACGGAAAAGTGGCCTTGCGTATGGCCAAAGCCGACCGGGAGGACTTTTTGGAACAACATAATACCCAACTTGCGGTGTCTTACAACACGGTGATGAAGGAATACGTTTCGGTACCCGATGCGCTTTTGGAAGACCGTCAACAAATGGAGCATTACTTGCAAATGAGCTTCGATTATGTGTGTTCGTTAAAGCCGAAGGCCACTACGAAATAGTTCATGCACCAGCCTCAATCTTTGATGAAGCTACCCGGTGGTATGGATCAGCTATCATTATTTAGAGCGGATTTTTCCTCCGGTGTGGCAATTCATTTTGGATTGGTAGCTTTTAGGTTCCTTCCTTCGCTGAGAACCAATTGCCAATAAGAAGGTTTATAACTGTAGACATTGACCCCAAGCATGCGTGTCGTTTTTTACTGGATTTCATTGGTTGCCATCGCCTTGGTTTGGGTGCTGAACGGGCTGGTGTGCAAGGTCTTGGACTTCGTACCACGGCACCAGGAAATTGTTGGGATTATTTTGGGAGAAGCCTGGGCTTCGGAACTTACCCTGCTCATCGGGCTTTCTGAAACAGCGCTCGCAATGGTGATTCTCACGCGCTGGCAATCGCGGCTGGTTACCTTTTTGCAGATCGGCCTGGTGATGGTCATGAATGTAATGGAGTTTTTCCTGGTCTCTGATCTTTTACTTTGGGGCAGGTTGAACCTGGTTTTTGCTGTATTTTTTTCGGCTTACTTATACTTCCATGAGTTTTACCTAAAGCCTCCAAGCGTATGAGTTGGTTGCAAAATCACCCGTTTGGAGTTTCGGCCTACTTTCGCAAATCGCTGGTGCTCACCTATGCGGTTCCTGCAGATTCCCTGCGTCCATTACTTCCCGATTGTTTGGTTCCCGATCTGTTTCAAGAGCATTGGGGCTTTGTCGCCATTGCTTTGGTAGATACACAACATTTGCGCCCTACGGGTTTTCCTTCATGGATGGGCCGGAATTTCCTACTGGCCGGATACCGGATTTTTGTGCGCTACACGCATCCCGATGGCAAACGAAAACGGGGGCTTTACATACTTCGCTCGGAAACGAACCGGCGATCAATGGTACGCCTTGGCAATTCCTTCACCCACTACCGGTATCATTTGCAACCATTAGCGTGGAAGATCACAGCAGACCAGTGGCACATCCATTCCACACAAAGCGACTTCAACGTATTGACTACGCACGGTGATGCAGCTGCTGCATTGCCAGAAGGCTCTCCTTTTTCCAACTGGAAAGAGGCCCGTCGGTTTGCCGGTCCTTTGCCTTTTACCTTTACGCATCTGCCAAAGATACCAGCGGTGCTCTGGGTAGAAGGGGTGCGCAACAATTGGCGGCCGACTCCCACCACCGTTCTGGAGCATGAGGTGCCTTTCTGGAACACCTTAGACCTGCCAACACCTCAATTGGCCAGTGCTTTTCGCGTAGAGCAGGTGCCTTACTCCTGGAAAAAAGGGGTGACAGAAACCTTACCAACTCAACTTTAGCTGACAATTTTTCCGAAAAGATACGCTTTAGGTCACAAGGCAAGCTATTTGATGAGGCAAGCATCTAATCCTGCTGTTTATGTTTCCACTCGTACTTTCCCAACCCCTTCAAAAAAAAACCCTCTTTTGGGTGTCTATTCTCAGCGTGTTGTGGGGCTGGTGGATCTTTTACTCCACTTTGGTGGATTATTACAACGCATTGCATTACGGTTACTATGGCGGTCCGCCAGGGGTGCTTTATCTATTTGCCCGGCCAATGATTTACCACTACCTCATTGACTTTGTGATTGGCTTGCTTTGGATGGGCAGTGGCATGGCGGTGCAGTTGCGTCCAAAGTGGAGTTATTTGGGTTGGAATGCAGTAATGATCATTTTGTCTATGGAGGCTTTGGGGAATATCACCGAGCCAATTCACTGGAGTTTGGGCAAAGCCACCGGATTCATTCCATTTCTGATTTACATTCCGGTATTGGTTTGGTTGAGGAGCTCGCCAGTTCGCTCGCTTTTGCAACTGCAACCCCCGCCACGCTGGTGGTTTTATCCTGCAGTTGGCATTGGGCTGTACCTCCTTCGAGAAATCTTTCTTATGATATCCTACAGTTTTTGGGGATAATCCAACTCCCACCATTCCACCATTCTTTCTCTGAAAAATAAACAAATTTGTAGAAGCACCTTGCGCCTTTCACCATGGAATTGATCGTTCACCAAAGTATTTCGGACCTGTACCAGTCTTTGGACCTGCCGGTTACCCAAGACCTGGAATTCACGGTGCACTCGTTATCCGAAATTCATGATGCGCTTCCGTTTCGATCGCCCATTTTCCGGGCCGATTATTTCTCTTTTGTTTTTGTAAAGTGCGGCCAGGGAGCCTACACGCTCGACGAGCAAGAGTTCAAATTTCAGGAACGCACTTTGTATTTTACCAATCCGGGGCACATCAAGTCGTTTTTCATTGAGGCATGTGACGATGCCTACATCGTCACCCTCACCGAGAGCTTTTTGCGGGAGAATGTACACCCGGATATTTTTGGAGAATTTCCTTTTCTGTTGGCGGAAACGGTGCCTCCCATTCAGCTCTCCGAAGCTGATTTTTCCGAGTTCGAGACCTTGTATTTACAACTCTACCGGGAGTTCAATCAACTGTCCCATTTCAAATCCAAAATTTTGAGCAGTTTGTTTGTGGTGCTATTGCTTAAGATAAAAGAGCAGTTTTGGAACACTTATGACCCTATTGCAGAAGGCGATGGCAACTCCCGCATTGTGCGCGCCTTCCAACAACGGCTTGAAGAGCATTTTACCGGTCTTACCGAACTGGGCCACGAGCACGTTTGGCAAGTGCAGGATTACGCGCACGACCTCCATTTGCACCCCAACTATTTCACCCAAGTGATCAAAGCCAAAACCGGCCGCTCGGCCCACCAATGGATTGCCGATCGCATGGTGAGTTCGGCTAAGGCCTTGCTGAAGAGCACCGATCTGAGCGCGAAAGAAATTGGGTTTCGTTTAGGTTTTGCGGAAGCAACCCACTTTAGCCGCTTTTTCAAAAAGCAGGCCGGACTTACTCCCGGAGCCTACCGCCGGAGCCACTAACATCGGCCCCAATTCCGGTTGTTTCCACTTTTTTAGCCCATCTTCCAAATTGGTCATTTGGCCTGAGTTTAGGGTCATTCTGCATCCTTACCACCCAGCTACATTTGTCTTATCAGATTTCGAGCACAACCTAATAAAACCAATAAACATGTCTAAGAAAGTAATTATAACCGGAGCAAATGGCGGATTTGGTCAACTGATTGTCAACCAGCTGTTGGCAGAAGGTCACCAGGTAGTAGGCACCATGCGGGCCATTGAAGGCCGTAATGCAGAAAACGCAGCAAAATTGCGTGAAGCGGGTGCACAGGTGGTAGAAATGGATGTTACCAGTACCGAAAGTGTAGACCAGGGTGTAGCTAAATCCATTGAACTACTCGGCGGTTTGGATGTCGTAGTAAACAATGCCGGCCTGGGTGTACTGGGCATTCAGGAACAATTCACTCCAGAAGATTTCCACCGCATTCTCGACATCAATGTTGTAGGTGTACACCGGGTGAACCGGGCAGCCCTTCCCTATTTGAGAAAACAAGGGAAAGGCGTGATCGTCTACATTTCCAGCCTGCTGGGTCGGATGACCATTCCCTTCTATGGTCCTTACAATGCCAGTAAGTGGGCCCTGGAAGCCTTGGCTGAAAACAACCGGGTAGAACTTTCCGGCTTTGGCATTGAATCGGTATTGATCGAGCCCGGTGGATTTCCTACCAATTTCATGCACAGCCTGGTAACGCCCAGCGATGATAGCCGCAATGCCGAATTCGGCGATTTTCAACACGCGCCCAAAGCTACTTTTGAAGGCTTTGAACAAGCCATGGCCGGCAATCCGGAGCAAGACCCTAAAAATGTGGCCCTGGCGGTATCCAGCGTATTGGCACAACCGCACGGCAATCGTTCTTTCCGCACCGTGGTAGATAAAATGGGCATGGGTACCCACATCGAAGGGTACAACGACCACCTGGCCAAAGTAACGGAAGGAATATATACTGCTTTCGGAACCGACGGCATGCTAAAAGTGGCCGGAGCGGAAGCTGAAGCTTAAATTCCTTACAGTTCAAATCATTGAGGGGCGATTCCTAGTTGGGAATGGCCCTTCTTTATATATACCCAATCGATGAATATTGTATTCCCGGACATCGTAACCGACTAAAAATGTGCTAACTTGGAATAGACATCGATCTGTGTATAATTATGAAAAAAACCGTAGTACATTTTGAAATTGGTTGCAGCGATATCGACCAAACCACAGCGTTTTACAAGCGTGTTTTTGATTGGAACCTGACGAAAAACGGCAATGCCGCGATAATAGATACGGGAGCACCGGATGCGCTCAGTGGGCACATCAACCAACTGGGGCCAAAGGACCCTGAAAATTATGTCACTATTTACATCGAAACCGATTCTCTTACCGCTGATTTGGAAGCAGTTGAATCAAACGGAGGAACCGTATTTGTACAACCCATTGAGCTCCCGGACGGGAGGTCTTTTGCCTGGTTTAGAGATGTAGCTGGTAACCTTATCGGGCTCATAACTCCTTTACCCAAGGATTAGAACACACAAGCGTTCTAAATCGAAAGAAGGACAAATGAAACCCTACGATTGTGCTTCAATCAATACCCATCCCCAACTCAACCCAATGAAAGGCCCTACTCTTCCAACCGATCACCAGGATCGAACTTCAGAAGCGTGGAGAAAGCTTTGTGCTTACATTGATGCCTTGGCTGCATCAGGAGATGACGAATTTACTCCAAGAGAAGCTTTAGGCGATGCACTCTTCGCTCAAATCTATACGCTTCCAGCCTCTATTGCGCAGCTCAAACGGGTGAAAAAGGTTGGGTTGTATGGAAGCAGGCTACAGTGGCTTCCACCTGAAATCGGTGAAATGGAATCGCTGGAATACTTTGACCCCTACACTTCTTATGACCTCCATTGGTTTCCTTACGAAATCACCAGATGCAAGCACTTAAAAGATAGCAGGATAAGCACCCGAGCCTTGTTTGGCAACTTCAAACACCGATCTCCTTTTCCTTCATTAGCGGGTAACCCCGTTCGGTATCACAGTCAAAACCTGAAATGTAGCGTTTGCGATACTCCCATTTCCTATGCCCAAACCGACCAATACTGGATTTCGCTTCTGATTGGAACCGATGTGGTTCCACTGCTGGCCAATGTTTGTTCTACTTCATGTAAATCCCGGCTTCCAACTCCGCACGAGAAATACGTGCAGGAGCCGCACAAAGGTGGCCCTGATCTGCAACAGCCTCCTGATGCAGAACAGGAATGGGTTGAAATCAAAAAACGTTTAGACAGAGGCGAGGATGTTCCCGGAGTAATCAGGATAAAAGCCGGTGAGCAGAAGCAGGGAAAGAAATTAGGAGAACTACCCTCTTTAAAACTCATCCGAAAGATTTGGGAGAAGTAAAAAACCGGTCTAATCCGCTTAAAATCACAGCATAGTACAAAACACCGAAAAATGGATGGTCTTTGGGACGATTCCGGTTTGGGAGGTTTCTTTAAGGTCCTCTTTCGGTTAAGGATTTTCTAAAAATTTTCACTCCCTTCTTAGGTAACTAAATTTCAATACTGCAGCCTTAACTACAGGCATTTTGTGGAGGCAATTACCTGATTGTACATACAACTCAAACCGATTGACACAAGGTGAATGATGGGCAGAAAAACACCTGATGAAATGCCCAAAACAGAAAGGCTTTGGAGCCGAATTCAACTATCTTTGAGGATTACCTATTTGTATTGAATATTGGTATGAAAACGCTCCTGCTCCTGCTTTTTGTTTTCGGAATCTACGCTTGCGCCCCCACGGAAGAACCCATTCCCGAAAAGTCGGCTCCACCTCCATTTAGTGATTCTTCCATAACCCGTGTAGACTCGCTACTGATCACCGAGGTAGCCCTGCCTACTGTCATCAATTATTTACAATTCGACACTACCACCATCGCCATTTTCCAAAATTTAGCCACGGAAACCAAAGGGGAAATGTACCTGGCTGCCAATGCCCTCTCGGTGGTTGAAACCATTATTGAAGTGCTCGAAACCCACGGAGACGACAACATCGATTTGTGTTTCCTTATTGACAAAACCGGCAGTATGATGGACGACATCTATATTATTCAAAGTAGTATGGATCGAATATTTGCCGCCATTAAGGCTTACAAAAATGTGAATGTGGCCCTCGCCTATTATGGAGACAAAAATGAGGATGGAAAATTGTGGCTTGAAATCAATTCATTTAGTCAGGATTTTGACCGACTCGCAAAGAAGTTTAAAACCGTTCGGTATTCGGGAGGAGGAGACGCACCGGAGTCGGTGACCGATGGAGCTTATGCCGTAATTAATGAACTGAATTGGACTTCGACCAACAAAAGAGTGATCCTACTTATCGGTGATGCTCCTTCACTGGTACCACCGCTAGCCAGCTACTCCGTTCAAGATGTGATTGATGCCGCAAATACGAAGGAAATACTAATGAACTATTATCCAATAGTGGTTGGTTTTGCCGGTGAAAAACCTGGACCTGCTAAGGAAAATCTAATTGCTTCCGTCTACCCTAATCCTTCCGCCGGCTTGTTCAACATTTTATTTGAAAAGGAGCAAGAATACACCTTAGAAGTATTCAGTTCGAGTGGAGCATTGGTCTACCAAAGAAAAGTAGCGAACAAAAAACACCAAATCGACTTAAGCGGCAGTAAAGAAGATTTATATGTCCTCCGGGTGTTGACCAAGAACAACGAGCAGGTCGATCAGAGAAAAATTTTGATTAGAAAATAGTTTTGATAAGGTTTTGGACAACTAAGAGTGAAAGCAAAATCAAATGGTCAAAATCATCATAGTCGTAATCATTGGGGTAGTAGTATTAACCCGGCTGATCTACACGCTGTTTGAAAAAAGAAATTCTGGACATTCAACGGATTTATCTTCCAATGAAGATGAAATGTTCATTGCTACCCAAAGCGGAAGCAACCAACGCATCAAGGATTTGGGGCTGGACCAACCTTCTGAAGATGCCTCTTCTATTCTCAACCCCAAACGTCTATTACTCCCAACTAAGAACACTGATGAGCCAAACGACTACCAGGCTGATCCCAGCAGGGAATGGGTTATAGAATTGATTCCAACGGACGGGCAAATTTTCCATAAAGCAGATTTTAGTAAAATTTTTGATTACGAATGGAGGTCTCAATTCAGTTCGACTTTATACGGGTATGCAATCGAAGAAAAAGAATGGACCTATGCCAATGCAGGAGACTCTCCGAATGAATACAACAAGCTTCAAATCGGAATAGATGTTCAGAGAGTTTATGCTGAGGAATCCCAGGATTATTCGCCCATCCAATTAGAACGGTACCGAACCGAGTTGGAGAAACGTTTGCAGCACTACCCTACCCCGGTAAGATTAGAGACGAAAGAATCGATTGCAGTGGCCATTCAAAAAGCCAGGCGGCTAATTGATGTTTACAATCAATTCAACAAAGATGCGATCATTATACTGCAATCTGCCAAGAGATTTAAAGGTATTGAAGCCTGGGATGCCCTACAATGCACTGGATTAAATTGGGGAGATATGGATATCTTTCATTGGAATAATTACGAATCTAAATACGGACACGACCAGCATTTCAGTGTTTGGACATCAACCGATCCGGGGTTCTTTTTTCCCGAAGAAATCAAAAACGGCAATATGAATCCTGAAAATTTAATTTTTGGGTTTTCGATTCCGCGAAGTGCTTATCCAATTAACGTTTATAAAATAATGTTGGAAGCAGCTCAATACTGCCAAAACAAATTGGGCGGAAAGTTGCTGAATGAACATAGCCAGCCTCTTAATGAGCATTTGGAGCAACAAGAGCTGTTACAACTGATAGAAGCCTTGAAAAAGGAAGGAATTCCTCCAGGATCTGGCAAGGCATTGAGGATGTTTTAAACGACCAACTCCCAATTTCAAATAGAATGGACTTAACCTTTGGCAAACCAAGTATGATAGCTAATTCATTTGTACAGTTCGATTTTGGCTAACCCTTACTAATTGATACTCACCTAAAATGGGCCCTAACAAAATGAAAAACTTTGCTATCACCTTGTGTCTTTTGTTGCTAACATGTTCTGTGACCGTTGGTCAAACGTGTATCACCTTTCAGGAGATGGAGCGGCAGGGCCTGCCTATGGACAGTCTTGACAGCACATACCCCAATGCACTACATCCAGACACCGCTCAAGGTCCTTTTATGGGCCGACAAAAAAACTTTGAAAAGGCATGGGGGCAGTTTTACGAAGACTTGATTCAACACTTCCATGACCATGGTTTGGAATGGGAAAACCCAACCTACTGCTTCAATAAAATCTACTTCTCCCCAACCGGTGAGATTGAATATTGGTTTTTTAATTTCAGAAAGAAGGATGCTATTCCAGCAGACAAACAAGCACAGTTTTTAAAGCTTATAAAAGAATTTAGTCGGTCCTATCAAATAAAAATCACCGCTGACACTAATTTTTCACAATGTACTTCGGTAACGTTGTTCAATTTGGATGATTTGAGGAGATAATTTCAAAAAGGCCAATCCTAATACCTCATTATAACATCTTTTAGGACAAAAAATTCATACTTCAAAAGGCTAACCGTTTACAATCTCCATGGACTGCATTGAGACTTATAATTAGGTGTATACGAATTAGTTATGACGGAATAATCTACCCGACAGGTTTGGATCAATAATATGGGCATAAATTGTTATTTTAAAGGAAATTTTGGGAAGTCAAAAATGAATAAAGTCTTTAGGTTAGCTTTATGGTTTGTAATAGTACTTGCCTTTGCCTGTAACCGAGACGAAGAACTTGTCTTATCCGATCAAGCTAATTTGGTACACTTATCCGTTGCGTACCAGGGAAACATCTACACTACTTCCATCACCAACAGCGCAATTGCATTATTGGCTCCATTGCCTTTTCACGCTGAATACGTTACTATAAAATCCCTTCAGGCCTCACCAATGGCAAGAACCAACCGATACTCGGGAGACACCTTGTGGGTAAACCGTGGATTAGTACATATCGAAGTCATTGCCGAGAACAACCAAAACAAAAAAATTTATTCCTTGCCACTCGAAGTAGCGGACGAACCGGACTATGCACAACTTTTATTTGATATACCTTCCGCCACTAACTGTGACCACTACGCTACCATATCTATTGGTGATTGGAAAGTTGAGAACAATGTGTGGAATACAACAGGACTAACGAATGGCAGTTATTCCCAATGCATTTACACCTACGAAGATGCAAGCCTACAATTGCTTGGATGGCAGTGGCAATATCCCGACAATGCCTTTGGTGTGAATGCTTATCCTCAGCTTATTTATGGATGGAAACCGTGGCTACCTCCGTCCACTACCTCAAACCTGCCTAAGCGAATAGCCGACATTCAACACCTTAAGGTTACCTATGATGTGGAGGTGTCCAGAAATGAAGGTGACTATAACCTGGCCTTTGACAATTGGATCAATTCTTCGGAAAACATCACCCCACAAAATATTCTCTTTGAATTTATGATTTGGGAAGATGCCAATAACCTGGTTCCCTTTGGAGATTATCAGGAAGACGTGGTCACCTCAAATGGCACCTACCGTTTTTACATGGGCGATCCTACCTGGGAACCACCCGGCAGCGATTGGACATATCTGGCCTTTCAAAGAATCGGTAACCGCAGCCAAGGAACGGTGGATATTGATGAACTGCTTGCTTATTTGGTGACTAAGGGCATCGTAGCACCTACTCACTATTTATCTTCCATCGAACTTGGCAACGAAGTAGGCAACTCGAGCGGACATGCCATAATCAAGGCTTTTCAGGTCGAGTTAAATTAAGCTCTAAAAGGTTATGGATTCATCCGTTTTTCAATAACAAAATAGCAGCCTTCCATAAATGCTCCTGGAGTTCAAACGTTTGAGCGAAATCGATCCGTCCAAGTTCATCGATTGGATGAATCACCCACAGGTGCGCAAACCAATACCGTTGTTGCAAGGCAATTTCACGGAAGCAGATTGACACCAATTCATAGCCTCCAAGGAGCAGCTATGGGAAGCACATGGATTTGGACCTTAGGCATTTTTAATTGATCGTCAATTTGCGGGTTGGAGTGGTATACAACCCGAAAATCGGGTAGCCGATTTGGCTTTGGTGCATCATCCGGATTATTGGGGTGCAGGAAAAATCTTGTATGAAAAGATGACTGAAAAAGCTTTCAATGAGCTGAAGCTGGATGCTATCCAAGTTTTGTTTCCTCCTACGAAAACGCACGTTCAAGGATTACTGCGTTTGGGTTTTAAAAAAACGGGTGTAGTAAAAATTGGCGAGGAGCAGTTTATTAGGTATGTATTGAACTGGCCGGAGTAGTCCTTACAGAGTGTAGTTGGCAACTTCACTCCGCTATCAACCCATTAAAGAACCAACCCATTGAGCCAGGAAGCATTACAAAAGATCATTAATCGATGATGTTCAAATAGGCTTCAATCAACTAAATACGCTTAAGAAACGTAACCATAAAACATAAGATTACCCCTTCTAAAAAGTGGGTAAGGTATTTGCTATTCATTTCGCTCAGCCATAAGAATTAAAGGTCCATTTAAGGCGGTAACTTAGCAATACAATAATGAAAAAGTTGATCATCCTATTCATGCTATTTCCTTTGACTGGATTGGCAACCAGTCAAATCGGCGACCTCCTGATCTACCAAGGAGACACCCTGCTACTCCACACCAATCCCTTGGAGCAATATTTGAATAGCAAAACCGAAAGGGCCATCAACGACTTTCCTTTGGAGTGGACAAGCACAGCTTGCTACAGAGGGTACAAAGCCACTTGGTTGTTATCCAATGATAGCTTATACCTCATTTGCCTTCAAAAAGGATGTTTCAGTGGCACCCCAGAGTTTTTCAACTTAAAGCAAGAGTTTGGTGCAAATCGTGTTTTTGCTCGATGGTTTACCGGAAAAGGCATTGTTCCTAAAGGAAAACTGCTCCGGTACGTCCACAGTGGCTATGATTCATACTTTGAAAAAGAACTGGTGCTGACTTTTAATAAAGGTATACTGGAGGAAGAAGTAGAACACGACAACTCTAATTTCTATATATCGGGCTTCAGTCAACATCCCGATAGTCTTTATCAGTTCATTTACTCCAACATCAATTGGAACAAAATACCTGATTTAAAAGAGGATAAAATAAGGGTGTTTATCTCCTTACAATCTGGTGAATCCAAAAAACCGGACAGTATAAGCTTGGCTATGGGTTCCGAAATAGACATTCTAAATGAAGAAGCACTGCGTGTTATGAGGCTGCTCCCAGAGTGGGATGTTTATTATAGGCAAGGGAAAGTCTTCCCCATGAAATGGGCAATTCCAGTGGTTTTTAGTGAAGCCACAAGGAAAACATTTGCTGCGCCATAGACCTTATTACAGAGTGTAGTTTGCAATTACACTCCGCTATAACCTTTCCATTCATACGCTTTAAACCATTAATCCGTTCACTTTATCTAAATGAGCCAATAAAACTTTGACATCCATCCTGAAACAGCAAAATTCTGGATTGAGAAGTGGATCATAGAAATCACTGATTAGGATGATAAAATCAATTATTTACGGAACAGGATTGTCCATCCTGGTTTTCTTCTCCACCTCTTTTCTAACTGTATTGTTTCAAATCAATTCACCACTTCATCGACTAACCGATGCCTACGAGCTGAACATTGGGTTTCCGTTCAATTATTATTATGAATTCATGGTCGAATATCCTGTCCCCAATTCCGGTTGGCGTTTGAACAATCTTTTTTGGGACTGTTTCATCACCTGGATCGTAGTTACAGGAACCTTTGTGCTTCAGAAAAAGCGTAAAACGTTTTAGGACCAACATTAGGATGAGTGGTAGTTCTCTCTCAAAACCATTGAAAGGTTTCTCCAAATCAATGGAAAATCAACCTCTCAAATCTCCCCTTCCACTAAGCTCCCAATTTTAAAACCTTCCTCCATTTCAATTCAAGGCTGTCCCCGGAGGAAAATGCCCGGAGACAACACCAAATTTTATTTGTCCCCGACTACCTGAACCACCCGGGGACAACACCAAATATTATTTGTCCCCGACTACCTGAACTACCCGGGGACAATACCAAATATTATTTGTCCCCGGCTGCCCGGCTGGCCCGGGGACAACTTAAAGGAAAGGCTGTCCCCGACTTCATAGAAACGCGGGGACAACTTTGGCAAGAGGTCGGAAACCCCATCGGAGTGAGGCTTGTCCCCGACTCCAAAAAATTTTGAATTCAACTCTTTTTGGAAAAAAGAGTTTCCAATCTTTCACAACCCGGGGACGAGAACGCTCATCGGCCGGAACAGGAAAACTTGCGCAAGCGATTCCGGCATGGGCTCGAAAAAAATCCCGCCAAATTTTTTAAAGCCGGGGACAGCTTTAATGCTTGCCCGGAACTCCAACTCTCCAATTTTTGTCTCCGACTTGTTAGGCTCACAAATGCTCGGTAAATCGGCTTTGAGAGAAGGCAGTAACTGATGGACATCACGTTTCAACTTCAAGAGATAGGGGTTTCGAAAGATTGTCCCACTGCAATGGTGGACACCTCTGGAACTTTGTTAGAAATGTATCTGCCATTCATGGCAAAAGAGAATCAAACAGCCACTGCAGAAGTATACCTTTGGTCTATGGGGCATTATGCAGTTGAAAAAGACTTTCGCAACCAGGATTTTACCGAGGGGTTTCCCAAAGGAGATTATGAAGCCTGCACTTTTGAAGCTTGTAATTTCCAAGAGACGGACCTGTCAGATGTCAACTTCATTGAATGCCGATTTTTGTCTTGCGACCTCACCAACGCTAAAATTCTAAACACTGGATTTCGGGAAGTGGAATTTGAAGACTGTAAAATGGTGGGCTTACCTTTCGATCAGTCGAATCCATTTTTGTTTGCGCTGCAGGCCCATCGCTGTCAACTCCACCTGGCCACTTTCTATGGTTGCAACTTGCGTCAATGTAGCTTTCATGAGTGCACCCTGCAAGAAGTAGATTTTACGGAAGCCAATGCTGAAGGATTGCTTTTGGAAGCTTGCGACCTTTCCCGTGCTATTTTCGAGCAAACCAACTTGCAAAAAGCCAACCTGAGCACGGCTTTTAATTACCGGATCGACCCGGACCAAAACCGCCTGCGTGGTGCCACTTTTTCGGCTGATGGACTGCCGGGGTTGTTGGTAAAATATGGCATCGTAGTGAGGTAAGCTCATTGTTTGATTCCACTTTCAATGCTTATCCGATTACAACTGGATAGCACAGGATTTCATCAAGGAACATCCGATTCATCTCCACTTTTCTAAAAAAAATTTCTTCTCTCCGGTTAGGTTCTTTCCCAATGCGGGTACTCATGGAATGTTTCGCGAAAACGGCGGATGCAGAAAAGCCGGCACTTCTGGTCGAAGACCAACCAGTGCCAAAGAGTAAGCACCAAACCACCCGGAAGCAATCGGGCTTTAGAAACCATCTTTTCTATGAATCTACTTAGACGCAGCCTCTTTACAGGAATCGCAGGCTTGTTAGCCTTCACCGCGAGCGCTCAGGGACACTCCTCGGGCCACCAACATCATCACCCTCACCACCATCAGGCGCCCTCGGGTGAGACCGTGGCTTCCTCCAAAGGACAGTTGGAAGCCATTGATCAATTTGGCCACCATTACACGCCTCAAGACCTTAGTTTGCCGGTTTCGGCTTCCAGAAGTGGAGGTAGTACCTGCGTTGCCGGTCATTTTACGCTTTGTTTCGAAGACGTGCAAATGAGCCGCCAGTACGGATTCGATGATCCCATGTATGGCGCGCAACGCCGGGGAGTTGTTTGCCAGGTATTCACTGATTTGTCGCAGCTCATTCAATCGCCAATTGGGGCGGGTGGAGTACGCATCAATGTGGCCGCCTCCGAAGGCACCGACCCCAACGGGTTTACGGTCAATGTATTGGCGCCCACCGCAGCTGCGGTGGCATCTGACATCAATTTGTTAGGGTTTTCCAACGGCATTACCTATGGCATGGTGTGGAAATCGCTGGTCGGTGGCGTTGATCCTTACAATGGATTGTCGGCTTTCGGCTTCAACAGCACCAGTTTTCACGGTATGATCCGGGTGAACTTTGAAAATGTTCCATATCACCTGGTAGATTTTGGAAACCCGGGTACACCGGTTCCGAGCGGCCAAATGGACCTCTACTCGGCCGTGTTGCACGAATCGGTGCACTTGTTGGGTTTTTACTCTTTGGTGGACGCGGCCAACAACAACGTCAGTGTTTTTGCCGCCAATGGCTCTAACCGGCTCTACAACCGCTACGATCTGGAGTTGGACCTCAACATTAGTGGAACTGCCACGCCTTTGGTCAACTACTCGGCTCCTTATGCCACGGCTCCGATTACCACCATTCTCAACAATGCGCCCGGCAATTGTGATTATTCGGTTGATTTCAACGGGAACGCTACTCCTGGCCAGGCCATTTACATGCCGAGCGGTGCCAATTGGTCGGGTTCGGGCCTTAGTCACCTCAATTGCGATGCGGCTCATCCCACCGGATGTGCCACCAACAACGGTTATATTATGAATACCTGTTTGCCGCGCGGCACTGCGCAGCGGCACCTGCACCCACGCGAGGTGACCATGCTCTGCGACCTGGGCTACTCGGTGGCTTTCAATGCCTTTTTTGGCAGCAATGCCCCATCGGTAGGCGAGTTTTCCAACTTTGAACAATATACTGGGTGTTCGGGTCAATTGTGTTTGCCCATCGGTCAGGCCGATGCGGCTACTACTGCTTCAGGAGTTCCGGTTTCGCTTACGGCAGTCAGTTTGCTGGCCAACGACATTGGTGCTACCGGCATTCACCTCAATAGTTTTGAAGTGTTGGGAGGTACTGCCGTGGGAACGGTGGCTTTCAACGGTACCACTATGACTTTTTCTCCTTCGCCCATTTTTAGCGGAACGGCTCTGGTGCGCTACCTGCCGGTTTGTAATGGAGTTCCCGGTGCCTTTACTTATGTAGTGATCGAGGTGGAGCAGGCGGCCATTGCCGATTGCAACCTTCCGGCCAACTCCTGCAACATGATTTGCCATGGCGATGTGGAGAATGTGAATACTGTTGCCCAGAATTCGAGCTTTCGGGTAAGCTATGGCAATATTAACAGTGGTTCCAACACGCCGGATTTTTTCTTTCCTGGCAACTACAATTATCCGTTCAACAACTTTCAATCGGTGTGCAACATTGCTACCCCCAACGGACCCTCTAACCTTGCATTGGGCAATCCCAACACGGGTTACGCGAGCATGTCTGCCTACAGTGGCAACATTGAAGCGCTGGGTTTTTCACTCAACCAAAGCTTACAATCGGGCATCACCTATGAGTTGACTTACCTTTCCTACACGGCGTGTCCCAACGCCCGTCTGGCCTTTATTTTTAGCGATGCACCTCCTTGTTCGCCGGCCAACGGTGGCGGCACCCTCCACAACTGGATCAATGTGCCCAACCCTAGCCAATTGGGCAACACCACCCCTCCGAGTGTTGCTACCTGTCCTACCTACCAACCAGAATTCTGGGTCAACAGTTCGGTGACTCCCTCAACGGCCAATCAGGTTTGGGTGCGCAATACCGTTACCTTTTCGGGAGTGCCCGCCGGTACCAACCTCGACAACCTGGTGGTTTTGGTGGAGAACCGCTACAACGGTCACATGGTGGTTGATGATTTTACGTTGCAGCCGGTTACGGCTTCTCCGCTCGACATCACTACCTCGATTACTTACCCTACTTGTTTGGGTGACGAAGCGCAACTGACCTACGACATTTGCAGCCCTACGGCGGTAACGGGCCTCAACCTAAATGCACAACTGCCTGCCCTGGGCCTCCACTTCGCTGTAGGTGGCGATTTTACAAATGGCGCCATCACCAACCTGTCGATTCCAGCGGGTGGCTGCGTTACGGTGACACTCAACCTGGAATTTGATGCCGGCACTGTGGTAGGTACTACGCTGCCCGTGCAGTTGGTGGCCAATGGCACCGGTGCTTGTGTGAGTGCCGCTTCGAATGCTTCGGTAAATGTTGTGCGGCAGCCAATTGCCGGCAATACTCTGAGTGCTTCTATGCTTGACCTGACCAACAGTGGGCCTTATCAAGCAGGCGATCAGGTAGACCTTCAGGTCACTTTTGCCAACGCCAACCCCACCAATGCCGTCACTGGTGGGCAAGCCCAGGTACAATTGCCGGCTCAACTCTCGGTGGTGAGCAACGGCATTCCGGCTAATTTTTCAGTTCCAGCTGCCTCCACGGTTTCTTATACGGTTCGAGTAGAGGTTTCTCCCGGTTCTTTTTGTGGAACGGTAGAACCTTGTGTAGCGATTACGGCCGCCAACAATGCCTGCGATTTGCCGATCACCACTTGCCTCTTGTTGTCGCTGGCCAACACACAATGGCCACTGGTGCAAATTGAAGCGGACAAGGGGCAAATTCTCGACCTGCAAGAAGATTTTCAGGGCAACGTGTTTGCCACCGGCCATTTGGTGGATGTTACGTTCAATGGCAGCAACCAAACCGGCAACAGTTTCTTCCTGGCCAAGCTGGACGAGTGTGGTCAGGTAGAATGGTTCAGAAGGTCTTTTTCGGCCATGGGTTACAGCAGCAGCACCAGTATCACCATGGATCAGGACAGCAACCTCTACTTGTCGGGCCAACTGACCGGTGCGGTGCGTTTTGAGGGCGGCAACAATCCGGATGTCAATACTTTTCCGGCGTGGCAAGGTGGCCGCTATGGTTTCATTGCCAAATATACCTACGAAGGCGACCTCGATTGGCTGATGGTGCAATACAACCAGACTTTCGCCGAACTGCACGAGGTACAATACGATCCTGCTACAGGTGATATTTTCACTACTGGTACGTTAGATCCCAACAATGCTTCGTTCTTCTTGCTCTACAGCAATCCGGGCCTGACCCTTTCAGGACTCACCTTACAGGCACAGCCTTCGTCTTTCAACCGGGCGGCCAGTCTGTTGCGCATGGATCAAAATGGGGGAGTTACGTGGCGCACCACTTACCAAAAAAATGGCTTTGCACACGGGCGCTACCTGGAGTTCAAGGGCAAAGAAGTGGTGGTGGCCGTTGATCAAATTTTTTCCAAAACCCAGGCGGCCTCTACCCTGCTCTATTACACTACTTCAGGGCTTTTTGTCAACGATGGCACTTTCTATCCAGGCGGAGCACTCTATCACCAGGCCTTTGGGTTGGCGCTCGATGCTCAGGGCAATGCTTATGTGCAAACCACCACCTGGCCTACCCAGGAGACCTACATCAGCAAATACAAGGTAACCAGTGGCGGCATCGGGCCGTTTTATTTCAGCCAGCCCTTGCCCAACTATGGTAGCTCCCACCACAGCTTGAATACCGATATGGTGCACGATCAACTCGTATCGCAGTTGGTGTATACACCAGGCAGCAACCCGGTTGGTATTATTGTAGGCCTCGACCAAACGGCCAACTCCTGGAATCAGGCAGTGGCGGCTCCGGTCATCCATAGCTTTTTCACGGCCAACCCTTCTGCAATGACCCGAGGAATCGGCGGCAACATCTATTCGGGTGGCAGCATTCCGGGCACCGCTACTTTCGATCTTTTTGGCACCGCTTTGCAGGCCAGTTCGGTGGGTTTCCGCGATTTCTACGTTACCCGACATCAATACAACGGCAATGCTCCGGCTATTTTCAACCGCGTTTGGTTGGATGAACCTGCTATTGCGGAAGCCTTAGCACCGTTTAGCGAAGGCCTGGACAACGAAGTACAGGTATTCCCCAACCCAGCCAATTATGAGGCTACAGTGCAATGGCAATTGGCCGATGCAACCGAAGCCGTAACCCTACAGGTTTTTGATGTGAGCGGTCGCATTTTATTCGAACGTGCAATTCCAGCTGGTCAAACTGAGGTTCTGTTGCGCACTTCCCAATGGGTGCCCGGACCTTATTTCATCAGCATCCAAAGTCAGCAATACCGTGAGGTAAAAACCCTTATGATTCAGCACTAATTTGGTTTTCATTGCTGCCTTTGGCAGAGGCCGCCCCCAACTCCGGAGTTTCGGTGATGCATCACTACCGATATTTAGGAGGCAAGGGCGGCCTTCTTGATTGCTTATTAAGCGGTTGGTTATCTATGGCCGTTCGTTTTTCTTTTCTCAATTTGCGAAGTGTATTAACCTCGATTATTGGTGACGTATCTGATTTTATTGGCGGTAGGAGTCATTTTGTTTTTGATTTGGAAAGAATTCCGCCAGAAGCAACAGGAAAAGGAGCAGCCGCTCCCGCCCTTCCCCGATCATTGGCGGGTGGTGTTGACCCAAAAGGTGAATTTCTACAATGCGCTGAATGCAGAGGAGAAAGCGCATTTTGAATTCAAAATGCAGGAGTTTCTACTCACTACAATCATCACTCCGGTGAATACAGATATTGACCTCGACGAT
This sequence comes from uncultured Flavobacteriales bacterium, assembly GCA_937899835.1. GTDB lineage: Bacteria > Bacteroidota > Bacteroidia > Flavobacteriales_G > Salibacteraceae > CALCCE01. The sequence goes on along the minus strand of CALCCE010000206.1, from coordinate 14,028 downwards.
CGCCTATTGGTGGCGGCCAGTGCTGTAATTCCCATTTTCCGATTTCCCGAATGGGCCTACGACAACCTCGACGAGGTATTGATCTACCCCGGCCGCTTCAACGAACGTTTTGAAACCAGTGGCCCCGATCGTAAAATATTGGGCATGGTGGGCACGGGCTACATGGAAGGCAAAATGATTCTTTCGCGCAAAGCACTGCGCGATGGTTTTTCCAATGCTTCTGACAAAAAGAACACGGCCATACACGAGTTTGTGCACCTGATCGACAAGTTAGACGGTGCGGTAGACGGGGTGCCCGAGCTCTTACTCGAACAGCACTACACGCTACCCTGGCTCGACCTGATCAAAGAAAAGGTGGGCGAAATCTACGAAGGAGATTCTGACATCAACCCTTACGGCGGCACCAACAAACAAGAGTTTTTTGCGGTGGCCAGTGAGTACTTTTTCGAACGTCCCAAGTTGCTGGCCCAGAAGCACCCGGCTTTGTATGCCAAGTTGGAAAAGATTTTTCAGCACGACATGCAGGCGCTCGACTTGCGCAAGCAGCGCATCTCCGTTGGCCGCAACAGCCCGTGCCCTTGTGGCAAAGGCCGTAAATACAAGCACTGCTGCGGTAAAAACGGATAACACAAGAAATCCAACCTTTGGTGTTGGCAACTATTTTTGGGCAACCGAAGAATAAATACGATCTTTGCGGTAGGATTCGGCACCGTTTGTAGCTTTTTAAAAGTAAGGGTTTAACACCCGCTTAACCCTGCCGAAAGGCTGATTTTTTCACTCCCTTTTCGAATTCATCCCTCTAATTGGACGAAACTGGTTGGCCTCCAAAACATGATTTGGTTCCTACTGTTGTATTAACATGGCAGTGCTGGGGCAAGGTTGAAACAACACTGCAAAAGACGGGCTACAATAGCCAAAACTGGTGCATCAATACTAAAGAACACGAATGGGTAGATCGCAAGAAACATTTAGCAAGAAAGAAAAAGAGAAGAAACGCCTGAAAAAACGGCAAGAGAAAGCAGTAAAGCGCGAAGAACGCAAAGCCAATTCTTCAGGTGGAGGATTGGACAACATGATGGCTTACGTGGATGAATTCGGCAACATCACCGATACACCACCAGATCCCACCAAGAAAAAAGAAGAGATTGATGCAGAAAGCATTGAGCTCGGCGTTCCCAAACGAGAAGAAGAAGAATTTGATCCTATCCGCAAAGGAAAAGTAGAGTTCTTCAACCACAACAAAGGTTTTGGATTCATTCGTGATTTAGATACGCAAGATCAGTATTTCGTTCACATCAACGATCTGAAAGAACCGATTGATGAAAACGACAAGGTTTCCTTCGAAATAGAACAAGGACTGAAAGGTCCAAAAGCGGTTAGGGTAGACCTAATCAAATAGCATTTTTAAAAGGCTGTTCTTCGGAATGGCCTTTTTCTTTTTATCCCATAGGCCAAGCCTGTCAAGAGCAGTCCGACTGCCATAGCCCATGGCCCATAGTCCATCCACCCCTTGGGTTGCTCCAATGCCAACGCCTCTGGCCGACCAGAGGCCACCAGTGCCCCCCAGTAGTAGGGATGGCTCGTGAGGCGATCGGTCCGCGTTGCCAAATAATTCAACTTTGCTGCTTGAAGCGCCAGGTCTACTGGTTGTTTTTTCGCCAATTCATCATAAAAGTCAGCTACGATACTGGCGGTGGCCTGATCGTTGACCGACCACAAACTCATGACGGTACTGGGACAACCCGCATAGGTAAAAGCAGTCGCCAGACTTTGGGCTCCTTCCCCCTGGAACTGCTTGCCCAAACCACTGTTGCACGCGCTTAGCACCACCAACTTCGCACTCATCGACCATTGAATAATTTCGGATATACGCAGAGAATCAATGCCTTGTCCATCTGGAGCACTTACCAGAATACTACTGCGCAACGGCTGTTCGGCATCGATAGCAGTGTGGGCGGTAAAATGTAGGACCGAAGGGCTGGCCATGCGTTCCTTTAATTTACTTTTCAATACTTCCTCGCCCCAGAGCAAATCCAGGCTGGTATAGGCAGCAATCCCATCAATTTCTTGACGGGCATATTCCAACCGGGCTACCTGACCTTGTGTGGCTTGAGCAGCATAGTCCAAGCCCATGGCCAACAAGTGGCCGGGCCTGGCCATCTCTTTTTGTCCCGACAAGAGCATCCGGGCCGAATGCGCATAAGACACGGCAGTGTGCCGCAGTAAATAGTCCACTTGATGAAAGTCGGTGGTTTCTCCTACTTCCGTTATCGGAAGCAAATCAAATGGCAATCGGTACCCCGCACCATCGGGAATAAAAATGAGGCGTTTCGGAAATGCCTGAAGTTTCATTTGGTGAAACAGTGGCGCCAGCAATTGCTGATAAATCAGGTTGCCCGCCTTGCCATAGTCTTCGTACTGCTGTTGTAAGTCGGTAGAATTAAGAGGCGGTTTTTGAACCGAAGAGAGCAATTGTTGAATCGTTTGCTCCCAATTGTTGGGCAAAGTACTGCGGTGACAAACCATATCGGTTCCCGAAACCATCACCAACAAGCATTCGCCAGGTCCAGAAAGCATGGTGACCAGTGCAGCCTCTTCTCTTTGAAGGTAATCTTGCAAACGCACAACAGACACCCCGGTGCTTTCCTGCATGCTTTGTCGAAATCCAGGGATACGGTGTTCCAATTCTTCCAACAACTTTTCCTGGGTATTCAAATGGCTGTGTAGCTCTGCTTCCAAATCTGTTTTTAGTCTCCCTTCCGGGAGGCCATCCAGCCGGGCGGTCAAAAAATCAATTGAAAAACGGGTTTGCTCCCACGCCTGGAAACCGTCGGGTTTCAACACCGCAGGATTCCGAACAATCGAGCCTTGGTAACGCTCCATCAAATAGTTGGCCTTGCTGCTTTCCATCCATCGAAAGGCAGTGGCCACATGCGTATTTTTACCAGAAACCTGAGCCAGTTCTACGGCCACGCGCGCGCCCAAACGGTATAGCTCATATACCCGACCGGTGATTTCTTTTCGCGATTGCTCTGAGACAAAGCCTTTCCGAATGCGTTCTAATTGATGGAGGGCCGCCTCTGCGGCCGCCATTGCCTTTTTGAGCGTTTCTAATTCTTTTGTTACCGCATATTGCTGCCAATGGGCTTGGGCAATGCCCAGATGGGCCAACATCAACCAAGGTTCGGTGATTTCCGTCTCTGATTTTTCCGTTGACAATTCGGCAATGCCACGCTGGTAAAAATCAATGCTCTGTTCTTCCATCCTGTCCAAGTGCAGGTGGTAGTTGCCCAATCGCACCCAGGTGATGGTTCGCTCGCGACTTTGGGGCTTGTAGGCCTTTTCAGCAAGCTGCTCAATTTCCGAACTCAAGCCGGGCAACGCAGCTGCATCCATATTTTCGGCGAGTCCAAGCAAAGCCTCCAATCGCTGTGGATGGTGCTTCGGCTCCAACTCACGTTCTGTTTTTTTCCAGCAATAGCGACTGCTGTCGGTGTTGCCCAGTTCGTGATAAGCCGCTCCCAAGTATGCATATACTTCAGCTACGGGCGCTGGATTCTCGGGGAAAGCCCGCTTGCGCAGGTGCAAAGCTTGTTGGTATTGCCGAAGTGCTTCCGCTGGTTCTCCTTTATGAAAATGGGCCAAGCCCAAATTAATCGCCAGGTCAGACCGGTTTTCGAAGGCTTCGAAATGGTGTTGACTCATGATTTCCCGGGCGCGTTCCAAATACCGTAGGGCAGCTCCCAGATCGCCCATGCGGTTGTAATGATTGCCAATTTGCATGCACCATTTGGCCACCTTCATTGAGTGGCGCCCTTCCACACCTTCGAGTAATTCCAACTTGCGTTGGTAGTAATGCAACTTCACCGGAAGATTCCCCAGCTTGCCCTGCATAAAACCGAGGTAGTGCAAAAAGCGCATGGCCTGCACACTGTCCGCAGATTGAAAGGTTTGTTGATACCCCAGGCCTTCTTCAAAAGCTTCGATCGATTCGAGCCACCGGTCTGTTTTCCGCAAAGCGTCTCCAATGCCATACCAACACAGCACTACACTGTCGTGTTGATGGCGCTGTCCATATCCCAAACGGGCTTTTCGGTAAGCGATTAACGCTTCCTCGAAATGCCCTTTACCGGCTCTTTCCTCTGCTTGATGAAACCAAATGCCGGTGCTGTCAGCCGCTTTCGCGCGCAGCAGAAAGCAAAAAAGCCAGAAAAGAAGCAGGGAAAACCGGATGCATTTCCAAAACATGAAAGCCGGGCAGTTGGTGGACTATGCCCAAAAGTAACAATGCCAACCCAGTCTTACACCAATAGAACACAAAGAGGGCCACTCCAAATTTGGAGGACCCTCTTTGCAGGAGGTGAGACCGCCGTTTTCCAGCTTAGTCTTCGTTGGCCGAACGGCCTGCGGAAGCTTGCATTCTTTTTTTAACGGTAGTTCCTACCCGAAAAGCGAGTAGGAGCAAGCCGATGATCACCAGTAGTTCCCAAGGAAATTCGAAAGAAGCTTTTTCCTTTTCCGTTGGGTCGGTTGCATCACTACCACAGGGGTAAATGGATTCGCAATATTCGGTGAGCAGCTTCGATTTTCCGGTGTGAAAAATCACCTCTGCCCGGTTGCGGATCACCGTTTGGGGTGGTAAATTTTCTTTTGTTTTTACCCGATAAGTGAGGAAACCACGGTTCAGGCCAGATAAGCGGCTGCTTAAGGGAGCCAACTGAAAATTGTCTCCGCCAAAATGCCACACAAAGGTGCGTTGAGCGGCAACAAATTCCTGCTGAAAAGCATGACTGGAACGCACTACTACCAGGGAGGCCGGATCGAGCTCGCGAGGTAAAATATCGATCAGCGAAACCGAGTCTTCCATGGCCGAGCCTTCATTTTCAAAGTGAATCGTGTATTCCAGGGTTTGCCCCGGAAAGAAATACCGCTCAGGAAACACCACCTTTTTATTGGGGTCCCACGAATCGACTACCGGTGCGGTTTGAGCAATGCTGTGGTAAGGGTCATCGGTAGGCCCGGCAACATCGTCAATCTTTTCGTGAAAATTCACCTGTACCCTCACCGAGTCGCCTTCAAACAAGTTGTCTGAAATGCAAAAGGGCAACAAAAGGTCGAGGCCACCCTCAGTCGGTTCCACGCGGTAAAACAAACGGTCGGGAAAGGCCTCCAACAAGCTGGAAAAGAAGTGTATGTTTTCTGGGAGTTGCGCTTCGAACCCCAACCAGGGCCTGCAGGCGTCAACCTCATTCATACCATCGCTGGCCACCACTTCCAGGTAATAAGCGGAATTAGACTGTCGCAAATTCAACGCACAGGTGGTTCCAAACCCTGGACGTGGCAAGCGACCAAAAGCCAGGTTGGGCGCTTCATTTTTCACCGTAGCCTGCTCCATTAGTTGCAGGCTACCTTCGGGAATTTCTACCACCGTTACGCCCGGGTCGTCATCGTCTCCGGCATAGCGGGAAGAACGCCAATGTGCCAGGAGCTTCACTTCAGGTTCCAGGTTTCCCTCTGGAATGCGAAAAGTATAGGTGATGTTTGAGCCAAATTCGTAGAAGCGCCCTTCGAGTTGCCAAACAAAATGATAGAACACCAAGCTGTCGGGATTGACCTGGTGTTCCACCCAAAATTGATAGCGTTCTTCATTGGGGTCGGGCGTCTGTACCCGCTGAAATTGAATGCCCAGGTTTTCGGAGGCTTTTCCTGGAAAAGCCGTGCTGCACAATAGACAGAGTGCTATCCAGCACAGCAAGAAGTTTGTTTTAGATGCCAAATTTTCCATGATTGTATAGGTGATGGTGGAGAAAAAAACCGGATCATTTCTCCCATAAAATTAGAATTCATTGTTTTTCGTTGGTGAGCAGGAGAAACCGGCCTGCCCGTCGGCAGGCCGGTTTCCTGGAAAACCTGTCTCACGGGTGATGCTTCCGTTGAGATCAGGGGCATCCGGTGGGTTCCCAGTTGAAGGTGACAAAAGCTCGATCTCGGTAAACCCGGGAATTGAACCGATAGCCACCGGGGGTGTTGCCCACAATGGTGCGGTCGCTTACCGACAACTCTATGCCGTAAGCACAGGCGATGTTGGCCAATTCACACAAGTTCAATCGGGTGAGCAATACGCCTACACCATCCGGTACTGCGCCAACGGTACCGGAAGTGTTCAAGGCAGGATTGTTGCCATCGTAGCGTCCATCTACTGCCAGCGCAACGCCTCCTGGGTCGAGATCGCCACCAAATATGGTAAGCGCAAAGTTTCTGAAGTGCGCATCGCTAAAGTTGCCATAAATCGCGATCTCCTGCGGTCCTTCAAATTGTCCGCACGGTTGGTTTTGCCCCTGTATCGTTTTCACGGTAACTCCCTCGTTGCGCAATGGAGAATTAGAGAAAGTAAGCAACTGAGGTGCACTGTTGTCGATGCGCAAAAGCAGACGATCGGGTTGGCCGATAGGCTGACGGAAAACATCTCCGACCTCCAATTGCAATTCATACAAGCCGTCTTCTATCCCCCGGCTGTTCCACATCATCATAAATTGATCGGGGTAGACCGAACGGTCGGTTCTGAATTGTTGCAACGATAACCAACCTTCATTATCCGGCAGTCGCTGCACCGCTCGTAAAAGAACAGGATCAAAAGCGCCCACGGGATTGGTCACCGGCAACCAATCTACATTGCCCACTTTGCGGAAACGGAAGCGGTAAAACTGCGCCAGCGCATCTTGTACAACGCCTTTGGCTACTACTGTGCCTCCAAACGGGCGATCGAATGCACCGGGTACATCGTTGCCCGCGGCATTTTGTTTCACGGCATAGCCGCTGAGATTGCCCACCTGTGCAATGTTTACCCTTGGGATCAGGCTGATGGATTCAATACGTGGTTGTCGATTTTCGGTGCGGGCCGGTGGCAAAATCACCCTTCGGTCCAGGAGATTCCCGTAAATAATAACAGGGTCAGGTCCTTGGTTGGTAAGATCGTCTCGCCAGGAAAGAATGCCGCGCACCCGCACCACATTTTCTACCGAGCATTTTTCCAAACGCGATTGCAAGTTGTCCAATACCATGCTCACCGCATACATGACCGGATTTTCCTCGCTGGCAACATCATCGTGTACCGCTACCGAAGTAGTACCGACGTACTCAAAGCCCTGGCCAAAGTCGATGTAAAAAATCACCCATTCGGGGCTACCGAAGGTGCATAACCCACCATTATAACCCGCCGTTCGTTTTACCTCAATGGTAGCTGCCAGCAGGTTTTGTTCCGGATAGAGGCCCACACAAGTGAGTTTTTCCCAACGCGTACGAGAGCTGGCCCGCTGCTGCAGTGCCTCCGTGTTTATTGCGTTGAACTTCAAAGGCTGGGTTAAGGTATACCGTTCCCTATCTTCTTCGCTAAGTTTTTTAAGGTCGATACCCGTCAATTGCTTTTCGGTGATCTTGGCCAATTCGATCATTTGCTGCGGGTATTGGGTAGCTACCTTGGCAAAAGGTATCAGCTCTGGCAAAGGAGAAGGAGGAATCAACCGCTCTGGTGCGATTTGAATGTTGGCCTCCACAATGTTTCCCCAAGTGGGTTGGTAGTTGGGCCCGGTGGGCACTTGATCCCAAGAAAGAATGGCACGCAGGCGCACTAAGCCCGCCTGGTTGCATTTCTCCCGCATTTCGGGAGTAAAAACGGCACGTGCAGCAAAGTTGGGCCGTGCTTTTTCAGCCACTCGAAAATCGTGTACGCGGATGGTTACCGGAGCTCCGGCTGGCACAAAGTTGGGCGCTCCGTTTGCCCCATCGCCATAATCGATGTAGAAGGCTACATACTCGTTGCTGCCACCACGGCATTGGTCGCCTCGAAAGCCGGTGCTGCGCTTCACTTCAAAAACCGCCTCTAACTCATCCCTGTTGGAATCAAGGCCGATGCAAAGCAGTTCTTCATAAGAGGTATCCAGCGTTTTGGGTAAAATCACCGGAAAATCGAGATCAATGTCCAGCTCGGGGATGCTACCAAAGTAATTGGGGTTGATGCTGATGAGACTGCCAAAGTCTTCGCGCAGGTGATCACGCTCCGGAAGCTTGAGCAGTTCTTCGGAAATGACCAATTCAAATTTTTCTGCCCAAGAAGCACCATAGCGCACTTTGGACTCGGTGGTGTGAATCACTTGCCCGTGTTCATTCCAAACCATAAGGTAGATGTCGGGACGCGTATCTTCATTATCGTTAAAGTCTTCACTGGTGTAGGCAATGGAGAAACGACCATTGGGATCGGTTTTAGTAGTTCCCAGAGTATCGTCAACCCCTTTGTCTTTGTCATAAGCTTTGACCAGGAGCCCTTCCAGCCCCTGCCCCTTCTCTTTTCCTCGAATGATTCCTTCAATGGAGAACTTCGAATTGAATGATGGTTTCATGTTTTTTGATTTGATATGAGGGCCAAAAAAATCCCGGGATGGCCGTGTTTGAAGAGGTGACGTTTGTGACTTTCCCAATTCCATTTTTTGTACCAATTATTTTTTCAAAAACATTTAACTGACTGATTTTCAATTCCAAAAAAATCACATTCTCATCATTTTTCATTAGAAAGATGGAAATCACCTCAGCAGCATCGTTATTCAGGTAACCTTTGGAAATGCTTACTTTGGATTTTGAAACCCCCATTTTGTTTGTTTGGGCAAACTGTTTCAAATACCCTTTTTGCGAAAATCCTCCGAGAGGCTCACGGACGCGGAATTGATTCGTCGGTTCCAGCAAACGGGTGACGAGCACCTTATTGCAGCCCTGATGGAGCGGTATGCCGCCCAAATCGCTGGTTTGAGTTTTCGCTATTGCTCCACTGCTGAAGACCGGGAGGATTTCACCACCGAGCTTTTCCTAAAGTTGCGGGAGAAGCTGCCCGCCTTGGTGTTGGACGATCGGGAGGATTTTGGCAGCTGGATGACGGTTTTGGTCAAGCACAGTTTGTTGGACCAACTGCGCAAAAAGCAGAACTATGACAAGCACAAATCGGCCTACGGACTGGAAGCGGCACTATTTCCGCAGGCCCAGGCAGAGGAAGCCTCGCCGGAAGAAGCAGTATTAATGGCTGCCCTTGCCCAACTGCCAGAAAACGAACGCCTCTGTGTGGAGGCCATTTATTTGAAAGAAGAAAGTTATCAGCAACTCATGAAACGGCACGGATTTTCGTTCAATCAGGTGCGCGGGTTCCGCGACCGGGGTATCCGGCGTTTGCGAGAGCTGCTCCCCGCCAATCGCAAAGGATTAATGGACGCAACAGAATGAGTACATCTTCCCACCATAGCCCCGCTACCTTACAACAAATGGGCAACTACCTCGCTGGAAAGCTTTCTGAAAAGGAGGCCCAACAATTCGAGCAGCGCATGGCCACCGATTCCCTGTTGGCCGCAGCGGTAGAAGCCATGGATCGCAGTGGTCTTTCCCCAGCAGAAGCACTGCAGCAAGCGGAAGAAATGGAACAACACATACGGGCGTTTACGCAGCAAAAGTCGAATGAAAAAACCGGTTCTAATGTGCGCTCCTTACTCCCCTTGGCCGCAGCTATTACCATCGTTATAGCTGTAGGCATTGGCTTGTGGTGGAATTCAAGTCAGGGCTATGAACCCTACCAACTGATGGCGACTACGGTTCGCAGCAATACCGCCGAAGCCACTGAGCTGGAGGCCGCTTTTGAATTGTATCGGGAGGAGCAGTATGCACAGGCCGAGCAAGCACTGAAATTGTTTCCCGAAGACCACCCGCAAATCGAGTTGATTTTGCTGTTGCGGGGCAATGCTTTGTTGGCCTTGCATCAACCCGAATCTGCAGCAGTGGTGCTCGACCAATTGCTGGCCAATAAAGCATGGGTATTGTACCGAATGGAAGCCCGAAGGGCCAGCGATTATGCCTATGCTCAATTGGATGACGGATAGCCTTACCGTAGACCTGAGTTGAGCCTCCCGTATCCTCAAGTTCTTTTTACCATCAAGCTGCTCAAACCAAGGCTTTTCCTTTATTTCGTTGCTCCATGCCAGCCTCCCAATTCTACAGATGTGGAATGGTGCTCCTGTTGTTACTGAGCATTGCCCGCTTAGGAAAAAGCCAAGGACCCGATTCACTGGTGCTCGACTCTTTGCAGCAACTGTCGGACACCGCTACTTCAGATACCGTACGCCTCGAAGCGCTTGCCCGCTGGGCCAAGCTCATTGCCCCTTTCGACAATGCAGGAAATGAGGCTCTGCACCTTTCTATCATCGATACCTGTAACCTACGCCTACAAGGTGAAGTTTCTTTGAGGGACTCCATTTTCTACGCCAAACGGCGGGCCGAAGCCAAAGGTGGCTTAGGCGTCAACTACTACCTGCTGGCCAATTTCCCACAGGCGTTGAGTTACTTGTACGAAGCAGAAAATGAATTCGGACAATTGGGAATGATCAATCGACAGGGGTTTAGCAATGTGGTGATTGGAGCCATTTTTAAGAATCAAGGCGATTTTGAATCGGCCATGACCTACCACAGTAAAGCACTGGAACTTCAGCAACACGCCAACGACAAAAGTGGCATGGCGCTCACCTACAATAATTTGGGCACCACTTCTTTGGAACAACTCCACATCGAAAAGGCAGAGGAATATTTTTTAAAGGCACTCAAGCTCTACGAAGAATTGGGCGACCAACGGGGCCGTAGTGTCATCTTCATCAACCTGGGCAGTCTTAACCAAAACCGGGGTAACCTGGAAAAGGCGCAGGAGTTTTTTCAGCAATCGCTCAACATTCGAAAATCGATCAACGACCGACAAGGACAAATTTTTTCATTTGCCCGCTTGGGCAATGTGCAGTTGCTGCGAAACGACAAGGCATCAGCCCTGGAAAATGGTCTTGCCAGTTTGGCATTGGCGGAAGAGAAGGGCTATCCAAGAGGCATTCGGGATGCCTGCGAATTGTTATCAAAGGTGTACAAAAAGCAACGCAACTATGCAGAGGCCTTGAGTTACCACGAGCGGTTTATGGCTGCCAAAGACAGCATTGCTGATCAGGAAAACATTCGCGCTGTGACCAAAGCTGAATTCAACTACAAGTTTGAATACGAACGCATCCAGGACAGTCTAAAAGATGCTGCCGCAGAACAAGCTTTCGAGGCCGAACTGGCCCTGAAAGAATCGGAAAACCGCCGGCAAGAGCAAAACTCTCGCCTGCTTTGGGTATTGCTTATTGTCATTACACTCTCTGGTGGTTTTGCCTTCTCGCGTTACCGCAAGGCCCGCAAACAGCAACACATCATTGCGAATCAAAAGGAAGAATTGGAACACAGCCTTCTGGAACTCGAACGTAGGGATGGAGAAAAGGCGCTGTTGCTCAAAGAAATTCACCACCGGGTGAAAAACAACCTGCAAGTAATTTCGAGCCTGCTCGATTTGCAAACCCTCAACCTCGAAGATGAACTGGCAATTTCGGCGGTGGCCGATGGACAAAACCGGGTGAAAGCCATGGCCCTTATCCATGAGAAATTGTATCAAAATGAAGACCTCGCTCACCTCGTATTTGGGGAGTACCTGGAACAACTGGTGGTGCAGATCGCTGCCATCTTTCCCAATGGCCATTCGGTAGATCGCCACATTCAGGCGCCCGGCATTTCCCTCGACATCGATACTGCCATTCCCTTGGGGTTGATTTTGTGTGAACTCATCACCAATGTTTTCAAATACGCCAGCTCCGAAGGTAAAGCCGTTTTAGACATCTCGGTTGCAACCCTTGAACCCGGGAAGAACCAATTGGTGTTGCGCGATAACGGTCCAGGCTTACCCGTAGATTTTGATTTTCATAAGGCAAAGAGTTTGGGCCTGCGTTTGGTTCGCCGGTTGAGTACCCAATTGTATGGCAATACCCACTATCATTTTGATGAAGGTGCCGTTTTTACGGTTACCTTTTTGGATACCTTCAGGAGAAAAGAAGTAGCCTAAAGCGGACTTTATTCCAGGTGGATAACCCGCATCAATTGCTCACGAAAGGTTTTACCCACCGGTACCTGATGCCCACCGATTTCAACGGCTGCCGGGTGAATGGTATCGAGAAAATCGAGGTTGATGGTGTAGGAGCGGTGCACCCGAAAAAAGTTCTTGGGCAGGCGCTCTACCATGCGGTTCATGGTGGTTCGGATGAGCAGTTTTTTGCCAGATTTCACATACAGCTCCACATACACATGTTCGCTTTTAGCAAAAAGAATCTCTTCGAATTTCACCTTGTGAAAGAGGTTTCTGTCTTTCACAAAAAGCGCGTCTTTGATAATTACTTCCTCGCCTTCTTCTGAATGGGATTGGCTTTTTTGAAAATTGAATAAGGCCAATTCAATGGAAGTATACAGGTCGTCCCGGTTGAAGGGCTTCACCAAATAGGCCGGCGGAGTAAGCATTTTTGCCCGCTCGATGGTCCGTGGGTCGGCATTGGAGGTGAGAAACACAAAGGGCAGGTCAAAATCTTCTTTAATTTTCCACGCTAGGTCAATACCATCTTTGCTACCGGCCAATTGAATGTCGAGTAAGGCCAAATCGGGGCGATCTTGCTCAAGCAAAGCCACCGCATCGGTATAGTTGATCACCGGATCGAGCACATCGTAGCCCAACTGTTCGAGGATCATGCAAATGTTGTCGGCCACTACAATTTCGTCTTCGACCACCATTATTTTCACCTTGCCCATCCCTGCGGTAAATTTTGTGCCCAAATTAAAGAATACAACAAGATGCCTCTTCCAATTTTCGACGGAGCACCCGAAATGAAGGACCAATTTTGAAGGAAGGTAGCCCACGATATTCGGTAGCGATACAACCGATGGTTGGTTTACGGGTATCTTGTGCTCAAATCAAATTTACTATGCGCCCCTACTTTCTTTTTCTCATCGTGTTAGTGGTCGTTACAGGATGCGACCTGCGCGGGGCCTGCTATCAAAAAAGCCTCGACGACCGTCAGTGCCCGGAAGGATATGCCTGCATCAATGCAGATGTAAAAATTGGCAACCTTCCCATTTTTCATCTCGAAAACCGACAGGTATACATCATTCGATCGCAAGCCGAGCAGGACTCTGTGCATCCCGGTCGCTCCAATGCCCGACCGGTAGATTATACCCGTCAAAGCTTGGTGTATTTCAAAGCTCAGACTAACTGGGCCGATGGCTATGAGGCCAAAGGCAGCTTTTGCCAACGGGCATCGGACGGCTCTTACCTGGTGGCCATTGATTACTCTTTAAGCGGCCAATGCCGCGGCTCCGGCATCGACCACCTCATCCTCACCTACGAAGCCATTGTTGACCAACTGCCGGAAGATGCAGTAGTGCGCAGCCAAATGATTGACATCAATCCGATTTAGAATTGTTTATGCTACATACAAATTTTACGGTCCGAACATTCACTTTTCTACTGTTGCTCCTGTTGGGCAACTCCTGCGAACTTATCCAATGCCCTTTCAAAAAGTTGGATGACCGTCAATGTCCTTCTGGCTACGATTGCATCAAAAAGCTGGACATGAACAATTTTCCTATCCATCGATTCCCGAATGAAGAGGTAGTGATGATCAACTCACAAGAAGCTTTGGACTCTTTGTGGGGAGATTTTCAACAACGGTACACTATTGATTTTACGACCCATTCACTCGTTGTTGTCAACGGCAATACCCAAAGTGCTGGCCATGATTACGAAGTTGCGGGGAGTCTTTGCAGGCGTCAATCCGATGGTATTCTGCTCATTGCCATCGACTACAGTTTGGCAGGGCAGTGCAACGGCTCTGGCATAGACATCTTTTCGTTTTCCACTTGGACCATCTTACCTAAAATACCCGATAATGAAAACATCAGGTATCAGGCGGTAAATGTGAATCCCGACCGGTGAACTTGAGCCATTTCAAGGGCACAGTTTTTGGAGTTCTTCTATTATACCATAAGGTTGTCGATACATGTTCAAATGCCACCTTCGACCCTTATTGAATTTCGGCTTCAAATGAAACTCTTGTATGTCTATGCACTAATAATCGGCTGCTTAACGGTAGATGACGGTAAGGCTCA
>CALCCE010000205.1 GCA_937899835.1 uncultured Flavobacteriales bacterium | reverse complement strand
ACGTGTTCAATTCGAATGCGATTTATCTGGGTTTTGACATCACTTCGGTGGCTGGAAACGACTCGGAAGACGAATCGGCGAACCTTACCCTGCCGGGAGTGCTCAATTGTGGGGCTTACTATCTACTGGCGCGTGCCGATGTGAACAACGAGGTAGCCGAAACCAACGAACTCAATAATGTGGCCGCGGTAGGCATTCAAATTTGTGACGCCTCCGATTATCCGGATCTGCGGCCATCCTGGAACACTGCTCCGATTGAAAGCAATCCGGGGCACACCATTAGTATTACGGTAGAGGTCATCAACAACGGTAACGTATCGAGTGGTGCTGCCTGTCGGATGAACTACTACCTCTCGCCCGACAACGTGTTCAACACCAATGCCATCTACCTCGGCTACGATATGGTTTCGAGCATTGGTGCCGGAGATAGCGAGGACGAAAATGCCCAATTGGTGATTCCGACCTCCTTAACCGGAGGCAATTACTTTTTACTCGCTTACGTGGATACCGACAACGATGTGCTTGAATTCAACGAATTCAACAACGTGAAATCTTCCCCCATAAAGATTGGCTATACGCCCAGTATTTGCGAGCTGCGCCAGCAGGCTCCCTACAGTTTCAACTGGCGAGACGCTGTCTACAACATCCACACCTTTAACAATGGTGCACAAATTATACAGTCGCCCTGGACCAGCACGTTGACCAACAATGAAAACATCAATGAGTTTCGCACTCAAATATCCAAAGATTATGAGCCTGCTGAAGGTTGGGAGTTGGTACAAGAAGATTTGGGCACTTCTGTGGCTCCGGTGAATCATCCCTATTTTATTCTATACAATCGCTACACGGGTATCCTGCGCTTTTTCGTGATGGTAGGCGATGTTTATGATGGTTATGACCGAGCAGAAATCACTTTGGAATTCGCTAATAGCAGCAAGCGATCGGCCATTTTAGAAAACCATACCACCGACGATTACCGAAATGCCGTGGACCGCTTTGACAACAAAGTAGGGCAAATCGAAATGGCCAATGACTATGCGGGCGACCTTACTAACTATTGGTTACACGCAGACTTTGTGATGAATTATGATCCCTGCATTTGTAGTAATTTAAATCAGTTGAAGTTTCAGGTTCGCCTGCTGGACAATTACACCCTCACTTTTGGGTTGAACGGCAATGCCATTCCTCAAACTGATATGGACAAATCTGGCCGCAGCTCAAATTTTGGAATTCAAGGAATTATCAAAGCAATTACAGGATCGGTAGATGCCGGTACTACCGCGAGCAAAAACGTGAAAAAAGGGAAAGACCTGATTAGCAACGTCTATTTCCCCAAAACAGGTGCGGATGCAGCTACGCCAACCCTACTTAAAAATTTGAGTAATTTTTCCTTGGCCCTCGGAAAGTTTGCGGTACCCATTGCCATTGGAAAATTCCTGGTAACCGGCCTGAGTGACAAGGAAGAGGAATCCAAGCCCATGGCTTATGACATCCAATTGAAGGCAGAGGGAACGTTGGTGGATGAAGACATTGCCTTGTCCAAAATAATTGAGGTGCCCGGTTCAAACAACCTCAACCTCATTCCTGCTACAGAAATTCAATACAATCAACCCGTTGGGGTATTCAACCTGTTGAAAACCCCGGCACTGTATCATACCAAAAAAGGCATTGGCAACTCTACGGGCGGCATTCTATGGTACCGGTATCGTGCTACAGAAGAACTTCAATACACGATAAATCCGCTGGCGATGATTGATGTAGCCGCTTCGGAAATGAAAGCTGCTTACCTGTTCGAATACGAAGGCACTTTGCCTTTGAGTGTTTTGGAAGCCGATCCAATTGACGTGGGAGCTCCGGCAGGTTCCTTTACCAAGTTGTTTTTGGTGAATTGTGAACCGATCGATACCATCGGAGGTACGCCTCAAAAACCATTGGTGAACTATAAATACACTTACTCTACCAAGTTTGTCGACTTTGCCTGTTTCGATGAGTTTACACTTAATTTTGCCACCCACTTTGAGGACCTGCGCAAGCGCAGGATTTATGTTAAAGTGGCAACGAAATTAGAAACACCTGCGGCCAACCAGACCATATTCATGTCTGCTTACGAAGCGAAATTGAGCTCACACCGATTTGGTTTTATGGACCCATTCTGGGACGGTGGCAGTACTTCCAATTGCAACGTACTCTATCCTGCCGATCCTTACCTTACCTGCAACAGCGCCATTTACCGGCGGCTGGTCAATGGAGAGCGGATCACTTTTGCGTACCAGCCCAAAACCCCAAGCGTTTTGCGTACCTACCAGGCCGATGAAGCCTACCACTTTCACACCTCCGTTTTTCCCAATCCTGCAACCGATAAGGTAAACATCTCTGTCAGCCTGCCGGAAGACAGCGAGGTGAATATTTTCTTGACGACCATTGCCGGCACTACAGTTACTCAAAACCTCGCCTCGGGCAGTTGGCTCTCGAAAGGGAACACGCCCCTGAGCTATGAAACCGGTCATCTGCCCTCAGGAGTATACATCCTCACGATTCAAACCGACATGGGCACCCAACACCACCGATTGGTGCTTACCCAATAGGGCGGTTCAACCTAAGAAATACACCCAGCTTAAAAGGCCGTTACCAGAAATGGAGCGGCCTTTTTGGTGTAAAAAAGATTAGGGATGCACTCCCTCGCACCGAGCTTCAGGGCATCCACCTGCGGTTCATCACTTTCCACATTTACAGTCAAGGAGGCCGAATCTCACCAACCAGTTGATCAATATACAGTGCATCTTTTTTGAGGCAAGGTGAATGACTAATATGCTATTTGAAAGGCGTACGCCGAAAAGCCACAACAGAGTAGGCAAATACCAAAACCAACAAAAGATGAAAGACAAGAAAAAGCTGTCTATCAAGGCCATGGCCGAAAAAGCGGAGGCTGTTTCAACCACCCAAAAAATGACTGCTATGGTCGGTGGCCGTGGCACCAGTGTTACCCACGACATCATTGTGTGGCCGATGTAGGCCTTGTGGAAAAACATTGAAAGAGGCGTACGCCGAAAAGTCATAACAGAGTAGGCAAATACCCAAACCAACACAAGATGAAAGACAACAAAAAACTGTCTATCAATGCCATGGCCAAAAAAGCTAAGGCTGTTTCAACCACCAAAAAAATGACCACCATGGTTGGTGGAGGCGGTGGCGGAAATGTCACTCACGACATCATTGTTTGGCCGATGTAAACCAGGCCAAATACTATTTGAAAGGTGTTAGCCGAAAGCCACTGGTGAGTAGGCTAAGCCTTAAAAACCAACGAAACATGAAAAACAAAGAAAAGAAGACCATCGAAGCCTTGGCCGAAAAGGCGAAGTCAATTGCCACTACCAAAGAAATGGTAGCCTTGGTGGGTGGCCGAGGGATAACCGTGACCCTCGAAGATCTGGCATAATACGTCCTTCGAAAGGCGCTCACCGAAAAGCCACAACAGAGTAGGTCAACCCCAAAACTAACAAACATGAAAAACGAAGAAAAAAAGTCCATCAAAGCCCTGGCCGAAAAGGCGCAATCAGTTGTCCCCACTAAAAAATTAGCCACCGTAGTAGGTGGACAGGGTGGAGGCATCACCCACGACATCATCGTTTGGCCCTTGAACTAAAACCAAGGAGATGCCACTGCTGCTGTGCTGCACCCTTTCAAGACAGCACCGGCAGGTCAACAATTACCTCTGTTACCCGATTCTCGCAGGAACAGGCGATCGATTTCGATTCGTAATGTCTGGTAGGCCCTGTTGAGAGTTGGGGATAGAGGATGGCGTTTCGTTAGCGAGCCATCCAAAATCAGCCTCATAGCTTCTGTTAGCTCATTTCCTTTTGCCCAAAGGAGAAAGGCGAAACCCATCGAAATGGCGATGGCCGAAAAGCCACAATAGAGTAGGCAAAATCCCAAAATCATAAAACATGAAAAACGAAGAAAAAATGTCCCTCAAAGCCTTAGCTGAAAAGGCTAAATCAATTGCCACCACCCAAGAAATGGCCGCTTTGGTCGGTGGTGGCGTTGGCATCGTCATCAACATCGAAGACATTGTGATCTAAACCAAGAAAAGCTCTTGCTGCTGTGGTAGGAATGCTTCGTTCCGTACAGGAGATCATATCCACTTTATCTCCATGCTCCTGCAGGGTAGTCTACTAATGATCATTGGTGAGCCCTGCAGGAGTTTGGCACTTATGGACGGTCGGTAGAACATGAGCAGAAAGCAATTTCCCTTTTATAAGCAATTGGATCAGCGCGACTGTGGCCCCACCTGCTTGCGAATGGTCGCCAAATTTCATGGAAAGCACCTCTCCCGTGAATTTTTGAGGGAAGCAGCCGGGATTACCCGCCAGGGTGTTTCGATGGCCGGCATTGCGGATGCTGCTGAAGCCATTCGCTTGCGCACGCTCGGGATGCGCATCAGCCTCAACAGCTTGGTAAAAGAAGCGCCAACGCCCATGATCGTGCCCTGGCGACAGAAACATTTTGTGGTGGTTTACCGCACCGCTGCCGATACGATTTATGTGGCTGACCCGGCACAGGGCCTGTTGACCTATTCCCACGCGGCATTTCTCAAGGCCTGGAGCCCTTCCAACGACGAGTCGGGTTTTGTGTTGCTGCTGGAACCCAATACCAACTTCGAAGCCTTAGAGGAGCAGCGCAGCAAAAAGTCGGGTTTGCGGGTTTTGCTCCCTTACCTGCTGCGCTACAAAGCGCTCATCCACCAATTGTTGATTGGTCTCCTGGTGGCCGTTGGCATTCAATTGTTGATGCCTTTCCTGATGCAATCGGTAGTAGATGTGGGCGTGAACACGCAAAACACCTCTTTCATCGCTTTGATCCTGGTGGCGCAGCTAATCCTCTTTTTGTCGCAAACCTTGGTCGGCATTTTCAGAGAATGGTTGCTGCTGCACGTAACCAGCCGGATGCACATCATCATGATTTCCGACTACCTGTTCAAGCTGCTGAAGCTGCCCCTTTCCTTTTTCGAAACCCGCAACACCGGGGAACACCTGCAACGGGTAGTGGACCACATTCGTATCCAGCAATTTGTGTCGTCCTCCACGGTAAACATGCTTTATTCCCTGTTGCTATTCCTCGTCTTCAATGCCATCCTGGCGGTTTACAGCACTTCCATCTTTGTGGTTTTTCTGCTGGGGGCCTCCGGCTACATCGGCTGGACCTTCTTTTTCCTCCGCAAAAGGGCAGCACTCGACTACAAAAAAGTGGATGAGATGGCCGAGAGCCAAACCACGCTGGTGCAGATCATCAATGGAGTGCGGGAAATCAAGTTGAACAACTCTCAGCGAAAAAGCCGCTGGAAATGGGAGCAGTTGCAGATCAAGTTGTTCAAGACCTCAGTGAGTTCCCTGCAACTGGAACAATACCAGTCCATCGGGGCCAGCTTTATCAACGAGTTGAAAAACATCATCATCACTTTCCTTTCGGCCACTGCAGTGGTGGAGGGCAACATCACCCTGGGCATGATGGTGTCGGTACAGTTCATTGTGGGGCAATTGAATGTGCCCTTGAGCAATTTTATCGGCTTCATTCAAACCTGGCAGGATGCACAACTCAGCTTGGAGCGCTTGGAACAGGTGCACAGCCAGGAAGACGAAGATGTAGTAGGGGATAAGCTACGGGAATTGCCCTCGCAAAAAGACATTGTGGTGAAAGACCTTTGGTACCGCTATGGCGGAAAATCATCTCCTTTTGTGCTGAAGGGAATCAATTGTACCATTCCCGAAGGAAAAACTACTGCGATCGTTGGTGGCAGCGGCAGCGGCAAAACCACCTTGCTCAAGCTGTTGCTCAAATTCGCCCAACCTACCCAGGGGAGTATCCACATCGGGCCGGTCAACTTACAAGGCATCCACAACGACTATTGGCGGCTCAACTGTGGCGCGGTGATGCAAGAGACCTTCATTTTTGACGATACGATCGCTGGAAACATTGCTGAATCGGAACAAAATGAACTTCTCGACCGGGGCCGCCTGGGAGAGGCAGCGGTGGTGGCCAACCTTCATGAGTTTGTAGATCAACTGCCCAACCGTTTCAATACTGCCTTGGGCAGCACCGGCATTCGCCTGAGTGGTGGCCAGGAACAGCGCATTATGATCGCCAGAGCGGTTTACAAAAGCCCCAGCTACGTTTTTTTTGATGAGGCGACCAGTGCCCTGGATGCCAACAACGAACGGGAGATCATGGAAAACCTCGAACGCTTTTTGCATCAACGGACTTCCGTGGTGGTAGCGCATCGCCTGAGTACGGTGCGCAATGCCGATCATATTTTGGTGCTGGAGCACGGAGAAATTGTGGAGGAGGGTACCCACGAACAGCTCACTGAACGAAAAGGAAAATACTATGCGCTGGTGAAAAACCAGTTGGAATTGGGAAAATAGAAATGGACATCCACAGCGAAGAACTCCAAACGTATAGCGATGAGGTGAAAGATGTCTTGAGCCGCCCGCCCAAATCCATTTACCGCTGGGGCAACACCGTGCTCCTGGGTTTTGTGCTGCTGTTGGTTTTTGTGGCCTGCTTCATTGAGTACCCCGATCTGGTAGTGGGCCGGGCAATCATCACCACTGCTATTCCTCCCCAAAAGGTATATGCTCCTGCCGATGGCATTGTCGATTCTTTGTTTGTACGGGATCTGGAAAAGGTAGCGAAAAATAGCCCGATCGCTTTGCTCGAAAACACCGCTGATTACGGTGATGTGTTGCTGCTTAACTCCATTTTAGATACCCTAACCCTTGGTCGGTCGTCCTTTTTCTTTCCCTTGGATGCCTTGCCCATCCTGATGTTGGGAGAAATTGAACCGCAGTTTTCCGCTTTTGAACGCCATTACTTGAATTACCTGCAACAGAAATTGCACCAACCCTATGCCGTGCGCGATCAAACCCATGCTTTTGTGGTAGAGCAGCTGCATCAACGGCTGAACAATTTAAGGGACCAAAGTGCTACCGCTGAACGGGAATTGCTTTTGGTGCAAAAAGACCTTAAACGGCAAGATCGCCTGTTTCAAGAAGGCGTTATCTCCCAGCAGGAATTGGAGCAGAAGCAGTTGGCGGTATTTCAAGCCGAGCGGAACCGCAACACCATCAGCGGTACCATGCTGCACATCAAAGAGTTGCTGAGGCGCTCCCAAAACGAAAGGCAGCAAAACCAAATTAGCAGCAGTACCGAAACTGCCGCCTTGCTAAAAAACGTTGTTCAATCCTACAGCGCATTGAAAAGGGCGCTAAGAGCATGGGAGCAGCGCTACCTTTTGCGTTCGAAAATGGATGGCGCGGTTTCGTTCATGCGCGATTTGAGTGCAAACCAACAACTGATCCGTGGCGAGCTGATCTTCACCGTTATCGCCGATGAAAACCCGACCTATCATGCGAAGGTGCAGGCGCCAATCGCCAACTCGGGCAAATTGCAGGTCGGCCAGCAGGTGCACCTTCAGCTGAGTGTATATCCTGAGCGCGAATTTGGAGTGCTGGTGGGTAGCTTGGAGCAAATTTCCCTGATGGCCAACGATGATGCCATGTATTTGCTCGAGGTCACCCTTCCTGAAAAGGCCGTAACCTCCTACGGGAAAACCGTAGCACTGAAACCCGAAATGCACGGTAGGGCAGAAGTAGTGACAGAGGACCTCAGCTTGATGGAACGCCTCTTTTACCTGTTCAGGGGCATTTGAGTATTGTTCCACTCCGGGCTTTTAAACCCCTTATCCTGAGTAGGAAAAGCTTCTTCAACACATCTGTTTAGCATAAACCGCTCCAAAACGAATTGCACTTTGGCCACCCTTTTGCCAAAAAGAAACTGCAATTGCTGCGCGCTACCCCATTGTTTTGTTGTTATTTTCGGAATCACCATCGACCCTCCCAATGCTTCCATTAGGTAGCCTTTTCCATGATCAAAGGTCGAAATGCGCCAAGACATGGTCAGACTGTTGCTCTTCTTGACTTGTTGCATTGGACTGTTGTTGCCCGCACATAGTCAACTGCCGTTCAAGCATTTGATAGACCTGAAAGGTTGGCCCATGAACCACTGGACCACCGACCTGCTCATTTCTGCTGATGACGACCTCTGGTGTTCTTACTTTGGTGGGGTGTGCCGCTACAACAGTGCTTCGGTGGAGTGGTATGACACCCAGTACTTTGAGGATGCGGACATCCTGAAGATGACCGAAGACAAGCAGGGGCGCATCTGGTTTGTGAGTTACCTGGGCAAAATGGCCTATTGGGAAGATGGAGAGATCCGAAACTTTCCATTGGCAGATTCCATCAGCCTGTTGCTGGCCGGCAATCAGGTCACCTCCTTTGTAGTGGGCGAAGACGATAAGTTACACATCGGGCATTCCGGAGAGGGCTACTTTACCCTGGATATGGAAGGCAAGCTGGATTGGAAGGTGGACCGACAAATGCCTTACCGCAATCATATCCTGATACAGCTTGAAAATGGGGAGCCATTTGTGTTTAAAATTGTGGACCGTGGGGTACAGCCTCCCAGTCAGTTGCATTTGCTCCGCAGGGACCTGACGCTGGAACGTACCATTCAATTTCCCGAAACGGTAGCATTGCCTTCCATGTGGCGCGTGGCGACCTCCCACGCTGCGCTTCCCGGTGGTGGCTATGCGTTAGGTTTTGAGTCAACCCTCATCCTGTTGCAGGAAGATACTTTGCAGCATTGGACGACGAATGACCGCATCATCGGGGTTTTTGTAGATGCGCAGCAATGCCTTTGGGTAGGCACCAACACTCAGGGATTGTTTCGGTTTCCCAATTGCCGGCTGGAACAGGAACAAAAATTGGATGATTTGCCCGCGCAAAAACTTGCGGTGATGGCGGAAGATCATGAAGGTGGGCTTTGGTTAAAATCCAACCAAGGCGTTTACCAATTGCCTACCTCCAACATGCAGTTGTTCAACCAAGGTGCAGCCACACACTCGGTGTTTCAGTACCAGGCCATTTGGCAAGATAAGTTATACGTTGCCAGCGAGGGAGCGCTTTACCAATTGGACGAGAACGGCCTGGTCTTGGATTCCAGCTTTTTGGCTTGTATAGCTGGTAAAACTGAAACGGAAATTTATGCTTTGTATGCGGATGAAATGACCAACAGTTTGTGGGTGGGTGGCAAGAAAAAAGTATTCATCAAAACCGATAAGGGTTGGTCTATATTGGACGAAAACGATTTGGAATCGGCCATCGAAAACCTGGTGCTGGTTCGGGGAATTTGTCGAAACCCGATTGATTCCAGCATGTGGCTGGCCTCCTCCAATGCCTTGATCCGTCTGGATAGCACGGTGCAGTGTTTTCCCTGGGAGCAGCGAGAGAAGTTGGTGTTTAGGGAATTGCAAATCACAGACGAAGGTGCCATTTGGGTAGGGACACAAGGTGGTTTGGCCGGCTACGGTGAGCAGGGGTATTTCATGGATACCTTGGCCCAAAGCCGCGGGGTGGGACACGTTTCGGCCCTCATGCAACACCAAGGCGTGCTGTGGATTGGAACCATTAATAACGGCCTATGGATGCGCCACAAAGACACGATTGTTCAGGTGGACGCTCACGCGCAAGGGTTGCAGGGCAATTTGTGCAATATTCACGGTTTTGTTCGGCAGGGGAGCGATCTCATTGCTGAATCAAGTTCAGGCATTACCCGTTTAACCTTGCTGGATCGTGACGCACTTCAGGTGAAAGCCACCGCGCTCAAACAGCTGGACCCGCAAGGCTACACCGGGGCTCCGGTGGTGATTGGGAAACAGAAGCTCTACCAAACCTATGGAAACTCGGTAGTGGTGCACGACCTTAGCAAAGACCTGCAACCCTATCCTATACCCAAATTGAAGCTGGAACAGGTGTGGGTCAACGAGAGAGATACCGCGTTAAATCCATCTTATAAGCTTGAACATGATCAAAACAATATCCGCATCAAATACGTGGGGGTATCTTACCTGAGCGAGCGGCCCAAATGGTATCAGGTGAAAGTAGAAGGCTGGCACCAGCAATGGATCACCACCAACGAGCGCGAATTTTACTTAACCAATTTACCACCGGGAAACTACACGTTTCAGGTGCGTTGCAAAAACCACTTCGGGCAATGGTCCAAGCAACCCTTGCAGCTCTCCTTAACCATTCAATTGCCTTTTTGGAACACCTGGTGGTGGTATACTTTGCTCACCTGCGGCACGGTGTTGCTGATTGCGCTCTTGTGGAAGGTGCGCAGCAAGCAGCTGGAAAAACGTAGCCAATTAGTGTTGGACCTGGAGCGCTCCCGACACCGTGCTCTAAGCGCTCAGCTCAACCCACATTTCGTTTTTAATGCGCTGAACTCCATTTACTTGTTTGCCGAAGAAAACAAGCAGGAGGCGGTGAGTAAATACCTGTTGAAGTTTGCCAAGTTGATGCGCACCACCCTGGATAACTCAGACAACGGCATGATTCCCATCGCAGAAGAACTGGATGCTATTCGAGACTACCTGGATTTGGAACGCATGCGACTGAACAACCGGTTCGATTACCACATCGGAATAGACGATGACGTGTACGTGAAGCAGTGGAAAGTGCCCACTTTGTTGATTCAACCTTACATCGAAAACGCGGTGAAGCATGGTGTGCAGCACCTTGCCGCACATGGGAAGATCAACATCCAATTGAAAAAAAAGCATAAAACATGCCTCATTCAGATTACTGACAACGGTATTGGCCGGGAAAAAACGGCCGGACAGCCGGGTAAAAAAAATCATCGATCCAAAGGAAACCAAATCAATAGTGAACGTCTACAATTGATGAAGTCGATTTACTCAGAAGCCTTTGAGGTTGAAATTTTTGACCTGGACGAAGAAAGAGACGGTACCACCGGTACCAAAGTAATCATTGAGTTCCCTATTATCTTGCAATCGCCAAATTGACCATCATGATGAAAACTGTGATCATAGAAGATGAAGAAAACGCGCAAAGGCTATTGATCAAGCACCTGAAACGCTACTGCAAGCAAGTGGAAGTGGTGGCCACGGCATCCACACCGTTGGAAGGGGTAAAAATGATTAACCAACATGAACCGGAATTGATTTTTCTGGATGTGGAGTTGCAGCAGGGCAAAGGCTTTGAGGTGTTGGAAGCACTGCCCAACCGCACGTTCCAAACCATTTTTACCACTGCTCACAACAAATATGCAGTAGAGGCATTTCGGTTTCAGGCGGCTGACTACCTGCTCAAACCCATTGACCCCGAGGAGTTGGTAGAGGCCGTCGACCGCTGTGCGGCACGCAGCCAAAAGGAGCACCCAAGGGAATACGAAGAGCTGATTCAGGAATACCGAAACGGTAGCATCAGCAAGATTGCTGTGCCTACCCGCTATGGTTTGGCCTATTTGTGGCTCAAAGACATTCATTACATCAAGTCAGACGGCAATTATTGCTGCATCCATTTGCTATCGGACAAGAAGCCCATTTTGGTGACCCGCAACCTCAAATCTTTTGATGATTTGTTGAAATCCAAAGGCTTTGTCCGGATTCACCAATCGCACATCATCAATGCGATTCACGTAGAGGAGTACAACCGCAGTGATGGCGGCTTCGTGTTTCTTTCCGGCAACATTCAATTGGAGGTAAGCAAGCGCAACCGAGCCCTGCTGCTGGCCAGCTTGGGATCGATTTCTGAAACGCTTTGAATCGGCTGCCTACCATTAGGTAAAGAATTGCGAAGAATAACCACTTGGACCTTGCCATTTTGCATCTGCTTATTCAGGCAGGTAATCCGTAAATTCAATTAATTTCATCTCCTATCTTACTACAAGATCGCAGAGGCTGACCTAGACTATTTACGGTGTAAAAGTATTTGGTGTTTGGTTAGCATGACTGTTATCCCTGTAGCCGGAACAACTTATTTCATGAGGTCTTCCATGGGAACACTGGCCGGTTTATTCAAAATCCTGGACACCAACTCCGAGCGCTCTTTTCGGAGCCCCAATCAAGTCACAAAGTTCGAATGAAAAAAGGCAGCCACTGGCTGCCTTTTTTCATCTTGTTATGATAGGACGAGGACTGAAATCAAACCTCGAAGTCTAAAATTCATTCGTAGAATGGATAAGATTTACCCAATAAGTGAATTGCTGAAACTACTAATGATTGACCAGAACGCGCTTAAATGTAGTTCCATGGGCGGTTTTCACCTGAATGAGATACATTCCTGCGCTGAGATTGGAAAGGTCAAGGTTTAGCTTATTCGCCTGTCCAATGACAGATTTCTGCAATAATGTCCGACCTTCCAGATTATGAACAATCACTCCTTCAATGGCCTCCATTGACGCTAAGGTCAAAATACCTGATGTAGGGTTGGGATAAACATCTAGTTTGTTTTCAAGCAGGGGTTCATCCTGGTCGTCAACCTTCTTTCTGTGATAGTGAAGGGCCCCAACCGCGCTGCGCGTGAAATAGGCATTTTCAATGGATGTTCCTGCCACTAAGGTTTGACTCTGCGCTGGAAAGTCCATGCTAGGAGAGTACTGTCCCGTGGAATAAGCATTGTGTTGATTAGCACAAATCGCGCTTGCGGAATGTCCTCCGGGCATACCTGGAAACATCTGCGAAATGTTGGTAGACTGCTGATCACCTGAACTATTAAACTGTGCCACAAACACAACATTGTTGTCTGTAAAGGGTTGTGGAGGGCCAACGAAATTTGTTTGATTGTTGGTGAATTGGAGTAGATTGGGAGAAGAGGTTCCCAATTTAAGATCTCCAGTTACAAAAACTTTTCCTTGGTTTACCGCGATTCCACGCCCGTAAGAATCACTTTGAGTAGACGGGTCAGCATGAGTAAACCAGGAAGGATTGGCACTGTGACTCGGCTCCCACAATCCATTCGGTCTTATCCGGGCAAGTATGGCTGTTGGTGAATAAAAGAGTAGGCTAGGCCCAGCCTGGCCACCGCTCGTAGGATGACTCAAAGCATCCTCTATGTCGCCACTGGTTGTCCCGGTCACATAGATCATCCCATTGGCGCTCAAATCAACACTATTGAGCTCACTTCCCGCACCTCTTGCTCGCAGAGGCAAGATCCACTGGCAATGCAGAAGACCTCCGCCGGGCTTAAATTGGGCTACATAACCATCCCAGGTTCCCAGCCCTGGAAGCGGCAAGATGCTATTCGTTACTCCAAATCCGAGGTTGTCAGCATACTTGCCTGTTAAATACACTTCATTTTGGCTTGAAACCTCCACGTCTGTACCGTAGGATTCGAAATCGCCAACGATTCCTTTTTTAGGGTTGAAGGCATTGGTTTGGACATGGATGACATGTTGCACGAACGCACGAGGAACATTATTTATACCCGTATAATCAGTTCCGGAAATGTACAGGTTATAGTTCTTATCGATGGCAATTCCGGAAGGCTTCGGTTTGTGGTAGGCATACGGAATAGTATTATTTACTACATCGAAAGTATTGTTGGAATTAAAGTCATCTTCCACCCAGTGAATTGTCCCATCGCTCATATCATACTTGGCCAAAAACATGCCATTGTTGAGCAATCCTGGGGAAGGACTTGTTGCCGTGGAGTTGTTTCCACCATGGAACGTAAAATTGCCAGATGCACCTTCAAAATTACCGGTGACATACACCCAACCATGGGTTTCATCGAGTACTAAAGCTAGTCCTCTGGATTGGTCAAGGGGGGCATTGTTTTCGGCAAAAGCAACCCATTCTACATCGCCACAAGGGGAAAATTTCACAACATACATTTGGTCCAGGCTAAGTGGACTGGAGATGGTAGTGGTGTTTTGGCCCACAAAACTGCTTTGTTGGAAGAAACTTCCTGTGGCATATACATTTCCAGCAGCGTCCACTACAATGTCTTTTCCAGTCTCTTTTGCATGCATGCCTAAAGCGCTGTTGAGGGAAGTCTGCTGCCAAAAACTTTGAACTGCAGGAATGAGGATCACCGTATTCGGACCGGCAATACAGCCATTGGAATCCTTTACCATGACTGAATAATTAGGCACCACATTGTGGCATAGGTTGGTAAAGGTATTGGTGGAAAACCAGGTGCCTCCTCCGTCAATGGAATACTGGTAAGGAGGAGTACCCCCAATAACGGGCATAATTTGTATCTCACCATCACAGGCTCCCGGGCAACTGGGGTTGACGGTATGGATACTGTAGTTGATGGGGTTTGGCTCTGTTAAGGTCACGCTTTGGGTATCCGTACATCCATTAGCATCCGTGACAATCAGCGTGTAATTTCCTGCACATAGGCTATTAATAGGTTGGCCGGTGTTTACCGTCCAGGTGTAGCCAGGGGCTCCCCCAGCGGCCGTACCGCTGATGCTACCATCGCAGGAACCGTGACAAGATGGATCTTTCGCATAGTAAGATGTTATTCCTAAAGGTGGCGGGCAGTCGATGGAAAAAGTTTTGCTGTATTGGCATCCGGAGGTTAAGTCAACGACAAGAAAAGTATAGATGCCACAGCCCAGGTTGGAAAAAACGGGACTGGTTTGCATGATCCCTTGAGAAACAATGCCATACATATAGGGGGCCGTAGAATTTGGATCATTGACGCTTACGGTCAATTCCGCATCCTGGCTATTGTAGCAGGAAAGAAACTGAGTTAGGTTGATGGTTAATTGGTTGGGATCAACTGCAATATCAACTGATGCACAGCTTACAAATGGACCACAAGGCAAAGCAGGGAAATATCCAGGTGCCAGGTCAAGTGATGCACAGTTTTGGATGGAACCGCAGGTTGCGAATTGATCAGAGATTTTAACGGTTGCATTAACCGTTACGGTAGCACCTGCTCCAATGGTTAATGGAAGTGAGGTGATGGAAGTTGCTCCGGTAGTATTGCTGTAAGGAAATGTAGGTGGGAATGCCGGGTTGTTGTTATCGATAAAGGTAAATCCAGCAGGTAATGCGTCCGTAATCTGCATCCCAAAAATGGCCCCTCCGGTGAGGTTGGTAATGCTGAAGTTATACGT
The DNA here is from genome assembly GCA_937899835.1 of uncultured Flavobacteriales bacterium. GTDB lineage: Bacteria > Bacteroidota > Bacteroidia > Flavobacteriales_G > Salibacteraceae > CALCCE01. Next base: position 12,666 of record CALCCE010000205.1, on the reverse strand, counting down.
GATGGTATCACCAGCCATGTAAGGACCAGGCGTTACCGATTTTGTAAAGGCAAACGAGGGTTGTATCACATCAACATTGATGGAATTGTTGCCCACCGGATTGATGCCTGATAGTGGGTTTAAGCTAATGGGGTAGTTGCCTACCGGTCCATCGGGTTTCAGATTCAAGGTCAGCTTAACACATCCATTCTGTAGCAGCCCGGGAATGCTAAGTGTATTCCCGCTGTAGGAGGCTCCACTTGCTCCTCCACCGTAGGTGATTACTGGAGGACCAAGCATTGTAAACCCAGGAAAATTAGTGGTGAAAGTTTGGGTACTGGTGATTTCGCAGTTGATGTTGCAGATTTCAAAATCTACCTGAAATGGGCTGCCAATGCAAGGTGAAGCGTTGGTGGTTTGCGTGGCGATGGAGAGTGCCGGATTTCTTACGATTTGAACGTCATCCAGGTATAAGTACGAGCAGCTATTGGTTGGGGCAGGACTAAACATGATGGAATTGAAAGCAGGTCCTGGTGGAACGGTATAGGTGGCTGTATAGGAATCCCAGTTAGTGGTATTGTTTATTGTGGTGGATAAAGAAGGGACCAATGCGTTTGCAGTCGTGGGAACTATGTTGGCGCCTGGGAATGCATAATTATTGGCGACACCGCGTAGTTCCAATGTGGGTATATCTCCATTTGGAGATGCCCTCGCCCAAAATGTCACCGTGAAGGATGTACCAGGATTAAGCGGGCAACTTAGGGGCAGTGCAAAGGACTCCTGACGCATCGGAGGGCCTGCTTGTGAGGCCATGCCAATATAGCTGGGACCTTGGTGGAGAGGAGGAAAATTTGGACCTGCTCCCTGGCCTGTGAAGCAGCTTTGTTGCGTATTCTGATTAGATTGTTGAAAGTTGCAAGTGTTTGAAAATGAACTTTTTTGTATAGCTCCTAAAACCATTTGGTATTGATCAATGGAACCTTGTCCAACAAAGGTGAAATTGTCAAGAGCACAAGCCACAAAGTTCGGTAGATTATCAAAATTTCCATAACAGGCAATGTTATCGGAGCATAAGGACGGGCAGGGATTGGGACATGGAGGAATTTGCGCGTGAACGTTGAAGGAAAAAAGAACGAGTATAAAAAGCAACACTCGGGTTAGAACATTTTTCATAGCGTTTAATTTGATTATGCACTCAAAAAGCTTGAATGCTTGAATCAAATTACCGCGGCTACCAGGAAATAAAATCTCCCTTTATACCTATAGAATAGTTTTATTGACCGATGTCAATTTTGACCTAACCGGAGTGGAGCAATCAGATAGATTCAATGTGATCATCTAAGAAATCGGTAATCGCTTTTCGGTAGCTTCTTCCAACTAAAATGCTAAACCCATCAGACAAAATAAGAGTACCACCGTCCTGTCGCATGTATTCCCGAATGTGATTGCCGTTAACCAAGTGTCCGTTGTGCACGCGAATGAAGGGATACGATGAAAGCAAATCTTGAAACTGCTTGAGGTTTCGGGAAACCAGGATGGGTTTTTCCGATTCGACTGTGAAAATGTTCGAGTAGCTTTTGGCTGCCTCAATGCGAATGATCTCATCGGGCTTGAAATACCGGGAGCCTAAACCAGTGGGAATGGCCACGCGCTTCGTCAACTGATTTTCCAAGACGGTCAACATGGAAGTATAGTCTTGTTTTTTATCCAACACGATATCAGCTGTCACCCGTGACACGGCCTCACGAAGTTCAAGGGCACTGACCGGCTTCAGCAGGTAAGCCATGGCATGGTACTTAAACGCCTCCACCGCATGGTCAGCGTGTGCGCTCACAAATACAATGCGGAACGATTGGGTAAGTAGATTCTTTAGCAGGTCAAATCCCGAGTTGCCCGGCATTTGAATGTCGAGAAAGAGAATGTCGGGAGAATGTTCAGTTATTAACTTAAGGCCATCTGTGGCCGATAATGCAGTACCGATTACGGCTATTTCAGTGCAGTACTCCTCGATCAACCCCTTCAACACCTCTATGGCATCGGGCTCATCATCTACAATAACGGCTTTGAATCTGGAATCTGAAGTCATCAATTTTCGATTATAGGTAGGGTTAGCGTGACTTTTGTCCCCATGGCCTGGCCAACTTCATTCTTGAGGTCTTCCACGAGGACACTGGCAGGTTTATTCAAAATCCTGGACATCAACTCCAAGCGCTCTTTCCCCAGCCGCATACCTTGGGAGTGGTGTCCGTTGTTTTTCCCAGGGTTATCCGAAGCTGCCTGGCGTCCGATACCATTATCGCGAATAACGCATACCAAATTCAAATTTTTTAGCTCAAGTGTCACTTCTACATGGCATGGGCCTTCTTTGTATTGGAGGCCATGCCAAATTGCATTTTCTACATAGGGCTGGATCAGCTGTCCGGGAATTTTCCATTTATCCTGGTGAATATCCTGGGAAACCATTACCTCAAAGGTAAGCCGGTCTTTGAATCGCATCTGCTCCACACTCAAATATCGCTTCACCAGGGAAATTTCCTGACCGATAGAGATGAGAGGGTCCATAGAATTATCCAAGGTTTGCCTGATTAGTCTCGAAAACCGGACAAGGTACTCCGAAGACTGTTCTCGATCGTTTTTACGAATATAGTTGTGAATGGAGTTCATTGCATTGTACAAAAAGTGGGGATTCAGTTGCGCAGTTAACCCCTGAAGCCTGGATGCAGTAAGGTCAAGCTCTAATTGCCCTTGTTTCCGCACTTGCCTTAACCGGTAGGCAGCAGCGCCTAATATTAAAGTAAAAATGGCCAACAGGACCATCAGTTGAAACCACCATTTTTGCCAAATTGGAGCTGAAATACTGAAGGTATAAGTTGCTGGTTCCTTGCTCCAGATACCACTTCGGTTCATCGCCATTACTTTAAATTCATAATCCCCAGGCAGAAGCATGTAGCGCAGTTGCCGGTTAGTGCCCATCATCCAGTCCTCATCATATCCTTCCAGCTTGTATTGGTACATCACATGTTCTAGGCTTCGGTGAGTTATTCCCGTGAATCGAAATTCAAATACACTTGATTCGTGTCCAAACCTTCCATTTGCCTCTTTATCCACTAGTTGTCCATTGACCAATACATTTTCTAATTGAATAATCGGGGCATTGGTATTCTGAAAATCAGCTTTGCCATCAAACGTAGACAGGCCGTTGTTGGTTCCCACCCAAACGAGTCCATTATGAAGTTCAATGGCATGAACCTCATTGGAAGCCAAGCCTTCTGACACCGTAATATTGGTTACTTGAGCCTGTTTGGCATCATGGTTTATATAGAGCCTGCTAATCCCCTTTTTCGTCCCTACCCAAATGGTTGTATCATCTTCTGCGGTCACTACAGAAATTCGATCATCCAACAGGCCATGTTGTTTGGTAATGGCCCAAGAGCTATCGCCATCGAAAATCCAAAGCCCTTCACCCTTCGTTCCAAGGAATAAATGGTCGTTTGTGGCTGCCAGGGAGCCCCCCCACAGTGAATTCAGTTGTGTCAAACGGTTTTCCTCAATCCGATACAACCCATGGGCCCCGGTAAAGTAGAGGTGTTCTCCCCAACCGTGAACGGCTTCAAAGCTTTTCAGCGGTTCATCTTTTGAGGTGGGCTGGTAGGCGATTTTGATGTTCTTTTCAATACTTTCTGAAAAGGTAGGTCGGATCTTATTCTGAACCCAGAAGTCGTCTGATAGCGTACTGGCCCATGCACGATGGAAATTGGTGAAAATCAAGCTATCTCGCTGGAAGATACCTTTAGCCGCACCGACCCAAAGCATGTTTTGGCTTTTATACAAGTAGCGAATATGGGCCAAATCATTGAAGAGTAATTCAATTTTTCCGTTACCATTTTTCCGAAATAAATCGCCATGCTGAGTTCCAATCCACAAGTTTGAGCCGTCACTTTCCAATGCAGTGACTGACTCTGAAAATCCATTTTTGTACAACTGTTTAGATGAAACTTCGGTAAAAGGAGCGTAGAAAATTCCCGCATCGGTGGTGGTCAACCAAAAACCTCCTTCCCGGTCTTCAAAAATGGAAGAGATGGTAAATTGCGTTAAAAACTGTTTGGGGGAAATGCTAAGGTCGCCATGCTCAAAACAGCGTGCTCCCTTACCCGAAATACCAATCCACAAATGCCCTTTAGAATCTTCAAACAGACTCATAGTGATGTTGCCGGAAAGTTTTTGGGATTGAATGATGGCATTGTCGGCCATGGTAGCAATCCCATGAGATTTAGCCAATACGGTGATTCCCGCTTTGGTACGAATGACGGAACATTCATAGGCTCCCTGATGCAATGCCTCAGGGAAATCGAAGGTAAACTCACGCTCATTTTGGAAGTACCGAACGGTTTGGGGGTGCTTAAGCACTCCGTTACCGTAAACAAAACCAAGAGAATCCAATTCCTGAATCCAAAACATAGCACTGTCTCCGACATGTTTTATCGCTTCTACCTTTCCATCAGCACTTACGAGAGCACCATGAAATTTCTTGGATTTTGATCCTATCCACAGGTTTCGCTGCTGATCCAAATAGATCGAAACAACCACATTTCCCGCAAGCACTTCGATCAACCTGTCATTGAACGGAGGGATGACAATACGGTCTCCTTGCAGGTAACCGACCCCTCCAAAATGGCTGTAAAACCAAATTCTTCCCTGGTAGTCCCTATGAAAGCCGAAGATGACATCGCTAACCAGTCCATCTTCCTTTCCGAATACCTTAAAATCGATGCCATCGAACCGCACCAATCCTCGGTCAGTCGCAAACCACATATACCCCCTGTCATCCTGAATGGACTGATACACTTCAGATGTGGGCAGGCCTTCTTGTTCTCCATAGTGAATATAGGAGGGCTCTTGGCCAACCAATGGTGCGCAGAAACAAAAGAAGGTGGTTATAATAATCCATTGAATGAGCAAACCATCTAAACTTCTAAGAAGAGCAGGCCAATTTTTTAGGGGCTTTATTTGCAAGGGCGTTCTATGTTATAGATGAAGAAATTTTACGCTTAGTAGCCAACAAAATAAATAATTTGAGAAGATCAGATTGCTTTTTCTAAACTCCCTTACTACACTTTATTGGTAGAAGAAATTTTACTGAAGCTTGTTGAATTCTGCTTCGTTATATATTTCAGGAATTGTGTTTTAGGGTGGGCGCATCAGATTAAGAATATTAAAAACCACTGTATGCCAATGCATTCAGTATCAGGCATCGCATGGTTTTTTTGAATGTCAAAAAGGGTAAACAGATGATGCATGTGGAGGGTTGGTGTGCGAGTCGTTTAGGCCTTCTTTCAAAACGATAGTATTCTCTCAGTTTTCATTGCTTTAGCGGGGTTAAAGTTCAAGGGTTTTTATCGATACACACGCGATGAATCGGGGGCGCTGTAAATAACAAGCGGGCTTCCATTGAGCAGGTGTAGGTGCGCTCGTTGCTAAAAATGGCTGCACCGTGCTTGCCACACGTGGCGGTTTAAGGGCAGAAATGAGGTCCCAATGATCCATTCCTAAAGCAAAATTGTCCGTTCCTCAAACCCATTCTTTTTTTTGGGGCTTGGGCATTAGATTAGCCAAAAACGATTAAAAATACACACCATGAAAAAGCAATCAATGCGTATGATTTTCCAAAAAGATAAATTCTTAAAAAGCGCCATTTTATTAAGTGGTATCATGTTACTGTCCACCGTCTCTTATGCACAACAGCGCCTTTTCTTGCCCAATGGATCAGCCGGCTTGGGCACGGTAACCAATGGCGCAAATTCGGTCGGAATTGGAACGGCTACACCCCTTTCATCAGCAGTTTTGGATGTCAATGGATTTTCCTATTTCAGAAACAACATCGGGGTCAAGACAACACCACTGTTCAATTATTCCATGCGTTTAAAGCAACCCATATTGCCCTTATTAGGGACGAATGGAAGTGGATTGTTGCTGGGTGAAAACTTGAGTGGTCAAAAAATGGTAACCATCAGTACCTCCACCCAAGGAAATCCATATTTCAATTTGTACAACAGCACAGGTACAGTGGAGATGGTCAACATCAACAGTTTTGGCAACTCCTTCTTTAATGGTGGTAACGTAGGTATCGGCATTGCTACACCAACCGCCAGGCTGCATGTGAATGGAGTCACTTTGATGGGAGGAGGAACGTTCACCCAAAACAAAATCAATGCCCAGGGAGATGCTTACCAATTGTATGTCAAGGGAGGAATAATCACCGAAGAAATGAAAGTAGAGCTTGCTCCTGGCAATTGGGCCGATTATGTATTTGACGAAGACTATGATTTGAAAACGCTGGAAGAAGTAGAAACACAAATTGCTGAAACGGGGCACCTACACAACACCGCCTCTGCCGAAGAGATTGAAACAGAAGGCTTGGAGTTGAAGAGCATCACGATCAACCAGCAGGAGAAAATAGAGGAAATCTATTTGCACCTCATCGCGATGAACAAAGAACTCCAAGCTTTAAAAGAGGAGAACGAAGCGTTGAAGGCAAAAGTTCAAACCCTTACCCAGCAATAAAAACCCTGAAGAATGAAATTGATCATCAACCTCATGTTAGTCCTTTGGGCAGGTGTATCCCTGGCGCAAAGTGGCTACTATTACAACGGTGAAAAAATCCCTCTGAAGCAAGTCAATGATCAACTACTGGTCACCTTTCACGAGGGAGTGGATTTGGAAGAAAAAATAGCGCTGCTCAATAAAATTCCTTTTTTGGAATCGGAAGTATCGGAAAAAAATTTCGTTACCCATGTTGACGCGCGCCTAAAAATGACACGCCCATTATCCGGGGAGGAATTGAACCAGGTATTGGATGTTATGCACGAAAACAGCCACGTTATTTGTGCCCATCCTTTTTTCAATTCTGAGAAAGGCAATGGCCTGCAAGCCATTTCAGATCGATTTGCGGTAAAACTAAAATCGCCTGGCGACTATTTTGAGCTAACGAAGTATGCCCGCCTTACCAACACTACCATTATTGAGCAAAATGAGTACGACCCCAACCTTTACTACCTGAGTGCCAGTAAGCACGCTCAGGGCAATGCCCTTGAGATGGCCAACTATTTTTACGAGACGAACGCCTTTGACTTTGCTGAACCTGACTTCTTTAAGTTCATGCCAATGACCTTTTGTGGTACCGATTCTTTGTTTCAATACCAATGGGCGTTGAGGAATACGGGGCAAGCTTTTCTTGATTCTTATACCGGTCAATACGTTAATGGCACTGTAGGGGCTGATGTAAAAGCATGCGAAGCATGGGAAATAACGAAAGGAAGCCCTAACGTTAAAGTGGCCATTCTAGATAATGGGGTAGATACGGACCATCCCGATCTGCAAGACAACATGTTGATGGGCTACGATGCTACCGCTAATTCACCGCTATCCACCTCTACGGTTCCAGGAGGACATTTTGGTAATGATGCTCATGGTACAGCTTGCGCAGGAATTGTTGCTGCCTCCGATAACAACATTGGAATTTCAGGCATTGCCCCTAATTGTAAAATTATACCCATCAAAATCTTTGGTACAGATGTTAACAATGATCCTAACCTTACTCAAGCAACCAGAAACTCTTGGGTGGCTGATGGGATCAATTGGGCCTGGCAGGCCCAGGCCGATGTGTTGAGCTGCTCCTGGGGAATTACAACGGGGCAGGCACAGGTAATTAATGATGCGATTGAGAATGCGTTAACTACTGGAAGGCAGGGCTTAGGGTGTGTTGTGCTATTTGCCGTGGGCAATCACGATATAGGAAGCATTGCCTATCCTGCCAGTTTGAGCACTTCCCCCACTACTTCCAATTTATCAAACCTTATCGCCGTAGGGGCAAGCGATATATGTGATTTTCGAAAAAATAGATTACCTACTGCTTGCTTTGAGTCAGGTTGGGGAAGTAACTACGGAGCAGGATTAACTGTAGTAGCTCCCGGAGCTGCCATCACCACCACGGATATTGAAGGTCCTGATGGGTATCCATTACCACCTCAAGGAGCTTTTAATGATGATGACTATACTCCCACTTTTTTCGGTACCTCCGCAGCTTGCCCCTTGGCCGCTGGGATAGCCGCCTTGATGATTTCTGTCAACCCTTGCTTAACCGCAACAGATGTCAAACAACTATTAGCCTTGAGCAGCGATAGGGTGGGAGGGTATTGTTATGATACCGACCCCAATCATCCCCACGGTAGCTGGAACGAAGAAATGGGCCACGGAAGAGTAAATGCCTACCGGGCAGTAAAGTTTGCGCACGCTTCATCGGTCTACCAATACCCAAACGTACCCATGGCTTCCTTTAATCAGGTAGGATCGAACAACTGGTGGAATGTAGACAATGATAATTGTGCTGGATTAAACTTTGTTCATTCAGGGGTGAGCATTCATCGCGTAGAAAAAACGGTGAATTTTCCACCGACGGCTGCCCCCGCAATCGTAGGAATCTCCAATGGGTATTCGAATGACAACCCTGGTGGTATAAACGATGGGAGGTATTGGATGGGCTATGAAATCATCAGTGAAACGTCGGCCAAGCTATACACTTATGTTTACGAACGACTTGGTGTTTCTGGCACATCCAATGGTTGGGTGCCGACCAACCCGGCAAACATCACCTTCGACTATTTCGTTTTAAGCGAAGCCGAGCAGGACATTTATTTGCAAAACAAAACCGAAACGGGTTTTGCCAGTTACGCTGCCATAGGAGAGATTGTTGCTGGCGAAGATGTCATTGTTCCTGCGCAGCCCACGGGCGATTATGTGGTGAATAACACGGTAAACCTCAAAGCTCAGGAAAAAATCACCTTTGAGGATGGCGTAACCGTAGTGCCTGGATCAGGAACGTTTACGGCTTACATAGGCTCCCTGTTTATCTGTACCGGTCCAATTGCTTCAGAACCAGGTGGTGAACAGGAATATAGAATCGTGACTACCGTTGAAAACGAAACCAAGGAAGAAAGCACCACCCCAGAAACCAAAGGAGTAAAAAAACAGATGGACTTTTCGTTGTTTCCCAATCCTGCCAGAAACACATTGCATGTGGATTTTAGGTTGGAAGGGGACGGCGAGCCGGGCACCCTCACGATTTACAACATGTTCGGAAAAATGGAAAGGTCGCTGTTGGTTCAGGACGTATCACAACCACTTGCCGTCCCACTCGAAGGGTTATCCGCAGGCATGTACATGGCTGTGTTTTCCAATGCAGCGCAAAACATAAGCAAGAAATTTATTAAGCAATAATTGCATCCCAATCACACCGCTCCTGGGGTTTTACCAATGGTCACTGGTAAGCTCCGCCCCCTAAGGAGTGGTGTGATTGCTTGTTTATCATCAGGGATAAGTCAGCGCGAAGCATTGATCACTTGCATTACGATGATTTTTCAGAGGAGAAACGCATCCTCGATGCTGCAAAAATGACCTAAGGTTTATTGATCGATTTTTTGTTTTCTTCAATGGTTTAAAAATCCCCGGAAACGCAGTGAAACCCCAAACTCACACAACAGCCGTCCACAAGGCTTCCCTCGCTCTCCGCACTCGTTCTCGCTCCTACAACCATATCCTCGATGCTGCAAAAATGACCTAAGGTTTATTGATCGATTTTTTGTTTTCTTCAATTGTTGAGAAATCCCCGGAAACGCAGTGAAACCCCAAACTCACACAACAGCCGGCCACAAGGCTTTCCTCGCTCTCCGCACTCGTTCTCGCTCCTACAACCCCAAAAAAACCGCGGCTTAGCGGCTTTTTGCGGTTGTAACACAGTGTTTTGCCAATTTTTTGGCCAGGTCAGCTCGGTTGAAAGGTTTGGTAGCCACGTCATCAATGCCCACCCTATCGGCCTCTTGCAAAGTTTCAGTGGTGGATGACGCGGTAAGGGCAATCAACGGAAGAGACGCCAAATGCGTTTGCGGAGAAGAACGAATCTTTTCAGCCAATTGAAAACCGTCCATCTCCGGCATAAGCAGGTCCAGTAAAACAAGGTTTACGCTATTGCCTGGAGCTTCTAGCCACTCCAGCGCTCGCTTGGCCTCTAAGAAACGGACCACTTCAGCACCCTGCTTTTCAAGGAATTTTCCTGCCACTAGCAAGTTCACTTCGTTGTCGTCTACCACCAAGATGCGCTGTTTTTCCAACGATTCTACCTGCGTTTTGGATAAGGCACTGCCTTCGGTTTCAGGAGGAACTTCTAAGGCTAACTCGAACGTGAAACGCGACCCTTGCCCTGGATGGGAGGTGATGGACAAGGCGCTGTTGTGTAACTCCAACAGTCGCGCTACAATGGCAAGCCCCAGTCCTGTGCCGCCATAGCGCTTGCCAATTTCACCACCCGCCTGCACAAAGCGTTGGGTTAATTTTTGCTGGACTTCAGGGGCGATGCCGATCCCATCATCTTTGACAGACACGTGCAGGAGAACCTGGTCATCGGAGGCTTCCAACTTAGAAATGTCCACCTGAATGGTTCCCTGATGGGAAAACTTAATGGCGTTGTGGATAAGGTTAATAAGGATTTGCCCTATCCGCAAGCGATCTCCCTTCACCCATTGCGGCAGCCCATCCTCGATATGTACCTTGAGTGCTAATCCTTTTTCTTGGGCGTTGAGGTAATGCATTTCCCAAATGGAATGAACAAAATCCGGGAAATGAAAAGGACTGATATCCAATTGCACCTTTCCAGCCTCTATCCGGGCGTAATCCAACAAATCGTTGACCAGGTTCATCAGGTGGTTGCCGGAGTGTTGCAGTGCAGCCAGGTGCTTTTGTTGCTCCGGGTCGGTTGCTTTGTCTACCAGAATAGAGGTGAGGCCCGTGATGCCGTTCAGCGGGGTTCTGATCTCGTGGCTGATATTGGATAAGAAGTCTGATTTGGCTTCCGAAGCAGCTTCGGCCTGTATCAGCGCTTTTTTCAACTTCCGCTCTTTTTGCAACACCAGGTTCTGAAACCCATAGCTGACCAACAAACAAATGAGCAGCGCAGATATAAAGCTCGAATGTTCTAAAATGCTGTATATGAAAGGAGGCAAGTCCTGGTAGTAATGCCATTGGTTGTTCGTAATCACCCGTTCGAGGACCATGATAGCGGCCAGGGAGCAGTACATGAAAATCAGGTGCTTCCGAAACTCCCGGGAAAAGAAAAAGAAAGGAGCAAATGCGGCAGGAAAGAAAAACAGGTTGAAACTGGCCTTATCTCCAAACAAATAGGAAATGGTTAAAATTTGAAAGCAGGCCGTGAAAAAGGCCATGTACCGGGCTGGGATTGTTTTTTCATGGTAATTGAGCCCTAAAACAAGTGTGTAGCCCGTGATGAAGACAAGGTTGGCGCGAATTCCCCAATACAGTTCAAACAGCGCATAGAATACCATATAAGCCGCCGTAATGACGATCAGAATGGAGGCCAATTGGTTCATGAAGAGGATATCCCGTCGGTTGCGTTCCGACTCTTCGGGACCTGTTCCCAACCTATACAGCTTGAGCCATGCGCTTTTACAAGCTGTTAACCAACGATATGACCGAGGTGGTTCCTGCATCAAAACAAACGAAGTAAGGCCGCCATACTACTCGGGGGGCAAAAGTCAATTCTTTTCACCCGATCCCATGGCTTGATTCTTTACGAAAAAGTTTCAATTAAGTGACAACCACAGCCAGTATTTGCTGAATAAGGCCCGAAATTGTATTGATCCAAGCATCGGAGGAATTTCATGGAAAGGCAGTTGTTGGATGCAGGAGATGCTTTTTTTAACCTTGTATCAAAAGGCTTCTGAAAATTACGAGCTTGAACAAAATACGATCCTACAGGGGAGGAGGGCTCCGATGTTTCACATGCCAATGGGGATGGATTGCATGGCCGTTAAGCATGGGGAGTAAAACGGGCTGTAAGGTTTGCTTTAGACCTTGTACTCGTTCGTTCTCCTCCAAATAAAAAAAGCTATTAAGTGGTGGATTTTTTGTGATGGAACAAGAGCTTGCCCTTTGAAGGGTATGATTTTATTATGGAAGTAGATTCCGTTTGGATACTATGTGACTATTTTGCTTTTTATGACCTGCTGAATTTTAGCAGCCTCTAAAAAATAAAGGTGGACTATTGCAAGCTAATACGCCAAATCTTTGATTTGTAGGTAAGTCATTTCGATAAATCTACAGCAGTCGTTTAAACATTTATATGCTTCATCTCTACTAAAAGGATATCCTGCATGGATAATGTAATTTCTGATTTTATTGTAATGCTCCTCGATTTTGCTTCGAAAAATAATATAAGGGAACTATTAAAAATAAAATCTTCTGTATCCCTTTTCTAACCAATTACCCTTTCTTCGAACAAACCACTCCCGGATATAAACCCTCAAGAATTTGGCAATTTGAGTAAAGATTTCAACTGATGGTTAGCTATTGTTTGCAGATCAATTAAAATGGTGAATTATGTTTCACAGAAGTAGTTTTCCAATGGCGAAGTCGTGCTCTCTTTTTCCGCGGAAATGGCCCAAGGACCGTTGAATACTTGTCCTCATCATTTCAATCGTTTAGAAATACCACTCAATGAATGAGTAAAACCCAAAACCCACCAAAGTAATCTTTCAAGGTCTGCTTAAAAAAATAAAAGTAACAGATAACCAAACAGTGGATACAAATTAAAGGACTAACACACACCAACAAGCCGCAAGG
>CALCCE010000204.1 GCA_937899835.1 uncultured Flavobacteriales bacterium | reverse complement strand
TCAGGCTGTTGATCGGTGCAGGATCAAATGGTCCGCAGTTGCTTTGGTCGTTGCCGATCGTGCCGGCTGAAATTACATTGCAACAGGTGGGTACCAAGACATCACCGCTTCCTACGGCAGTGCATCCGTTAGCATCGGAAACTGTGACTGCATAAGTACCAGGAGTTAAATTGTTCTGACCAGTAACTGTGACACCATTGGACCAGATGTAGTTATAAGGAGAAGATCCTCCGTTGGGAGTGGCTGAAATTGATCCATCGGAACCGTTGCAACTTGCATCGGCCACATTGATGGACAGCTGGATAGCAGAAGGTTCTGTTATCTGAACGCTTTCAACTGCAGTACATCCGTTGTTATCAGTAACAGTGACGCTATATTGTCCTACACTCAGGTTGGAAGCGGATGCAGTTGTGGCTCCATTCGACCATAAATAAGAAAAGGGAGCCACTCCGCTTCCCATTGCCGTTGCTCCCCCATCACTTTCTCCTGCACAGGTTACCATTTGATCCACTTGTACCGAAACGTTAGCTTCCAGTAAAACGGTAATGGTAATCCAATTGGACTCTCCTGTAAAAGCAGAACAGCCTGACCTTCGAGCACATCGCCGATATTGCATGGTCTGCGATAGGGTAGGCGGATCATACGTCAATCCGGTAGCACCCGGAATAACCGAGTAGCTCTGACCGGGCTGGCGTTTTAGCCAAATGATCTCTAATGCTCCCCTACCACCACTGGGATTGGATAGGTTAGTAATAGCAGATGGGTCAAACGGGCCGCAATTACTTTGCGTATTTCCGATTTGACCAGCATTGGTTACGTTTTTACAACCAGGTGCGGCTTGTACGTTATTTAATCCTAATGCTGTACAAATAAACAGCAATGAGAGAGTGGTCTTAATCCAGCGGAAACTATGATTCCGTGGGAAAGAAGTATCTGGGGAGTATACTTTCTCCATATGTAGTGAGTGAGGCGAAAAATTGATTCAGCAAATTCCAGTCGCAATTTACGGACAATCTGTTGTTGAAATCCAGAATATCGGTGAACAGCACTTATTATTCGATGAATAACTGAATAGGTTTCAGGAACGGGAAGAAATATTTTAACAACCGTGATTCCCACGAAAAAGCCCAGGTAAATCCTATTGATTATACCTGGGCTAAAATGCATTAATATGGACTTATTAGTTACCTGACACTACCATTTTTTGGTGAATCACGCGCTCTCCGTAAGTCATTCGCACCAAATAAACGCCGTCGGCTCTAGCGGCTTCTAATTGGATAGATCGGCGATAGTGGCCTTCCCAATTGGTGACCGATTCAGCATAAACGATTTTTCCTCGTAAATCGAAAATAGTAACTGCAAAGTCTTGGACTCCATCGAGCATGGCCTCTATCAAAAAGTCTCCCCGATTGGGGTTAGGATATACCCGCATTTCGGGTAAGCTGGTTGCGTTGGGTTCTTGTACCGCTAACCTTGGAGTGGTAGCAGGTGTGGTCACCAGACAAGCACTACCGTAGGCTCCAAACGAACCTGCTACAGATGCCGCTACGCGAACACTGTAAGTGGTGTTTGGAACAAGACCTGGAATCCAATCGAATCGGAAGGTAGTCCATTGGTACCCCCTGACGTACACAATAGTATTGCCACCTCCTACCAATTCGTAGCGGTAATTATCCGCTCCGGGTACTGAACTGTGGGAAATGTATTGTTGCCAACTCGCTAACGTAGTGCCGCACAAAGCTCCTGGAAGACTAACCGTGGGTGCGTTTGGTGGCGTGATGACTGTACAAGCATTGCCGAAGTTACCCCAACTACCGTTGACAAATGCGGCTACTCGAACGGAATAAACCGTACCGTAGGCTATACCCGGTATCCAGGCCATTCGGAAATTGGTCCATTGATAACCTCGCGTGTAAGTCTCATTGAACACTCCAGGCCCGGTAACTTCATATCGGTAATCTGTAGCACCTGGTACGACCTGGGTGTAAAGAAAATCATTCATCCCGGTTAAAATGAGGTTGCAAGAATTGCTAACGAGGTTGGTGGACGGTACAGCACTTGGTGTAGTGACCGAACAGGCGGTGCCGTAGCTGCCCCAAACTCCACCTACAAAAGCAGCAATGGAAATGGAATAGGTCAGGTTGTATTGTATACCGCTCACCTGAGTCAATCGAAAATTGGTTTGAGCAGTACCACGTGTAAAAACGGTATTGAATCCAGTACCAGCATGGGTAATTTGATAACGATAGTTGGTCGCTCCGCTTACCGGCTGGTAATACAAGTAATCATTTAAGCTACTGAGTGTAGTGCCACATTGGGGAGTGATTAATTGTGTAGGACAACTACCTGGTGCGGATAAAGACGTACTCCCCTGGGTCATACAGCCGTTGGCATCCGTAATTATCACAGAGAAATTTCCGGCCGCCAGGTTGCTCACCTGATTGGTCGTTTGCCCATTGCTCCAAGCATATGTGTAGGGAGTCGTTCCTCCGGAAGCGCCCGCCGAAATTTGACCGTCATTTCCACTACAGGTTGGGTCGGTACCCACCAAAGAAAGTGACAACGCAGATGGTTGGGTGACGGAGGCGGTAGCTGTTCCGGTGTTGCTCACCGCATCGGTAACCGTCACGGTGTAGGTTCCTGCTCCAAGGTTATTAAGGTTAGCCCCTACAAGTCCATTACTCCAAGCAAAGGTGTAAGGTGTCTGTCCTCCGGACGCAGTGGCGCCAACGGTTCCATTACCCAATCCGGCACAGGTGGCCGCTTGCGCAGAAGTATTGACCGTTAGGCTGGGCCCGGCAAGGGAAAACAATACTGCAAAATCTTCGATTTGCCCGTATTGAGGCGTATAACACGGACCCGTGATGGTATTGCCTACCCAATCGGCAATCACACGCATCCTAAGGTATTGGTTGAATATGGGGGAAGCCGAGGTGGTAAAGGTGCCCGTATGGACTGAATCATCCGTAGACGAAAAAATGTTTTCACCCGCATCGGCGAAATCACCATCGTTGTTGTAATCAATGTAAACTTCTACGTCCTGATCGTTGACCGTTCCCGTATTCACCGTTAAGCTGGTAAGGGTTGAAGGTTGTAAGTTGGTGGCCTGCAGGCAGCTGCGGTCCACATATCCACCATCACCGACAGCATTTCCAGAAGGGACATCCAGGTTTTCAAGAATGACTTGCCGGATTCCCATCCCAAAGTTGTTTACCAAATTCGTTGTTTGGGGCGTACAGTTAGCAGCCGCGGGGGCCGGGGTGGATACCGCAGTAGCTCCCAAAGAAGACAACAAGCCTGATCGGGTGCCACACAAGGCCGCTCGCATCCTCGCTTTTTGATCGGAGGTAAACATGTTGGCGCAGGTCTGGCTGGAATAGTTCATGTAATTGTTGGGCACATCTCCAAAAGCGGCTCCAGTACAAGCGTTGGTACCACTTGGGCAATTGCTCGATGCGCGGATGTGAATTTCCGTATCTCCGCAACAGTCACCCAAATCACTGCCACACTGGTTGCCTGCAGGCGGACAATTGGCTCCGCTGTTATCGCCTTCGAACGTGTGGTAAAGGCCGAATACGTGTCCCATTTCATGGACCAAGGTTCGGCCCAAATTGTTGAAACTATTGACCGTTCCGGTAGTTCCAAAGGCCGTATGCATAATGACAATGCCATCTACAGTTGCCCCTGCTCCGGGAAAATAAGCGTAGCCTTGGATGCCGAATAGGCCATTGTTGTCTTCGATTTCTGTCACCACCCAAATGTTCACGTATTCGGTATTGGGCCACTTACTAAGGTTTTTAACAGTAACTTCATCGGCTCCTGATCCTTGCCCGGCAGAGATGCCTTCGGTGGCATAATTGGTGACACTACTGCCGTTGATGCGCACCACGCCATCGGTAGTTTGACAATTCGGGTCACGCACTGCCAAGGCGAATTCAACCTCTACATCCACGCCGTTAGCATCCCCATGAGTGCCCGCTGTTTTCCGAAAACGATCGTTCATGGAACTGATGGCACTGTTGATCTGCGTCATCGAGATGTTGGCTCCCGTTCCCACCGACTGGCCGGTATGGATAATGTGCACCACCACTGGAACTGTCAATACCCCATTGTTGGAAAACTGAGCATTCGGGTTGTTGAGCTGATTTTGGATGATGGATTGGATGTGGGCCTCGTTGTCTTGTACTCTTAGCGCAAACGAAGCATTGTTATTCATCATGGTGCTGTGCCTCAAATGAGACGCACATTCTTCCACCCCCTGGCCAAAAGCCCATGTGGCGAAAAACAGGAAAAATAACAGGCTATTAAATCTTGCATTCATAGTAAGCCGCTTTGTAACAAACCTATACAACGAGAGATCGTTTCACAAGGTTTGTTTTTCTGATCAATTGCAAAGATAACCGACCGAATACGTCAGAAAATCCGTGAATTGCAAAAAGAGGACTTTGGGGTGAATGCGTTCATCCCATTGGAAGCAGCGATCTATTTCCGCACAACTACCTTCTTCACTTCGGAATGGTCGCCTGAGGCCACCTTCACAAAATAGATACCGGAACGTAAATGAGCAGGCAATTGCAGTTCCCAAGTGTAATTGCCATCGGTTGGCAGTTGGGTCTGCTCCACCACTACCCTACCGGATAAATCGAACACCTGAAGGAATAGCTGCTTTTGGGCCTGACCAGTGATCGAAAAGGCTCCATCATTGGGATTTGGAAAGACATTGACGCTCAATCCAGGAGCCAAAGCATCCACCGATTCAGGAAGTTCTTCCTGATCGAAGAACCCAAGTCGAAGAATTGGAAGGTTAGGAGTAGTTACGGTACAAGAATTACCATAGTTGCCCCAAGCACCTCCAACAAAGGCCGCCACCCGCACATTATAAGTAGTGTTGGGCTGTACCCCTTGAATCCAATCGAACCGGAATACTGGCGAGGGAGCATTGCGCACCCTTACCGTACTGAACCCGGTAGTGGTTACTTCATAGCGATAATTGGTGGCACCAGGTAGACTCGAATACCCAAGATAAGTAGACCAACTTGTAAGCGTGACCCCACAGGATGCTGTATTCAACTGGGTAGTTGGAGTAGTTGCCGGAGTGGTAACCGTACAGGTAGGCCCATAGCTTCCAAATGATCCATTCAAGGAAGCAGCAACACGCACATTGTAGGTAGTATTGTAGCTAATTCCCGGTACAAATCCGATTCGGAAACTGGTAGCAGCATACCCGCGGGTGTAAGTCTGGCTGAATCCACTGGAATTGGTAACCTCATATCGGTAATTGTCAGCACCCTGCACCGGATTGCAGAACAACCATTGGTTGAGCGTGCTCACCGTTACATTGCAGCTGGACGGTGCCAATTGAGTGGCTGGTACATTGCTTGGTGTGGTAATAGCACAGGAGTTTCCGTAGTTGCCCCAACTGCCGTTTACAAAGGCGGCAATGGAAACATTATAGGTGGTTCCTAATTGGATTCCGGGGACCAAGGACATACGCAGGTTGCTCACTGCAAAGCCCCTTACAAAAACGGTACTAAATCCGGTAGCAGTGATTTGATAGCGGTAATTTGTGGCACCGGGTACCCCTTGGTAGTACAAGTAATCTCCAAGGGTAGTTAAGGTTGCCCCACAGTGAACCGGGAAAAACTCGGTGGTACAAGTACCGGTAGAACTCAGCGGTTCAACACCAACCTGAGTACACCCGTTGGCATCCGTTACTGTTACCGTATAGTTACCCGCAGCCAGCCCACTGATGGTAGTGCCGGTAGCACCGGTTGCCCATAGGTAGGAGAAGCCTCCTGCACCTCCAGATGCTGATGCTGTTATAGAACCATTGGAGTTGCCACAAGTAGGTGGCATAGAAGTAGAGGTAATGAAAATTGGCGTGGGCGAAGTGACTGTTGCGTTGCCTACGGTAGTTGCTCCGGTTTGATCGCTTACGGTTACCGTATAAATTCCTGCCGAAAGGTTGTTAATGGTGAGCTGGCTACTTCCGTTGCTCCACAAATAAGTAAAGGGCGTAGTTCCGCCGGTAACCACAGGTGTGGCCGACCCATCATTGCCTCCAGGGCAGGTGACATCGGTTGCATTAACATTAACCGACAATCCAGAACCGGGAGTTTGTAAAATGACAGAGGAAACGTTACTACAACCATTATTGTCGGTCATGGTAACCGTGTAAGTTCCAGCTACGAGACCAGTGAGGGTACTAATAGCATTGGAAGTAGCAGAAAATCCGGTGGACCATACAAAGGAATAGGGCGGTAAGCCTCCTGTACCGGTAGCTTGCGCAATGCCATTGGCAGAGCCTATGGGAAAGGGTTGACTAATGACTACCGCAGTAAGCCCCATAGGTGGAGCTTGAGCCACTATTCCAATTGCGGAGGAAGTACTACCAACATTGTCGGTCACGGTAACCGAATAAACTCCGGAAACCAAACCAGAGATGGATGGCATAGTGGCGCCATTGCTCCAGTTATAAGTATATGGAGCAGTCCCTCCCACAGGAGCAGCCATAGCCATTCCGTCACCAAAACCATTACAGGTAATGTTGGTGATATTAACTGTGGTGGACAAAGGCAGACTGCCAAGTAAAACACTGTTCGATTTAGTGCAGCCATTTTGATCCGTTACCGTTACGGTATAAATTCCTGCACTCAAGTTGTTGTTGAAACTTGAAGTACCGGGACCTGACCCGAATCCATTGTTCCACAAGAATGAGTAGTTGGGTGTACCATCGAAAGCATTCGCTACAACCGACCCGTCGTTACAACCTCCACAAGTAGGAGGAGTATTGGCAGAGAATTGAATAATAATGCTGTCGGGGCTTCCTACTGTATCGGTGAAGACTGCTGAACAACCGGTTAAGTCAGTAACAGTAACCGTATAAACCCCAGCAGAAAGTCCAAATTGGTTGTCTGAAGAGCTTCCGTTGGACCATTGATAAGTATAGGGGAATACTCCGTTTGTAGCCTGAACAGCTGCCGTTCCATCAGAACTACCAAAACAAGAAACGCTTGAAAAGCCTGAAGTTGGTGAAGCAGAAACATTTAAAAACCCAGAAGGAGTAAGAGCTACCGAAAGGGCTGGTCGATTTTTGACAGGTGCAGCATCATTATTTCCTGCTTGGGTGATGGCTGGTAGCATCAACAGCAGACTAAAAATAATAGTAAGTGGCAGACGAGTGATCCTGTATCTCATTTTCATCTGGGGTTATAGTGAGGATGTGAGGCTTAGAAGTTTATGCCTTGTCAAGACAAAATTACTAAATGACCTTAGAATTTACTCAGGTAAAAATTTTCCGGGTAGAGGAATTTCACCAACAGCGGTTTTTTTTATGTGAATGGCAGGAAGAACAGGCATAGCTATACAAGAAGGGTAGGAAGGTCAGCCGATCTCCTTCTTCTTGACGGCATTCACAAAAAGCACATTGCCCAAATCGTCATACCCTTCAAAGATGGTTTCGTGGTGTTCCAGATGGTCTGCTGTATATCCTAAAATAGTGAGGTCGGCATCGGCAGATTTTTGTCGGATAACGGCTTTTTGATCACCGTTTTCCGGCAGTTCAATCAGCTCAATATTTTTCCGGGAAATGGGCAATCGACCGGTTTTGATCAGCGCCAGCAATGCATCTTTTTGCTCCTGCACGGCACCCACCGGAGTGATTGAAAGTATTTTAATGAAGCCTTTTTTCCATTCGGGATGTCCCAACATAATGTACCCGAGCAAGATCATCAGGTTGGAGTTCTCGAAATCATCTGGCGAGATCCAAATGTGGATTTCGCGGTGGTTTTGAAATCCCCGATAAGTACTGCGCAACACACAAACATCAAAGTCCGTGGCTTGTAACAAGTTGTAATTCTGCACCAAATCGCCCAGGTTCGAAGGGTCCGATTGCGAATATTCGAACAACATCATGTTATTTCCTTTGCCCGAAACGCCCGAAAGCTGAATGGACTGCGCAATGGCCGAAGTGTAGGAAGGACTAATGATGGTATCGAGGTACACTTTGCTGGCAAAACCTTCAATTAAGTGTACCAGGCGTTGTTTCACCTGTTGCGACTCCCGATAGGTTTGGTTGGACAAATAGCCTTGAATAAAATGGATGTAGGTTCCAAAACCATATTTGTGCGACAGCCAACGTACTTGATCCAGGGCGGAAGTACGCTGAAAGGTATCTTTCGAAATGCAAATGATAAAGGGCCTCCATTGTTCGTCTCCGCTTACTACTTCCCGCTTTTGCAGAAACACCTGAAGTTCCCGGCTGATTTGAAAAATTACTCCTTTGACCAAAGTTGCAAGGCTGCGCTTGTCTTTGGAAATGGCAGTGACCCAAAAGTAAATGGCAATCATGATGATCAAAGAGCACACCGCGTAAATGAAGTTCATTTTGAACATCAGGTAAAAACAAAGCAAGGCTCCAAAGAGGGATAAATACCATTTGGATCGGAATGTGGGACGGTAGGACGGACTGGCAGCAAAATGTTCCAGAAAACTGATGGAACAAATGGCCCCGTAGGTGACCATAAAAAACATGGAAATGATCTCCGCCACTACATTGATGTCACCAATGGCCACAAACACAAAACCGATGGCACAGGTAATGAGCGAAGCATTAACGGGCTCGTTGCTTTTGGCTTTTCCCCTCCCCAACCAGGAACTTAGGCGGTCGGTAAAGATCTGATCTACACCGAGGGCCTGTAAGGTTCGGGGGGCAATCATGATACTGCCCAAAGCCGAAGAAATGGCCGCACAAGCCAACCCAATAGGAATAATGGGCGGCCACAGGGCGATTTTCTCCATCACCAGGTGGGTTTCATTGCCCAAATCGTTGGGGCTGGCCGAATAAAACAGCTTGAAGGCAACAGCGATGTAAATCAAGATTCCGCAAACGGTGGCCCAAAGTGTTCCTCTCGGAATGGCCACCTTAGGATCTTTCAAATCGCCGGAGAGCCCGAGGCCAGCAGCAATGCCGGTAAAGGCTGGAAAAATAATGGTGAAGACCTGAAAAAATTCTTCCCAGAAAGGCTGAGGCACATCCTTAGCACCGGATTCAGCGATTCTCACGCTGGCCACATCCCAAAAAGAACCTGCCTGGGCCGAATAGGGTTCGCCTAAAAAGAAGAGGCACAATGCTGCAAACAACACTACCACTACCAAGTACAATGCCTTGACTCCGATGTTGGCCCCTTTGGTCAGCATCAGCACCGATAACAACACCATGAAAATGGTTCCGATGGCCCGTTTGTCAAGAAAAACGCCGTAGTGCTGGTAGATCATTTCGGCTACCGGATCGAAAGAAATGGCGAAGGCAATAACGTAGAAGGCCACACTGATGGCTTGAGAGAGAAAAAGTGCAATGCCAATTGCCGCCCCTACATTTAATCCAAAAGACCTGGAAATCATGTAATAGGCTCCACCACCTTCTACCCGCTGGTTGGTGGCAATTTCTGCAACCGCCATAGCGGTAGGAATGGTTACCAAATGACCAATGAGAATGATGAGCAATGTTCCCACCAGACCAACCGAAGCCACTGCATACCCAAATTTGAGAAACAGGATGGCTCCTAGAATGGTAGAAATAGCGGTCATAAAGACCGGGAAGGTGCCCATGGTTGCACCTGTCTTGCCCAAATTGCCTTTCATAAGTGGATTGTGTGCAGGAGGTAAAACTAAGGAATTTCTATCCCCATCCCGCGCAAACCGATAATCAGCTTGCTTTTACCAGCTCTCGGTGAAGGCTCCCTGCTCCGACATGTTCCAAACTTGCCACCCTAAAGCAGTCAATTTTTTGGCCCACCGACGGTTGTTGTAATAACTGTTGCTGGCATCCAAAATCACCCACCGGGGAAGGTAGCTTTTCGAGAGCTGGTCGGGCCGAATCCTTGGATTGCCTGACACCAGCAAATAGTCGGTCTTCATTGGCTTTGCAGGCAGTTTGTCAACATCTTCCGGCCGCAATAGCACCAGGCTTTTGTTGCCAAAACCCACTACTCCGGATTGAATTTTCCATCGGGTGGTTTCCAGCTGCTCATCTTCTCCCAAAGGCTGAACATTAGGTGGACGTAGCCCTAACTCCCACCAATGGTGTTCTACTTGAAATAGCAGTTCGCTCCGGTTGAGGAGCAAAGCAGAATCGGCCACAAAGAGGTGTTCTCCAGAGTCGATAAAGTCGATGGCGGTGTGGCGATTGATACGGTAAACGGTGAGTTCCCGATGATTCAGGTGATTCCAGGCCTGAAGGCTTCTTACCGAAATCAGCACGACCAACACCACCAGGCTTCCCAGCAACCAGAAACCTTTGCGAGATACTAAAAAACCTGCCCCCAAAAGCATAAATACATAAATCACCCAGGTTTCGGCGATCGAAAACGTGATGCCTTCCGCCAAAGCATAGGGCAAGCCCTCCATCCAGGTTACAAAGGCATTCAGGCCTTTGACCATGTATTTTAACAACCATGCCGCCCCTACCCCAACGGTAGGGATTGGAGCGAGCAACAACACCAGGATACCCAGGTATATGATGAGGGTAGCCAGTGGTATCACCACCAGGTTGGACAAGAGAAAATAGTTGGGGAATTGATGAAAATAGAGCAATCCAAGCGGAAAAGTGGCAATCTGAGCAGCCAACGATACCGCAGAAATATTCCAAACCTGGTCGGGCAACCACCGGTCGAAGGTCCATAGCGCATAAATTTTTGGATGTAGAAACACAATTCCCAAAACGGCAAGGTACGAGAGCTGAAAACCGACCTTCATGATGAGAAAGGGATTCCAAACCAGCAACAAGATGGCTGATGCTGCCAGGGTATTATAAATGATGGCTTTGCGACCCAGAGAGTAGCCAATAATCACAAAACTGAACATGGCCGCAGCCCGCATCACAGAGGGTGATAACCCAGTAAGAAAAGCGTAGGCCCACAAGGCTCCAATGAGCAAAAAGGCACGGATGAAACGGCCAAAACGCCAACGCAACAAGCCCCGCATTAGAAAATTGAGCACTAAAAAAACAATGCCCACATGCAGCCCCGAAACCGCCAAAACATGCATCGCTCCGGCACTTGAATAGGCACGAATCGTCTCAGGGTCAAGGGCTTGCTTCTCCCCCAACATCAGGGCCGACAGCACAGCGAGTTCTGCTCCTGCAATACCCAGCTTTTCAAACCTTTCAAGCAAACGCTCCCGTGTGCCATAGGCTACTCGAAACCACCATGCACCGCCACCCTTTTGCAACAACCGCCAGTCGTTGGCCGGTACGAAACTCTGTTGGTGAATTTGCTCGAAGGATAAGAACCTGCGGTAGTTGAACTGTGCAGGATTGGCCGGAGGGGCAATTTCTTGAAATCGCGGCCGGAGCAACAATTGATCTCCATACCGCAGTTGCAACGACCGCTCCTCCTTGGCCAGGTAAAGCAATGCTTTCCCACTAACGGTTGATCTATTGCCCAAACTATCCGATTGCTCTCGCACCGACAGTACCACTTTTATCGACCGGCGTTTTTCCATTGGTGGCTCCATCACTTCCCCAATCACCCATTGGTGAGGAGCAATGTGGTGTTGAAAATGGGAAGGTTGTAGCCGATCAATGCGCGCAATGGCCAATAAATAACCGGCAATTGCAAAAGCTGGGTAAACCAACAATCCACGCCAAAACTTTGGTAATGGTTGGCGCCAGCGCTCCCAGGAATACAACAGCAGAAGCGCTAAGCCCAGGCATAGCAATAGCCAGTAGAGGTTCGGCATTGGTCGTTGCCGGGCAATGCCCAGTAAAATACCGGCAGTTAGAGGCAATAGCAGCCTCAGCAAAGGAATTTGCGACAAAGCTTCCAAGCGCAGGAAAACACATTCAAGGGGGGAATTCAACCAGTACTAAAAAGAGTACTGGTTTATGAAAATAGCGCTTGAAAAACGAAACAGGGGCTCAGTATTTGAGACTAATCAGAACGGAAGAAATCAATGACCGCCAGGTTGATAAGGTGCACATCAGTATAATAATGATGCAAAATCTGGTTGTAGGGTACTCCTTCTTTGGCCATGCGCATGGCTCCTTCCTGGCAAAGCCCTACTCCGTGGCCATAGCCCCGGCCCACAAAACGGATGCTGTCGCCTTCTTCTTTGATGTTGAAGTAGGCCGATTGCAGCTTCCAATCCCTGCGGATGATTTTTAGGGGAATGTGCGGGTGGTCGGGAAGCAATTTGAATGCCCGATGTTCAGGACAATAGTTCACGACCATTTTTTGGTATGCAGTATCGTTTACCGGATAGTTCCAATGCTTTTCCAGGTAATTGAGCCAGGCCGTTCGGCTCACCGTTTTTTCCCAACGTGCGTGGTTTTCTTCCAAACAAAACGTATCGTTGACCGATCGCAAATAGGGCAACGGATTGGTCCAAACGCTCTCTGAATTGCAAGTAGTACCCCCACAATTGGACGAAAAAGCCGCGGTAATCAATTCGATTTCAGAATCGACAATCACCAGTCCCTTGGTAGCATTCACCGCCTTCACAATGTCGGGGTTGGTGGTGCTTCGGTGGTGGTATACCTGGCAGTGCACCTTATCGCAAACGTGAAAACCTTCACCTGCATGCCGCCGGAGGTTGCTGAGGGCATAGGTGCGACAAATGATCGCCTGCACCTTATAATATTCCAGGGGTTCTTTCGATCCGGCTTCCGACTCCACCACCCCGGCAATGTAGTGTTCGATGTATACCTGGTTCACGATTTTCAACTTGCCGTTGGACCGCACCATCAGGTTGTCGTAAAATACCTTAGCAGGATGAGAAGGAGTGCTGGCCTTGATGCGAATGTTGCACCCCCAGCTTTTCCGGCGAAACTCGACCCGGGAGAATTTACCCAGCTTTTTCTTCAGCGATTTTAGTTCGATCTGATTGCCGCTTGCGGTCAACATCAACAAGCGCAGCCCTTCGCGGCTCAAATCGTCAAGGCGCTTTCCGTCAGCAAATACTTCGTATGATCCGATTACCGGACTTATCATGACGGCAGTGGGTTCATTTTTCCAGAACAGGCCCACCTTTACCACATTGGTAGTAGCAAAACTGCTTGAACAGAGCCCAAGGAATGAAAAACAAGCAATGAGAAGAGACAGATGAAAGCGCATGGGTTAACAAATTTAATTAACCCAAAAAATGGAAAATCAGCCCTCGCGGAGAGTTTTCAACATCCGGTTGGCAGTAGTGGCACTTGCCCCGGTTCCACCGAGCTTTTCACGCAGGATCTGGTAGTTTTCAAGCATTTGGCCCCGATATTCTTTGTCGTGCAAGAGGCGATGGAGTTCCTCTTTTAAGGTAGCCTTGTTGAAATCCGCCTGAATCAGTTCCCGAACCGTTTCCTGATCCATAATGAGGTTAACGAGCGAAATGTATTTCACTTTGACCAACTGCCGGGCAATCCAAACCGAAATGCGACTGCCACGGTAACACACCGCTTCTGGCACTTCAAAAAGAGCCGTTTCGAGGGTAGCAGTACCGGAGGTGACCAGCGCAGCCTCGGAATGCTGCAACAACCGGTAGGTTTCGCCAAACACCAATTTTACGGCTTGCCCTTCCATAAAATGGCCATAAAATTCTTTTGACTGCGATGGCGCTCCGGCAATCACAAATTCGTGGTCGGGAAACTCCATGATCATTTCCAGCATAAGGGGCAACATACCGCCAATCTCCTGCTTTCGGCTGCCCGGTAGCAACGCAATCAGAGGTTTATCGCTCAAGCCGTGTTCCCGCCTAAAAGCGGACGAATTGGGTTCCGAACTGCGTTCATCCGCAATGGCATCCAGCAACGGATGGCCAACGAATTCCACTTCGTAATCAAACTTTTGATAGAACTCCTGCTCAAATGGCAGGATCACAAACATCTTGTCTACGTTGCGCTTGATCTGGTGTACCCGCGACTGTTTCCAGGCCCAGATTTGGGGCGAGATATAGTAGAAAACCTTCAGTTGATTTTTATGGGCAAAGTCGGCAATGCGCAGGTTGAAACCAGGATAGTCGATCATAATCACCACATCAGGTTGCCACGCCAAGATATCTGCTTTGCAAAACTTGAGGTTTCCCATGATGGTGCGGAGGTTCATCACCACCTCCACAAAACCCATAAAGGCCAGGTCGCGGTAGTGTTTCACAATCTCTCCGCCTTCTGCTGCCATGCGGTCTCCGCCCCAGCACCTGAACTCAGCCGAAGCATCTCCGGCATTCAGGTGCTTCATAAGGTTGGCACCATGCAGGTCTCCCGAAGCCTCTCCGGCAATGATGTAATATTTCATAAGGGGTGTACCACTTAAGTTAATCGCAGGTACAACATGATTGGCACATAAACGAAGGTGCCAAAAAGGACGCCTCGGGCAGTGTGATCGTAACGACTTCTGAAAAAGATCAGGAATATCGCCAGGTTGGAAATGAGCGACAAGGCTAGCACTTTGGATTGAATCTCAGGGGTTTGTACTACCAACATGAAGAAATTCCACAAGGTCTTGTGGCTCCACAAAATAAGATAGTACACCACAAACCCCGGGACCGGACCAATTAGACCAAGCGCAAACCCAACACCAACTTTATTCAACCACTGCATCAGAATTCCCAGGTTTTTAGCGCTTCCAAACCCGAATGATGGGTAAGGTCATATTGTGTGGGTACCACTGAAACGTATTGATTTTCCAGTGCCCACACATCGGTGTCGGTACCCTCATCCCGGTTTTCAAAATCACCGGCCAGCCAGTAATATTTTTTGCCGTAAGGGTTCACCCGTTCCTCAAAGTCTTCTCGCCAATAGGCTTTCGCCTGACGGCAAATGCGGATGCCCCGAATTTGATCAAGGGGCAACTTGGGCACATTCACATTGAGGCAGGTATTGGGAGCTAATCCGTTTTCCAGCACCTGAGCGGCTACTTTTCGAGCGATTTCACCAGCGGCCGTAAAATCGGCATCGATGCTGTAGTCCAACAAAGAAAAACCAATAGAAGGTATGCCTTCCATGGCTCCTTCAATAGCAGCAGACATGGTGCCGGAATAGATCACATTGATGGAGTGGTTGGCACCGTGATTGATGCCCGACACGATGAGCGCAGGCCGGCGATCAACTACAACCTTAACTGCCATTTTGATGCAATCAACAGGAGTGCCACTACACGCAAAAACTTTGATTCCATCTTCACGCTTGTGTTCTTGCAAGCGCAATGTAGCATTGATGGTGATGGCATGTCCCATGCCCGATTGTGGTTTGTCGGGGGCAACCACCACCACCTCTCCGAGAGGTTTCATGGCCTCAACGAGGCAATTGATGCCGGGTGCAGAATACCCATCGTCATTGCAAACTAAAATTAAAGGCCGGTTGTTGGACATGGAAACAAGCTTTTAAGCAAAACTACAGTGATTTTGGGAGCTGAGAAAGTGACGCCATGTGCTTCCTAAAAGGGAGCAGACCGTTTGCAGGAATCCCAGGGTTTTGAACCATTGGAATCCCGGAGATTTTAGAACCTGTCAATGCTTTTGTATCTTACATTTGAAGTACAATTCCGACTACTCCGTGCGCTTCGTCCTACTTTTTCTGCTCAGTCTGTGCATGACACATGGCTTGATGGCGCAAAAAATGACGCCACCCGAGTGCTATGGCGGCATGCGGGAGTTTCGCCATTTTTTCGAGCAGGCAGTGGTATACCCCGAATCGTCTTTAGCCAATGACGAAAAAGGGCAGGTGGTATTGTTTTTTATTGTAAATGCCGATGGCACCACGCGCAACTTGAAAATTTGGCAGTCGGCAGGGAAAGCTTTAGACGATGAAGCCATTCGCCTGTTTCGGATGCTGCTGTGGATTCCAGCCACCTACGACGACCAAAACAAGGCCAGCGAACACCTTCTTACGTTCCATTTTTCACCTCGAAAATACCGGGCCATCTGCAAAAGGCGGGGATTTGATGTCCCTCCTTCGCCCATCCAACCGGCGGCCAGCAGTTTGCAGGTATATACCACCAAAGAAACGGACCAACTTCCTCAAGGCACTCCTCCCCGGCCATTCAAAAGCCTTCAGAACTACGTAGCGGCCAACCTCGAACACCCACATGCGGCCAAGGTACACGGGCTACACGGCTCGGTAGAACTCTGGTTTGTGGTTGAACCCAACGGGCAAATCTCCAACGTACGTATCATTCGTTCCATTGGGGGCGGTTGCAACGAAGAGGCGCTGCGACTGCTTCGGCGAATCCAATGGCAAGCCGGAACCAAAGACGGCAAAGCAGTAAGATCTGAAATGATATTGACCATCTATTTCCCCGATCCCAACAAACACACCGTTAATAACATTCCAACTTCGGGCGGCAGCATCCGCTGATTGCCATTTCGTCGGATTTCCTGTCAAAATTTCGCGCTCCTCTTCTCCTTTGTCCCTGAAAGCAGAATGGAATATTATTTGTGCTGAGCCGTCTGTCCTTAATAGACATAATTACATTTGTAACCAAACTCCATTTAGCGATGTACTTTCTGATTTTTATTGTATTTGCTTTGATTAGCATGGCGGTTGGAGCACAGTTGAAACGCAAATTCCGCGAATTTTCTCAGGTTCCCACCAGCTCGGGCCTTTCGGGGGCACAAATTGCTGCCAGAATGTTGCGCGACAACAACATTTATGATGTGGAAATCACTTCCGTACCCGGAAAGTTAACCGACCACTACAACCCTGCTAACAAAACCATCAACCTGAGCGAAGAGGTGTACCACGGCCGCCACGTGGCCGCAGCTGCGGTAGCCGCCCACGAAACCGGGCACGCCGTGCAACACGCAACTGCTTACAGCATGCTCCAACTGCGTTCCAAATTGGTTCCAATAGCCAACATCGGCACCAACATCATGAACTATGTAATGATGGCTTCCCTGTTGTTTTGGGGAGCTTTTCAATTGTTTTCTTTTGATATTGCCCTGTACATCATCATTGGTGCGCAGGCCTCCATCACCCTTTTTACCCTCGTTACCCTGCCGGTAGAATTTGACGCCAGCAACCGCGCCTTGGTGTGGCTAAATGCCAGTCGAATTACCCAAGGTGAAGAATATCGAAAGGCTAAATCTGCCCTTAGTTGGGCCGCCTCTACCTATGTGGTAGCCGCACTTGCGGCAGTAGCCAACTTACTTTATTGGGTGCTCCTGTTGCTGGGCAACCGCGATTAACCTAACCTACCCACTTTAAACCCCTTGCATGAAATCGTTTTGGATCACCCTTCTGTCCCTTTCATTGGGCTCCGGCAGTTTGTTGGCTGCTAAAACCGTAGAAACCAAGTCGACGATCGAAAAAGTCACTGTATTTCTAAACGGTGCCCAGGTGGAGCGCCAAGCCTCGCAGTCGCTGCAAAGTGGTACTACCATTGTGAAACTCACCGACCTGAGTCCCAACATCGACCCCAACAGCATTCAGGTACAGGGAAAGGGTAAAGTGACCATTCTTTCGGTGAAACACGAAATGAATTACCTCACGTCTACCGAAAAGCCCAAGGAAATCACCGACTTGGAAGATCAGCTGGAAAGCCTGAAACTCGACCTCAAGTTCAACCAAAACCTAACCTCCGTTTATGATGAGGAGCGAAGAATGATCCTGGCCAACCAGAAAGTGGGCTGGGAGGAATCGGCTTTTAATGTAGAAGATCTCAGTGACCTGGCTGATTTTTACCGCGACCGCCTTTCCGACATCATGTTGAAAGTACTGGAGCTGGAAACCAAGAAAAAGAACTTGCAAGAGGAAATCAACAAGATCAACCGCCAGTTGAGGATTGCAAGTGGAAACTGGAAAAAAGCGACCTCCGAAATCAGTGTGGAACTGGTAGCCAATGCACCTACCACCGCTGCGCTAACGGTGAGCTATTTGGTGAACCAAGCCGGGTGGATTCCCAGCTACGATGTGCGTGCCAAAGACATTACCGGGCCGGTAGCCTTGAAATACAACGGCCGGGTGTACCAAAGCACTGGCGTAGATTGGAAGGATGTTCAACTCACCCTTTCCACCGGCAACCCCAAACTGAGCAACCAAAAGCCAGAATTGAGTCCTTGGAGACTACGGTATTTGGAGCGATTGAGACAAAGCTATGACTATAAAAAAGCCGATCGAAAAGCAAAGGCTCAAGCACAAACACAATACTACTCCGATGATGACGCGGAAGCAATGCGCTACGAGGCAAATGAATCAGAACCAGCCATGGCCGCTGTACCAGCGGTAGCCATAGTTGACAATCAGGTAAACGTCAATTTCGACATTAAAGTCAATTACACCATTCCCGCCGATGGGCAACGGCACCTGGTGAATGTCAACGATTTTGAAGAGCCGGCGACCTACGAATACTACCCCGCCCC
>CALCCE010000203.1 GCA_937899835.1 uncultured Flavobacteriales bacterium | reverse complement strand
AAAAGCAATAAAAGCAAAGAAAAAATGTTTCCAACTTCTTATATTGGCGTGTTGCTCCATTCATAAGCCAACTCATGAACCAACCAGGAAAAACCAATTTTCTTTCCATCGCTTTATTGCCCTTACTGTTCCTCATCTTCGGTGGTGGGCAGGTGCTGATGGCCCAAAACACTTTTTTCGTTGCTCCCAATGGGGATGATACCAACGATGGCTCCGAATCTTCCCCGTGGCAAACATTGGCTGGTGCGCGGAACAACATTCGGCCTGTGCTCAGTCAAGGTGGCAACATTACCGTCTATTTTAGAGCAGGAACCTACCTCTTGAATGAAACTGTGGTGTTTGGACCTGAGGATGGAGGTAGCGAAGGTCAACAGATAACTTACGCGGCATACAATGGTGAAACACCCATTTTTTCGTCCTTGCGCCAACTCAATGGCTGGACGGCTTATGGTGCCAATTCCAACATCTTTGTAGCCCCGATACCTACCGGTGTGGGCTTGGTTCGTTACCTTCAAGATAAGAACGAGGGATGGCTACAACGCTCGATCACCGACGATTTCGAAACCGAGGAGCCTGCCGGTAATGAGGGCTGCCTGGAGTGCAACTGGGATGTGCCCGAATTTCAAAGTGCCAAGCTCAACATACAATATGGAAGCGACTTTGTTGCCCCCAATTGGGATTATGCCAATCAGTACGATTTAAAGGCTTCCGGGCTGCCGTGGCATGAAGAAATTCTTCCCATACAGTCGGTAGATGTCAATCAAAGACGCATTTTCACCACCATTCCTTCCCAGTATGAATTGAGACGAGATATCGAAGAGGATGCTCCACCCCGCGCATTTGTGATGAACAGCATTGAAGGCATTGATGAACCCGGAGAATGGGCTTGCCTTGATACCGGAAACGGCTACCAAATCTACCTCTGGCCCTTGAGTGATACCGGCAGCATTTTCGTACCTCAACTTACCGAATTCATCCGGATCGACGGAGGTGGAGACGGCAACACCTGGGCCGGTACTCCGGTAATGAACCTCGTTTTTGAAGGGATTGTATTTACCGGCGGTGATTTTAGGGTGATGAAAAACGACCTGAACGACATTACCAACCCTGCCACCAATGACATTACTGCTCAACACGACTGGGCGGTTGTGGATGCTCCCGATGCCCTGCTCCGCATTCGAAACGCAAAAAACATTACGGTAAGGGAATGTAAGTTTATTAAGAGTGGAGGTACTGCCATTCGCCTGGATCGTTTTGCGCAAGACAACTTATTGATTGGCAACACCATTGAGTATATGGGCAGAAACGGAATTGTTTTGACCGGTCGAGGACCCGGTTTTGGGGACGTCAATAAATTCAACGACATCCTGTACAACAACATTCAATATACCGGAATGGAAAAATGGTCGGCTATTGCGCTGCTTTTAAGTCAAAGTTCGAACAACTACATCCGCAAGAATTATATAGCTAATACTAAATTCACTGCCTTAACCCTCTGCTCCCCTCGGCAACTGTCCTTTTGGTCGCACTGCCAGGGTAAGGGCACTTACCTGGGTAGAGAATTTCACTATTACGACTTTTCGCCTGCTGCAATCGCCAGCATGGGTGGCTCCGATTGTGAAAACAGTTCTGAGCCAGCGATGCGCTTTGTCTACAACTACAACAATGTGGTAGAGAACAATGTGTTTGTCAATGTTGGTGTGGGAGACAACTTCTTTATAAACGGCAAAGCCGGATATTTTAGCGGCTTTAAAAAGAACCAGGGGAACGATTTTAGCTACAACTACATCTACGAAGACGATTCCTTCGGAGCCGATTCTGATTTTGCTACCTACAACGATTCGGACCAAGATGGCGCCAACCTGTTTGGCAACATGTTTCACAACCTAAACACCGAAGAGGTGCTCATGGTAGCAGATGCACAATGGGCAGAAAATGAGGCGCCACCGGCCTGTGAATTGTTACTAATCGGCAACAGTGTCATGAACAGCACTTATGGTGCTTTTGATGAACACATCGGTACTCCGGCCGCGTGGTATACCGAAGATGGTGCCATTGAGGTCAACTCTTCGGGGGCCAGCACCGGAGATGCAGACTTTGTGGGTGTGTACAGAAAGTCTTACCAGGCACTTTGCCCGCAAAATTTGGTGGTTCCCGGCACTCCTGGCGTGGCTGACCACCAACAAATGCTTTCGGATAAAATCTTTGAGTTTGGTGGTGTTTTGCCAACCTGTGAAAGTAATGATTGCATCGGCAGTCTTCCGGATGCTCCCTCCAACGTTGCGGTTACTTTTAAGGAATGTAAAATGACCATCACCTGGGAAAAATCCCTTTGTGCAAAGAACTACCGCATACAACGAAGTGAAAATAATGCCCTCTGGCAAACCATTTCGGCCAACACTACTTCTACAACATTTATTGACAAGAGCTTGACGGAGGGTAGTAGCTACCAGTATCGGGTCACTGCTCAAAACGATGGGTTGTGGTCCGACTACCAAACTTCGAACACGATCACCAGCCCCTGCAACGGCTTGCAGGACGATGTCGAGTTTTTGAATATGGCCGTATACCCCAATCCAGCAACTGCTGAAACCATTACCATTTCTGGGGTAAAGCGCAACAAAAACTACATCATTCATGACATGGCGGGCAATGTAGTTCAAACCGGACGTTTACAAGACAACCAGCTGTCTTTCACCGGAGGTCCGGGAGTTTACTTTATCAGTATAGAATTCCTTGTTTTGCCGGAAGACGAAGAGGAGGAAGAAGAAGAAATTGAATACGAAGTGCTGAGGTTTATCAAATTGTAAGCATCTACCTCCTTCATCAAACCCTTGCCACCTATCGCTCAATTGCCTTGCTAAAGCTTTAGCTAACACTTTGAAATGCAGGCTTCCCCTCCCCTTTTCCAAAAAGGGACCTCCTTTTTAGAAATAGCTCTTTCACAGAAAAAAGCAAACCTTCTTCAGAAGTTACCATAGGTTCAGTGCTATCCTGGAAAGGCTGGGCAAATTTGTTGTGAAGTCACTTTGCAATTGGCAATACCGCTTTTCATGACAACCATTGAGACCGTCACTCAGGCCCCTTCTGCGGAGCATTTTGGGTATACCATGGACACCATGACCCCTCCTCGATGCATTTGGAGACATGTACAGCATTGGAAGGATTGTCGAGTTAAGATGATATTTTTCTTGCTTATTCTTTTCGTTTGGAGTTGCCCAACCAGCTTTGCACAAGAAAACGTCAACCATAACCCTAAAGTGAATGTTAGGTTGAGTGTATTGCTGTTTCCTACTATGCCACTGCTTACGCTGGAAATGAGGACTTTGGGCAATTTCACTTTACAATTGGAAACTAATTTTATACATACCCACGGCATCAACTTCAAGTACTTTTTAACCCAAAGAATGGGAGGATCGTACGTATTTGCAGGAATGGCCCTTGTGGAGAATAAACTGCTTCGGGAAGATGAAAAAATTACCTTTCTCCCTTACCTCGGATACGGCAACGCCTACCGATTTGGCGGCAACAAGCCATGGACTTTTGATAATAGAATTGGTTTGGGAGCTACCACCAATGCGGATGCTAACGGCATCTATCCCATCATTAAAACAGGAATAGGACGAATTTTTTAAGGTTATGATATTAATGAGAGCCATGTATCTCGCCAACGTGATTGTGGCGGGAGGCATTAGTATTTCTTGTCTGTTTTATCCAAAAAATGCCGTGACTTCGGTATTCACCGGTGCATTTCAATATTCAGAAGCCATTCGATTGGTCGGTGCCCTTTGGTGGGCGATCTTCTTATTGTCAATTGTAGGCTTGGCGTACCCCAAACAAATGAGTTTGGTACTGCTCTTTCAGCTGATCTACAAATCCAGTTGGCTAATTTTTGCGGCAGTTCCGGCAATGCTCAACCACCAGCCCTACCCCAAATCAATGGCAATGTTTTTCCTGGCTTGGGTGGTCATTCTACCCTTCATCATTCCATGGAAAACCATTTTTAGCTGAGAAATACCCCTACTTGAATTAGTAACACTTCGAACCAGTCTATTCAATGAACAACGGTGACCTTGCTGAAATAAATCAAAGTGAAGATGCGTCCCTCGCTTCGTCATGTAACAGGTAGCAAGTATCTTCGCAGCGCATTGCAAACTCAAAAGCTGTTGCCATGAAACCATATATCGCCAGTTCTATCAACGCCGTTCTCCTCATTAGTATGAGCTCTTGGGGCTATTTGGCCTCTGCTACCCCCTCTCCCACTGCTTTAATTCCGGCAGGAATTGGTGTAGCCTTGCTTATCATGGTTCCCGGAGTACGAAAAGAAAACAAAGTGATTGCCCACATTGCGGTAGTGCTCACCTTGGTTGTGTTAGCTGGCCTGGTCATGCCATTGAAAGGAGCCATCGGCCGTGGTAGTGCCATGGGCACCATGCGGGTTTCCCTCATGTTGATCTCTACCATCGTAGCCATGGTATTTTTCGTCAAGTCCTTTATCGATGCCCGCAAAAAGCGGCAGGCAGCTGGTAATTGATCTTACCTGAACCAGGCTAAGGAGATTCTTCCTTATCGTCTTTTGAGCCTTTTCGCTTGGTGGGCAATCTTTTGGCCTCCTTCAAGCTTTTGTGAATCATCCACTCGATTTGCCCGTTCACACTGCGGAATTCATCCTCGGCCCATTTTTCAATGAGTTTGAAGGTCTCCGGATCAATTCGAAGGACAAACGATTTTCTTTTGCTCACAAATTAAGCGTTTAGGGTCCCCGTATTGACCACTGGTATGGCTTCTTTGTCCCCACAGAGCACCACCATCAAATTGCTCACCATTGAAGCCTTTTTGTCGTCGTCAAAATCGATGATGTTGTCGGTGGAGAGTCGGGTAAGGGCATCTTCTACCATGCCTACCGCTCCTTCTACAATCTTTTTTCGGGCGGCAACAATGGCCACCGCTTGCTGACGCTTGAGCATTGAGCTCGCAATTTCAGGAGCATAAGCCAAATAACCAATGCGTGCTTCCATTACTTTGATGCCGGCAATGGCCAAACGCTCGGTAATTTCATGTTCCAACGCATCGTTCACCTCGTCCATACCTGAGCGCAAGGTGAGTTCCGCCTGCTCGTCGTCAAAATTGTCGTAGGGATACGAACCCGCTAATTTGCGCACGGCAGCATCGGTTTGCACCCGCACAAACTCCTCGTAGTTGTCTACATCAAAAGCCGCTTTGTAGGTATCGTTTACCTGCCATACCAAGATCACATTGATCATAATCGGGTTGCCGATCTTGTCGTTCACCTTCACCCGATCGCTGTCAAAATTTCGGGCACGGAGCGAAATTTTTTGACGGGTATAAAAAGGATTGGCCCAAAAGAATCCGTTTTCCCGAACCGTGCCTTTGTAGGCTCCAAAGAGCACCATGACTTTGGAACTATTGGGGTTTACAATAAAAAAACCACGTGAAATCAGCACCATGGCTGGAACCAGAATAGCCAATAATGACTTCAAGTTGAGGATCACAACGACAATGATGGAAACAAGTAGGAGTAGCAATACAAAAAGCATGGTGTAACCACTGGTAGCTTTTATTTGGGTTTCGTTTTTCATAGTAGTATCATTTTGATATCACAATAATACTGAAAATTCTTTAAATCTATTCCTCCCCTTTCCCATCGATAGTAGAAATGGATTTCTATCAATGATGCTCCAGCAGCTTTATCATCACCTGATGAAATGCGGTTTGAAACCCAACGGGCAAAGCTTAACTAAATATGGATAGCCCCTACCCCAAAAAAAACGGCCACCCCTTTCGGGGCAGCCGTTGCATTTCATTCACTATTGCTCAATTAGAAGCAGCCGATCGTCACATCCTGGAACACACCGTTGTAGTGCAATACCCAGCCGGGAAAGCCTGCATCAACACAAAACTCACAGATTTGGTTACCGGTTACGAGGTCATTCCAGCCGCAGCCCGGAAAGCCCACGATATAGGTTACTCCATTCATGACAATCTCCACATACTCCACAAAAGAACCGGAAGGTCCTCCGAGCGGAATGCTTGTGCTAGGTGCCACCGTTCCACTGTTTGGAAGAGCAGCCGGCATCCCACAATTCGTGGAGTAATGAATGGTGTAATCTACATGGCACAAGGTTCCATTTTCCAGGTTTTGTGCTTGGGAGGTAAAAGCAAATGTGGCGCACAGCAACATGGCGAGTGCTAAACCACGGTATAGGGTTTTAAGGTTCATTTTTTTGGGTTTTTAGATTTGAAAATTTGTTTGACTAAAGGATTAGAAACATTCTATGGTCACATCGGTGTTAAAGCCTGTATAGCGCAATTCCCAGTTGAACATTCCGGCATCTGCGCAAAACTCACAACCTCCTGGGTCAGAGATAACGGTAGGGTGTCCACACCCCGAAAATCCGACCATATAGGTAGTGGCAGAAGTGTAAATGTATACCCGTTCTACGAACGCTCCCGGAGGAGGAGTAATGGGGATAGAAGTGCCGGGAGCCGAGGTTCCAAAAGCGGTGCTCACCACATTGGGTTTGCCACAACCGTTGGCATAAAAAACAAAGTAATCGTAAGAACAGAGCGTGGCATTTTCTAAGTTTTGGGCTTGCGAAGTAGTGCTGAAAGCAGCCACCATAGCAAAGCTCAAAACCAATGCGCCAATTAACTTTTTTAGGTTCATTTTTCTTGGGTTTTAAGCGTTAAAACGACTATTGATCAAAATGCGCTAACCCCTCTACGAAGGTTTATAAATGATAGTGAATGAGACAGGCAAGCTATTGGGGTTACAATTCTTGCCAAGAGGTTTACATACAGGGGTTTAAAGCAAGCCTAAATTAGGGTATAGGGAGGCATGATGCAACTAATCCTGCTATTTTTTATGACGTTTCTGTAAAAACACCACCGTGGGAAGCCCCCAAAGCTAACCCGGTAATAGTCCTCGATTTTTCATCAAAATCACTCTAATGCAACTGAGGCAAACCCAAAAACACCCTCAGAAATCATCCTGCCAGGCATCGGTATCACCTGACAGGTGCGCTGGATTCGTACTTTCTGTTGTTTTGGCAACAGTGGACTGGCGGGACCGAATGCTATCCAGGAAATCGCGAAGGTCAGATTCTTCGCACAGCCCACAACTGGTGAGCAAAGCGCGCTTCAGTGGTTGGTAATCCTGGGTGTGTTGCGCGTGGGCATAAATACGGTTCCATTCATCCACCAACAGGGTGAGGGTCAACAACAGGTTGGTTTTGTCTTGCACCTGCGGGTCCTCACTTCCTGCATTGAACTTCCCTCCTACTTCGGCATAATCTTGCTTCAGTTCGGGATTGAGGCGAAACCCTTCGCCGGGATAGAAACGGATGATCCGTTTTTGACGCAGGAGGTCGTTGATGGCCGCATTGGCCAACAAAAAATCGTTCAACTCCATGGCTTAGAACTCCCTTATGGCGCTGGCTGACGGTTCATGACCCGGGCCATCATTTTCCACACCCGCCAATTGTCGTCGTTGAAATCCCAGCTTTTGAGCGTGTCTTCCGAACCACCAACCTCTATAAAATCGCTTAAACTCAACCATTCGTGTGTAAACCAGGAGGCGCTGTCAATCAAAGAAGCATCCTGGAATCGATCTTGTGTTTTACCTCTGGTAGGGGTTTCCTGCAGCAGTGTTAGGAAGGTATCTGGTGAAAGAGGATTGTAGGCGGTGTCCGAACTTAATGACATGGAAGCACCCATTTCATCTAATGAGTGGTGCCCTTGCAACAACATAGAAACCACGTTGGCCAATATATAAATACCTGTATCGAATGATTTATTTGCTGGGGCAAAATAGAATATCATTG
This sequence comes from uncultured Flavobacteriales bacterium, assembly GCA_937899835.1. Lineage (GTDB taxonomy): Bacteria > Bacteroidota > Bacteroidia > Flavobacteriales_G > Salibacteraceae > CALCCE01. The sequence goes on along the minus strand of CALCCE010000203.1, from coordinate 3,163 downwards.
ATGCCCCAACAGCATCGGTTGTGGTTCCTGAAATATCGCAGCGTTCTGGCAAGCCCAAAGCGCGTTGCACCAATCCTAAAGTGGAATCAGAAGACACTTGGGTGATGTTGGCTCCGGCGGATAAAGAAAGCAGGTAACGTTCATTCTGATCAACACTTGGTCTTCTTCGGCGATGAACGGTTTTATTGAAGGGGCACATTGGACTGGCCTGGGCTTTTTCAAAATCGTTCATGTAGTCGCCCACCGTTTTGTCGGCAACCACTTTATTAAAAAAAGGTTTAGTAAAACTGCCCGATCGGGCGATTTGGCACTCCAGCCAAAGTACGAGAAGCGGACTGGTTGGCTCGTTGTTATTATTGAAGATCGGAGCCTTGCGGTTGTTTTTTGCCAGCAGCTCACCCAAAAGACACCATTTGCGGTTTAGAAACCCAACAGCATAACAATAGTAAAGCATAGAGTCATCAATCTCTCCCTTGCCCACCAACACCTTAGCCGCTTTACGAAACCACGGACTGGTACAATCGATTTGAAACCGCACCGAAGATTTGAGTGCACTAGGGTCTATTTTGTAATACCTCGATGTTCCTTCCTGGGAAGGATCTGTTTCGACAATACCTTTTTTTCTTTCCTCATGAAGTTGACAACAGGTGAGTAAAAACTCTTTCACCTCGGGATCTGAAATCTCCGAAATCAACTCCGGCTTAATCTCAGGTACGGGTTTAGGCATTTTCTCTACAAAAGCCGCCTTTAAATCCCGATCAATTTCGCTGATCAATAACGCTAACATTTCCTTGGGCGTCATGGTGGAATTTAAATTGTAATTCTTCGCCATGATCTGAGAGACGAAACTGGCGTTGGAAATAGCGCGGTTGCTGGATTTGCTGTGGTTGATGGTGCTCATATTGTTGTTCGGTTTAGTTCATTCAGAATCGCCCCAATAGTCGGTTGCAGGAGCGGAGGTTTCGTTTTGAGGAGCGGGGTCAGAAGCAATTTCAACGATCGGTTCTACGGATGCTTCTTCGGGAAGTGGCGTAGCCTTACCGTGTTGGTGCAACAATCCCCAAATGGGTATTTCATCGTGTTTTATCGGGATTGCCATTGGATTGCCGTTTGCAGGTCGGAAAGTGAAATGACTTTGGTGCCCGTTTGCCCTTTTTGGCAAGCCAAACGAGCGGCTTGATGAATCACCTTGGTGAGGGTTCCACCATTCACCGCAAGGGATTTGAATAAGGTAGAAAGGTTGATGGCTGGTGACAACTGCATGTCCATTTCGCGCAACACCTTTTGGGCCAACTCTACCCGTTGCATCAAGGTGAAATCGGGAAACTCAACTACCCTATCGGCCAATCGGTCGAGCTCGGTTCCGGCCTTCCAGAGTGATGTGGTGATTACCCCCAAGCAGTTGGCGGCAGGTAATTGCTGCACCAAAAAATGGCTGATGGCTTTGTCGGCATTTGCTCCATAGAGCCAGCTTTCGGCATTTTCCAGCCAAAGTAAGGCAGTATGTGCCTTGGCCATTTTCATGAACTCCTGAGCTTGCAGACCGCCTTTGGCCAGGTCTTTGGCTAAAGCCGATGCATTTACCCGATATACGGGTAAGCCCAACTGATTACCAAGAGCGGAGGGCGTTTTCTCGTACCCGGTACCCGGACCACCGGTGAATACGGCCAGCATGCCATTGGGCCCTTTTGGGTGACTGCAGGTGCGCTGGCCAAACGCTTTAGACAATTGTTGCAGGCTGGCCTGCGTAGTGGACTGCAAAGCCAAATCTGCAAAGGGAATGGAGGGCACTACCCGTTGGGCCAGGCCCGCCAAATCCATGGGGCTGGTGGCCACATAGTTGGCTTGCACTTGTTGCAAGGTAGGGCTATCCTCAAATTTGGATACGGCTTCGGCCGTCCACCGCAAGGTGTGGTCGATGCACTGCAAGTTTAGGTTGTAATGGCGGTTGGGTACCGACCAATCGATGGTGTTGGTGCCCAAAATGCGTTTCGCCGATTGCTCCCAAATGCTTTTGGCGCCTTTGGCAGACAAGGCGGATAACTCTAAATGGTGCGTCCCTTCTGCCTCCAAGCCTACGGGCAACTGCGCTATTTCCGCATCACCAAACACCAATAAATTAGCGCCCAGCTTGCGCCAGGATTGGAGCAGCGGAAACAGCCATGGGGTGCGCTGCAATGTCGGAGCCGCCCCTTCCCAATACAGAATGCCCTTTACCAACGTGAGGTAGCCCAGGGTTTGGCGCCAAAGTGGTTCCTTGGCTACAGCCGCTCCAAACGCCTGCCACTCATCAGCCGGTGGATGGCGCTGGTTGAGGCTGATTCGTCCTACCAGTGCCGCTCTGCGTTCCTGAAACCCACCGCTCAACAAGAGAGCCGATCCATCAGGAGTTGGAATCGAGTCGTCGTCGGGGAAACGCAATTGCGAAGCAGGCAACAGTTTCAGAAACGCAGTAAAGGGAAGCGGAACCGTAGGCAATTCACCAGCCGCCGGTGGCTGTTGAAACCAATGCGACCACCAGGGTTGTGCCACCACAAAATCCTCATTTGTGGTTTGTCCGGGGGCAGCATGGAGCTGAATCAATCCCCATTGCACCATGGCAGAATGGGGAAATGTATTTAGAAATTTTTGGAGAGCCTTGGCCGTTGGAGTACTCAATCGTGCCACGGTATCTACTGTGGGTATGTTTTGGGGAAGCGCGGGATCTACTTGTTTGAAAAAGTCCTGGTATTGAGCAGGAGCCAAATCGGCGAAGAGCAACCACGCGGCAAACAACATGTCTGCCTCTGAAAAGTGAAACGAGGTTTTCAATTCTGCTAAAGCGGGCACCTCAGGTAGCTGGGTGGAAGTAAGCTGGCACAGGTTGCTCCAATCGGCTACCGCTTCTTCCAAAGCCTTGGTGTCCGGGTCGGAGTTCTTTTTGATCTTGACCAACTCTAGCGCCTTATCGGCCAAAGCAGTCATCAAAGTTAAAAGCAGCGTGTGTGGCATGGTATTGAAATATTTTAGTTGGGTTATGCCTGAGGTTTCGTGCCTTGGTTGTTGGGCGGCATTACCTGAAAATGGGCGCCTGCCTCCTCAAGCACCTTACGGCCTTGTTGGATGAGTTCTTCTGCCGATTGCATTTTGGCATCAATCGCCTGTTCTGCATCCTGCATTTGAT
>CALCCE010000202.1 GCA_937899835.1 uncultured Flavobacteriales bacterium | reverse complement strand
GTAGTAGCTTTTCACAAGCTCGGTGCGTTTCCACACCGTCCAGCTCGGTCCACCCGCAATGCTCACATCGCCAGGAAAATCTTCGTGATTGACAATCTGTTGCACCTTAGCACGATCGCCAGTCGCCAAATTGCTCACCCCAGTACCATCGTTAAACACCCCAAAAACTTCTCCTGCTTCAATAGGGCGCCCCAAATTGTCGTAGCGGCTGTAGGAGTAGCGGAGGTAGTCGGTATTCAGGTGACTCACCGGCAGGCGCTGTTCCTCATTTTGCGAAAGAACCAACTGGCCTTTGCGGTTGTACACAAAGTAGGAGGTTTGGCCACCGGGCAGCACAAAGTTGCCGGTAGGGGTGCGATCGCGGCCACCATCGGGCATATACTGTGCTACCAACTGCCCCAAGGTATTGTGCTTATAGGTGGTGGCAAGGTTGTGGTTGTGGATGCTGGTGTTGTTGCCGTCCACCCCTTCAGGCGGAACGGTTTTCACGACCTGGCCCAGGTGATCGTAGTAATAGAGGGTGATGTAGCTGTCATCAAAAGAATGGTGGACGGGAAGCGATTGCGCGGGTATTCCACCCGTTTTTACTTCTGAACAAAAGGCTGCATAATCGTCGATGAATTTTTGGCGCTGGCGTTTTACCTGCTCATCGTACTGTAGCGTGGCCGAAGCCACGGCATTGTAAATGGCCCGGTCCATGCATTCGTTGCGTTCGTTTTCCAGTACCGGGTAGCAATACATCACTTCAAAGCCTCCGCCCGGTTTGGCCACCAATTGATCGAACACCGAGTAGGCACCGGTAGTGGTGGAAGCACTTTCGTAAGTGCGGCATTGCTCCAACACATGGGAGCTACCGTCTTTGAACCAAACCCTTACCCGAAAATCGAATACCGGCCCGGCTGCCGGAGTGCTGACATCGGCCTCTAAGTTGGTGATGCGCTCAATCTCAGCCCAGGTGTTGCTGTTGGGGAAGGCACTGGCGGTTTGCAGGTGTAGCGTGGTGTTGGTGAAGCATACCGGGGTTTGGCCGGTGAGGTCTTGCAAGTCGAGTTGCAGTTGGGTAGCGCTGTTGGTGTAGGCAATTTGCACATCGGCCTGAAAGGTGAAGTCGCAATCGTAGAGGCTACTGCGGTAAAAATCGAAGTAGCGCGGCAAGTCCTGGGTGGTGCCGGTGGCACCAGCCAGCAGTTTACTTTTCACCAGTTCCTGCAGCAAGGTGAGCAGGTCGTTGCCCTGCGCAGAGATGCCGTCAGCGCTAATGACGGCCGGGGTGGCACTCAGCCGGTTGCAGTTTTGGCGCAGTTGGTCGTATTCGGCAAAAGTGAGGTCGTGGTAAGTGCCGTTGATGTTTTGCTGGTTGGCAAAGGTGGCAAACACCGACTCAAGGTAGGGGTGCGTTTCCCAATTGTAGCTCTGGGCCGTGTTGGGGGCAAAGTATACATCAAAAGCATCTTGGATGGCCTCGAGGTCGGAGCAGGTGATGCAAGTGGGGCAAGAGAGGGCTTCGTTGCCGTAGAGCTTTTTAGCTGCCAAATCGCTGGCCCGGGTGCCTAGGCTCCAATTTACTCCGCTGTTCTGAAAATCGGTTTCCCATTGGGCCTGGCTGCCGTAAGCATCGGCACAGCCGCATTCCCATTCTCCGATGTAGGGTACATTCTGGCCGTAGGTTTGCAAAAACAGTTGGTAGGTGGCCGTAATGTTGGGGTCGGTGTTGCTGGCAAAGCGCATTTTGTTTTCCATCACCTTATCGCAGGCACATTCATCCAAATAAGGCGCAATGAGGTTTTGCCCTTCAGGGCGCAGGTTGGCGATGAGGTAAGGGTTGCAGAGCGGCATTTTGGCCCCCGACAGGGTAAAGAACTGCACCAAAATGTCTTCTACGCTATTGGCTGTAAAAGGAGTTCCCGAGTGATCGGTTAAGGATACCGCCGTGCTGGTAGTGGTGGCACCAAAAGGATTTTCAGCATCGCAGGTCGTGCTGCAAAAATCGATCAAGGCGGTTTTTAAGCTGTTCAATACGGCCGCATCGGGGCTACAGCCGTTCAGGCGCTGAATCCACTGATCGGCGAAAGCTTCGCACCCTTCCTGGCATTCCGATGTTTCCAAGGTATTGAGCAGGGCCGGGTTGCCGTTCACGTTGGCCACGGTATAGTTGGCACCGAATTGATCCTGAAGCAGTTTGTCGAAATCCGGGTAGCTGAGGGTAGACAGTGGAAAGTTGGGCACCACTTTGATTTTGTCGGCAAAGTCTCCACTAAGGGGCCCTACCGACTGTAGTTTGTGAACCCCAATGCAGGAGGGAACAAAATTGGTGCTGAAATAATCCATGATTTGCTCCGACCGCCGGGCCAGGTACAAGGCCCGGAAGGTTACCCACTCCCGGTCGGCTTTGCAAGAAATAAAATTGAAAACAGTGGGAACCAACGATGCGTCATGGTGCACCGTCTCCAAGGTTGCCTCCCAGAGGTTGAGCGTGGGGGTAGTGGAGCTGCCATTTTCGGTTTTATTGTTGGCGCTGTAGCTGGTAAGGTTGGCATTTGTGAAAGGATCTTGCTCGGCGGTGGTCGCCGGATTTTGGATGTTGATGCCGGGGCCAATACCGCTCGTGTTTTGGGGGTTCATGAATTTCCCGGCTTGCGCTTGTGCGAAGGTGAAGGCCCCCATCATGCGGGCTTCGTACTCGAAGTAAGGGGCATAGCTGGGCGATTCGCAAAACGCAATGAAGCAATACTCCGGGTGCTTGGGCAAAAACAACTCGGCCCAGGAGGGGTCAAAGTTTTGCACAAATTCGGCCACCGTCAACGTACGAGGGTCAACGGGTGCTGGTGCTCCCGGCAATTGCACATAGGTTTGCAGGGGATAGGACATCGAAATGTCGTTGTAGCGCACCATGGTGGTAGAATGGGGGTTGGGGGGCGAACCGGCTCCAGTGATGTAAAAAATGGAGGTGGGGTCGTCCGACGGCAAAATCTGCCAGGTCGTATCATCGTAGATGTATTGCGCATATTGCCCTCCTGGCATAAAGTCGGCCAGCATTTGCTCCCGGTAGAGTGCACAGCGGTTGTCGGCTACCTCACTGGAGGCATAGCAGTCGTTGAGGGCCATTTCCGTTTCAGTACTATACAAGCTATCCAGCCAGTTTTTGAAGGTGCCCGTGGCCGCTGGGTCATTGTTATAATCGATGATGTAATCCGTTTGATAGTTGGCCCACAGTTGCGCTAGTACTTCTTCTTCGCAAGGGTCGTAGGAACAGGCGCCTGCTTGCACGCCCACCAATTGGTTTTCTACCAGGGTGGCAAAAGACAAATCGCCACAGGCGGCTGGGTCGGCTTCGTATTGGGTCAAAAAGTGGTCGATATAGCCGGTTTCAAGGGCGTCTTTTAAGCGAAGGGTCTTTTTCACGACCAGCGAGCCCTCGCCATAGGCCGTGACTAAAAATTGCTGTGGAGTACCGTTAGAAGTGTTGATGCTGATACCGCTGGTACTGGCACTGCCGTTTCCGGTGTTGGCCGGGGTAGATGGCACTGAAAACAGGGTGCCGCTGGGGCATCCGCCACTTTGGCCAACGGTGGCGCTGTTCACCGTCACAAAGCTGCTGGCATCGCTGCCGCTCACCAGGTTGATGGCGCCACCGGATTCTTCCAACACCCATTCTTCGCGTTCATCGCAGGTGTTGGTAAAAATCAATCGAAAATCGACATCGTACACACACTCGTAGCAAAAATTGGGAAAGCAGGAACTGATAAAGGAAGGAGGCGTTAAGGAGTAATTGATTTTCACCTCTTCGCCGTCGAGCATCGTTTGCGAATAACTGAGCTCCATGGGATAGGGCCGTTCCAGCACCACATCGGTGATCGGATTCATTTGCTGGGCCAGTGGGTTCACGGCATCCAAACTGCTCGGAGAACTGCTGGGCAATTTGGACATAATGACGTTGTCGGAGGCATCCAAATACTGGATGGAAGCCTGTCCGTTGGGATCAACTGTGGTGATCTTGCGGTAGTTTTCAATGTTGCCCAGGTCTTCCGGATTGAAAAAATAGCTCAACTCGGCCTTGGTAGGTTGGTCGTAGTAGATGGCCGTTTCGTGGTTGTTGCCCAGCGTCATTTCGGCACCCACACCCGATACGCGTTTGATGCGGCCCGTGCCATCGGGCATGTATTGGGTAATCACAAAAGGATAGCTGTTGCCACTGCCGTCGGTCATGTCGGGGATGTAGGCGTTCATCCCTTCCTGGTTGGGATTGTAGGGCGAGTAATAGCGCGCTGCTCCTTGCGAGTGCTGGGCACTCAAGGCATCGTGTTCCGGAGCACAGCCCGAAAACTTATCGTCGGTAGCAAAGTGCTGGGGGCCGAGGGCTTTTAAGCCACCGGAACCTTGCACCAGGTTCATATCATAATAGTAGGTGAGTTCGCCATTGTTGACAGGCGAAGGCAATACGTGCAGCGGCACCCGGCCGTGGTAGTCGTACACGGCGGTGCCCACCATCACTTTGTCTTCTGTATTGAGGCTGCCTACGGTTTGGCGCACTTTGGCCAAGCCATCGCCATAAACTACCTGATGGCCGGCCAGGCCATTTTCGGCATAGTTGGCATAGTAAGTCCAGTTGAAATCGGGCAAATGCGGCTCCGATTCGGTGTTGGAAGTAGGGCTGGCCCCGGTATCAATCTTGTGCCGTGCATTGCCGGCAAAATACAGTAGGTCACCAGTAGCTGCGGTAGACCATCGTCCTTCCAATGGCGCATCATAGCTGGGTAAGATGCGGTACACCGGGCGGTACCGAAAGATGAGGTACCCACGGTCAAAAACCAAGGGAAACTCGTAGCGGTTGTCGGCCACGCGCACCCGGTTCGAATTTTCTTCAAAGTCGTAGGCTGCAGAAAAGAATTGAACGCTGTTCGCATCAATGTAAGCCCACTCCAGATCATAATCCTCTGCTCCGGGTACATGGGCCCAGCGCAGTTCCAGGCGGTTGTTGTTCCGCTTTTTTTGCTGAATACTGCTCTGTGCAGGCACAAAGCTAAGGTCATAGGTGTAGTAGCGCTCGGTTCTGATTTCGCCCTGCAGGTAAACCGAAGCCGGCAAAGCAATTGGGGTGTTGGTCAGTGTGTTGGTGGCACTTACTCCGGTAATGGACACTTTCATTTCCAAGCCATCCTCAAACCGCAACACATCGCGCTGGCGGTATTGGGTGCCCCGGGCCGGATCATAGCTCACCGTGAGCTGCTGGTTGGTGTAGGTAGTAGTGACCCAACTGCCACTGAGGTGGCGGGTGAGCGTAGCGGTAAACGTAACTGTAGCCTCCCAGGGGTGGGCGAGGGGCATGCTGCCCAACTGCTCGTCAACGCCCAGCTGCAGGAGGTTGTCTACCCGATGGTTTACAAATTCGTTGCTCCAGGTGCTGGAGTAGGTTTGCATGTAGTGCCATTTGTTGTCGCGCACCAACAGGTCGGTGCCAGTGGTAATGGCGGTGCTTTCCAGGCGGTTGTTGGTGGTTTCCTGGCTGGCAAAAGCGGTGGAAACAGAGAGCAAAAGCAGGCCAAGGGCCAGCACTTTTGCGGCAATAGATCGAAAAGCCATAAGGCGGAATTTTTGGGGCAAATGCATGAGAACGTTGGGGCAAATGGTTTTCATCGGATGCAGGGGGTTAATCGGTAAGTGGATCCGTGAGGGTATAGTTGTGATAAGCCGGTGCGGTTTGGTAGCCCTCGGCTACTTTTCGCACAAATTGTTGCGCTGCAAAGGTGTTGGCCGGAAAATCCGGTGCCGCTTCCAGGCGCAGGTATTCCACCTCCATCCGCGAGCGCAAACCGTTCGGGTCGAGTTTCGACCAATAGGTGACTTGCTGCGGCAGGCCGGTTTCAGGATGCAGTGCCACATCGATAAAATCATAGAGCACCGCTGGCGGACATTTGAGCCGAATCAAAGTTTGTTGGTCGTTTTTGGTCAAGGTAAAAGACGAAAACAGCGACAGGTCAAAGGCCATCTCACCCAGCGGCTCCTGCTTTTGGTCCACTTGCTGTGGGGTTTGCAGGGTGATTTCACGGTAGTTGTGGTCTACCTGAACCACCAGTTCCGGCGATATGATGGTTTCCTGGTTGAGCTGTTTCATGCGCACCCGTTCGCCTTGTTTGCAAAACGAATTTTGGTGGGTTTGCACCGGGGCAGTGGTGCCGGCCCGGTAGAGGCGCATTTCAGTTTCCAGCAACACCTTTTCTTGCTGAAAAAAGCGCGACAATTGCTGAAAGTGTTGTTCTACTTCGGCAGAATCTGCCGCATGGCTTTGGGCAACACTTTGCCCTCCTCCCAGCACCAGGGCCAGGAGCACCAATATGATTTTTGAAGGAGGCATCAGGGCTGTGTTTTTACGGTACTGTTTCGGGTTTCTTGCAAGGTGAAGCGGCCACGGTGGGTTTCGCGTTTCACCCGCACCACGGCTCCCGATTCGTCAAAATCGTAGAGGGTGGCAAAGTTGTTTTCGTCCAGTTCGGCCACCAGGCGGTTGGTGGCATTGTCGTAGACCATGCCCACCATGTTGGCGTTGATCGGGTGTACCCTGAAATCGTCAAAGTAGCCGGTGAGGGTACTGTTGTTATCAAAGGTGAACACTACCCGCTGCGGATGCCCGTTACCCGTAAATCGGGTAATCACGTCTACCTTCTGCCAGCCATCGATGATGTTGCTGGTTTGTACGTCTTGGGTCATGGAGCCGATGGTGGAAAATCCACTGCCGTCGTCTTCCTGCACTTCCACGTTCAGCACCAGGGCATCGTAGTCGGGCACATCGCCGGGGTTGCTGCCCAGCTTGCGCCAATAGCTCACTACAAAGCCAAACTCTTTGTCCGTAGCTACCGGGCTGAAGCCGAAATAAGGCATCAGGTCAGCATCGTCAATCAGGAAAGGCACCCCATCGGTTTGGGCGCCTGCCCCCGGTAAATAGCTGGTTTTTTCAAAGCTTTCTTCGGTTTGCGCGTTCAGCTGCATCGCGTAGCGGCCCGTGTGTGCTTCCTGGTCGGTGAGCAGGGTGGCATCGGCAGCTATGCGTTGGTAGAAACCAAAGTGGTTGTGGTTGTCTTCAAACCGAGGGATGGGCGTGCCCAACACCATGTTGAGGTCTTCGAAGGATTCAAAGGCAATCTCGTTGAGGCGAGCATTGTTGGCGGCCGCCTTGTTGGTGGTGTGAAACAAGGCTGGCAAAGAAGCCACGCGGTTGCCCAGTATGTCTTCGCTTTCCGCCGAAGCGCCATAGGCACTGTAGGCGGTTACCTTGCCCGTTTCTAACCAATCGGTAGAAAGGCTGGGGTTGGGCTCAAAATGATTGTTGCTAAACATCCAGAAAGGCGCGTAGTCGAAATAAGCATCTTCTTTCAAGCTGCCGCTGGAATAGTTTCTGGGCGCTTGATACGCATAGCTGCGATCCGCCCGCCACACTCCGCGCAATCCTTCTAAAAAGGGGTTGACCGGCGTGGTCAAATCAGTGGGGGCTTGTTCACGGTAGATCTTACCACGCTCGGTGAAGGTGGCAGCTCCTACCGAAAGCAGGTCCTCTGATGGTAGTGGATCCGTCCACAAGGTGTTGTTCGTGTTCGAGAACATCTTTCCGGCAAAGCCGCCCACACTGGCACCCAGGTGGTTTCTACGGCCCGAGCGGATGATCTTCATGGTGTAGGCCACGCCGGGGGCGGGTGTCCAGAGCGCCCCGTCGGCCTTGATCAGAAATTTAGGTTTGTGGTTGGTAATGGATGCGGCACTGTAAAAGCGGCTATCACTCAGGTTTTGGTTGGGCAGGTACAAGTGGGAGGTGGGCGAATAGCTCACCGTTCCACTCAAGTCCGCAGCCTGTTGATCGTCCAACACCCAGAGGCGGTCTTCATAAGTCGCATTTCCCGAAGAGTTTGTCCTCCAAACCGCTACTTCGTCTCCAGGGTAGAAATAAGTGCTAATGTTGGGTTTTATTTGGCCATCCGTTTCGAAAATGGGATCAGGTGACGTTAGGGCATACACTGCAGTTACCTGGGAGGTATCCACGGCAACCCCTTGCCAGTCCGTCAACAGGGCACTGGAAGCAACTGGACTCCCACCTCTATAGGTGTATGTGTTGGTTGTTGGATCAAGAAAGACCCGTTTCTTGACAATTTCCTCACTAAAAGCCATGTCCAAATTGCGATAGGCTAGTCCCATGCCTTCGTAAGCATGGTACGCAGGTAAGGTAAACTGTACGTGTGGGTTGGCCTCGTCATATTGGTTGGTCACTTGGGTCAGCACCGGGGCTCCGGTCTCCACATCAAACCATAAATTTTGAGTCTCAATTTTCGCCTTTTGGTCGTGAACAACGGTTTTGTAAGGAATGCCGTATTGCTGAATGACTTTGGTGACAACTGATGCTTTGGCAATTTTGGTGTTTTTAGTACCATAGAGGTAGCTGGTGCCCAAGGCTACCGGAATCGTGGCTACCTGAAAAGCATCTACATTCGGTTGGGCTTCAAAAGTGGTCTGCGCCACCCGAATTCCCTTAGTATCGTGGTTGAGGTCTACGTCCTGGCATACGGTTCCAGGACTTACGCTTCCATCGCGGTGAAAGAGCTTTACTTCGTTGGTAAGCTTTTTTCCTTCAGCAAAAAACTCGTGTTCTATTTTTGAAATGTAGTCTTCGCCACTTGCTCCTTCAGCATACACGGTCACTGCTTTTGACTTCCCGTGCATATCGTTCATTACGATGGCGTGTCCTTGAGAAAAAGACATTTCTTTTTTGAAGGAAAGGTGAGAAAGAATGGCTTGGAGAAAATTATCAGGCTCTCCATTGTCCATAGCAATTGGGGTGCTTTTAACCTCGAAAGGGTAGTCTTTCTGCGTGAAAAACTCAAGAGCAGTATAGCCCGTTCCATTTTCCTCTAAATCTTCAGGGGCAATGGTTTCATCTACATAATCGCGGACTTCTACCCTGGAATAGGCGACCCAACCTCCGGGGAACAACGATTCGCCAAAGGGTTTTTCGCTGAACAAATAATCGTTGGAGGCGAGGGCTCTTTTTAATTCATATTCAACGGGTTCGCGAAATGGATTTTCATCACCACCAATGAGCGGCTCGTAAGAGGCAACTCCGGAGGAGGTACCATCATTCTCTAAGGAATATTTATAGGTTTTTCCATAGACTCCGGTTTGCTCTAAATGGCTGCTTTTATTGCCATCCTGCATGTTGTTCCAGTTGTCGTTGAAAACAATCTTCGACACCCGGTGTCCACCACCTATCTTTTCATTGTCGGGTTCATACAGGCGAATAAAAGACCGTGAGGGAACGAATTGCCTGGCGAATCCCTGTCTGCGCATAATTCGGTAGGTGCCCAAAGCGAATTCCTCTGCATCTTGCACCATTCCCCAAGCGGCTTTTGCAAGTTTTTTTGGGTTGAAGTATTGTCCTTCAAAATCAAGGCCAGCATAAAACTTTTTGGGGAGGTAGGTTCTCACCATTTGCCACCCTGCTTTGGATATGGGGCTTACATCGTCTCCTTTGTCGTTGTCTTTTAGCTTTTCAGGCACCAAACCAATGTCAACGTGGGTGTACATCCCGCCGGTGCTAAATAAACTGAGCGTGCTGTAATCTACATCAGCATAACCCGAGGCAAAGTCGTATTCGTCATCCTCCAATCCGGTATTCACCGAAAACTTGAAGTACAGTTTCTCAATTCGGCCTTGTTGATCGGTCATGAATTGTGTAACGAACGCTTCCTTTGCAGCCTCAGGAGAAGAATAATTAGCGGTGTTCCACTGCGGGCTGGAAGGGAGTGCCACCCGCACCTTTTTATAAGGACCGTATTCTGTACCCAGCCAACTGCCGGCACTTTTCGCGTAGAGGTATCCGGTGTTCACACTGCCGTCGTCCTCAATCATACCGGTTACCTTAAACATGCGCATGGCCCGTCGGTCTTGCACGTAGCCATAGTCGTCCGCTTCGTAATGCACTTGCATCAAACCACCGGTGGGCATCTTGATGGTGGTTAAGCACCAACTCGCAGCATTGAGGTTAGCCGCGTTTTGGTTTTCTTGCTCTACGTAAGGAAACTCGGCGTTCGAGAGTGGGCTGTTTTTAGTGGCATCTACCCCTTGCACTTGAGGTTTGTACACGCCCCAACGGTCTACTGAATTGGGAGCATAGTCCGGGTTGGCATTTTGATCCGACAAGTGGGTGGCCTTGGGCCATAGCAAGGGGTCGATGCTGCCTTGTGCGCTTCCGGTTGCAGTGTGTTCTGGTCCACCGTAGTAGAAGTAGTAGGGACTCAGTTGGCCTTTTTGCGAAGCACCAAAGGTGTAATACAGCTTTTTAAGGGTAAGCTTGCCACGATTGGCATTGAGGTTGACCGTAGTGTCGCCCACAACTTCATTGACGGTGTTGCCAAGGTTGTTCGGCAAATTGCCACAAAGCGAATAATCGTAAACGAAATGCACGCTTTGCAAGGGGGCTGCATTGGGATCGTCCATCAACGCTTTTCGGGCAAAGAGGTCGATGCGTTTGAGGCATTTGGAAGCTTGGTTGTTGACATCCAGGGCATCCTGACGATCTTCAAGTGCAAATTCTGCTACATAGTTTTTGGTCTCAATGGAGTGCAAAAACCAAAGTTCTTTTGCTCCGCGCAATACACTAGCTTGATCATCCCGCATATCGGAACGAAATCCAGGGTTGAAGCCGGCAACTTCTTTGTTGACGTTGCATTGCTGGTCCATCAAACCATAAGGCTCTTTCCAATGAAAGAAGGTACTTACCCTTTGGTAGTTGAATTTGGTGTAGGTGCCTAAATCGTCGGGGCTGGGTCCATCACCGGTCATGTCTACATAATCGGCAGAAACGACTGCAGTAAGAAGAAAGGAGGTAGCGTAGTCTGGAACTATTTTTTCTTCAAAATAATGGTTCTCTCCATTGCTGTTAGAAGTACTAATGTCATCGCTGGTGTAAGGGATGACGCCGGTTCGGTAATCGGAGGCAGAATTGAAAATGGGTGCTCCACTGTTGTCTTCAGAAGAAATGTTGAAGCCAATTTGTTTTTGGTTTCTGCTGTAA
>CALCCE010000201.1 GCA_937899835.1 uncultured Flavobacteriales bacterium | reverse complement strand
CCTCAGATTTCTGATTCGGTAACCCAGGCCGGCACTCAGGTGCTGGGTACTTCGCCTGCGGTAAGTACCGGAAATCTGTATATGGCCAGTTCTCAGGCCTTGGGCAATGCCGCCCACAATGCAACCACCAATGGCTATAACGTAAACACCACTTCTCAAGCAGCCCTCACCCAAGGGGTGGCCAAATTGATGAGCATTGATACGGCGACCACCGCTCGCGGAACCCAAAAAATCTACGAGCCTAAGCCACAACCGGTACCTTATTATTGATCGGCTGAATAAGTAAGACGGTCCTCAGCGGTTGATTTAAAATCAACATTTTCAATCAACTTCTTGACTCGTATTTATCATTGGAGATTTAGCTTCCAACAGCTAAATCTCCAATTCGGTGGCCCAGACCAATGCTAAGATGCTGGGCGATCCGCCCGTTATAGCATAGAACAACCTCTACCGCCCAATCTTTGGGCAATGTGGCACAAAGTATCACCAACTTGCAACAGCAAACCAATGTGACAGTACAAATTGCTATTACCGTGGGTGTGGTCAAGCTCTATGCGGTTGACGCTGCAGCTATAGCCAAGGGTACTTCAATGATACTACGTGCTTGATCGCTTGATGGGTAAGGCCTCCCACCAATAGCCCTTGGGGTGGGTTCGCCCGGTGGGAGGTCTTTTTCTCCATTTATTTTCTTCATCTACAAAAATCACAACACCATGGATACAAATGCCGTCAGTTATCAGGTAGCCGACTCGGTTACCCAAGTCAACACACAAGTGTTGGGGAACTCGCCCGCCATGGCGCTCAGCAACCTTTATATGGCCACCAGCCAGGCACTGAGCAATGCGGCACACAACGCTACCACCTTGCAAATGAACACCAATGTGACCGCCCAAGCGGCCATGACCCAGGGGGTGGCCAAACTCTTTGCCATCGATACGGCAAGCACCGCAGTAGGAACAAGAATGATTTTTTCTTCCTAATACGGTTACAGTAAGCTCACCGCCGGAGCCAGCTCCGGCGGTGTAGTTTTCACTCGGGAAGCCAAGCGGGTGTCGGCCCTGGCCGGAATTCAATCTACCAACACACCAAAACTTGTTTACTATGTTTATGCGAATTGCTTCCCCAAGACCTGCTTCGTCCAATTCGGTACTGAGCCATGCTCCCGATATGGCTACTGGTGCTTTTCACCAGGCCAATGCCATGGCCATGAGTGTAGGAGCGCATCACGCCACGCAAATGCAACGCTGCACCGGAGCGATTGCTCAAATGACCACCGCCACCGGCTCAATGCGCATGCATTGCCTGCACCATTCGGGTGTAGCTACGGAGTTGGTAGCCCTCTTTCGCCGGGCAATCGGGTGAGTGAGGCGGGCAACTTTTGAGAGCAGGGGAGTGTGCACCCATGATTGGCCCTGAATCTGAACCTTCCTCCGCTCACCAAGAGGCATCCAATGCTGCAAAACCAAGCGGTACGGAAGCTCCGGCTTTTGCGCTTAGCAGTTTTTACCTGGCCACGGCTCAGGCCATGAGCCTGGCCGCCCACAATGCCGTAGCACAACAACAATACACCAACCAACTGGCCCAAGCAGCTACTGCACAAGGCATAGCGCTTTTGCTGGGTGGCAACCCAACACAGCCTTTTGCTTCACCACCAGATACCAATCCTTTAAACACCTCCAACCATGACCACCGATCTACCTCCTGATGAAAAAAACAATCCTGGAATCCCCGGCTTTCGCCCCCAAAAGGGCGACACGATTCCCTCGGCCTGGGAGCGGGCTTCCCAACAACAGTTTGACCTGTTGCGCAATCAGCTAACCCTATTGAAGCAAGAGTTTGAAACGGTGAAGCTGGCGGCCCAAAAGGCGATGGAAGATGCGTTGGCCAAAGGTGGCCGAGGGCCAAAAAATGAGGCCATCGATGCAGTGAACCAACAGGTGCTCCGCCAAATCGAAACCGGCTATGAACAGGTAGAGGCGCAGGTGAGCAGCTTTGCCGAAGAGCTGGGGGCAAACCTGAAACCGTCGGAAACATCCAATGCGAACAGCGCAAAAGAAGCCGAGCCGGAAACCGAATCTGAAACAATGCCAACACCGAGCCGGTCTTCCCGCGAAATGCTGCAGTACACCACCAACCTGATCGACCGGCAAATGGAAGAAGCCGACAAGGTGATGCAGCAAAACCTGCAATCTGCCAACGAGTTGATGGCCACAGGCCTGGAGGCTTTTCAGCAGGCCGGAGAATATTTTAAAAAGGCCAAAGCCTCGGGAGACGAGGATGATGTGGCCAACGACAACACCGACTCGTGATGAATACCTTGAACCCAGATTTGGAGGCCATTACTCGCCTGGTCGATCGCAGCCTTGCTTTGTTGATAAACAGCGAGGGGCAAGTCGCCGAACACGAGCCCGACGATGCCGAGCTGCAGGCCTGGGCGCAACTGCACCAGGAAGTAGGCGAGGGGCTGGGCAAGAGTGCGCCCTTGAACTACCTACGGCAACAAGGTGCCTCTACTTCAGCCTTGCTGTTGGCGGGCCTGCTCACTTTGCCCCACCT
>CALCCE010000200.1 GCA_937899835.1 uncultured Flavobacteriales bacterium | reverse complement strand
AATCGAAAGCAACTGACTGGCAAACTGTTGCAAGGGTCAAAGCGTACAAAACTCCGTTTCAAAAAGGGCTCAACCCCTTGGTGAAAGGGTGTTCAAAATGGAGTTTTGTACGGCTTACGGGATTTAAACCTCTGAAAAAGAGTAGCTTATAATTGATAATTTGACGGGTTCTAAACTTGGTTGATGGAATTACTACAGTTGGGTGGTACTTTTGATTCAAACCTGCTTGTTTTGGAAGATGGTTTTGTCCCTAAGAGCGCGTTTAGAGACGCCGGGCAAAACCTACCAAAGCAAAGAGGTGCGCTTAGAGGCGCTGGCAGAGTTGATTTATAGAAGTGTTTAGAGGCACGGACAACAAGAACCCGCCTTGCAACCACAACCCCGCGTTTAAAGACGCACCCCAGGTTATTTATTCCACCGTTTGGCGATTTGGATCAGTAGGTTTTGGGTCTTGAATAAAGGAGAATTGCAGAATAAAGAGGGGAGTGCCAAGTGGTGAACTTTTATCGTTTTTGCCAATGGCAACCCTGTACTCCTTCCATTAAGGAAACGCCACCCGTAAAAGCGTAAATTAACGTAAAGAGGCGTAAATAAGAGGTTTTTTGGGCTTCATTCCTTATCTGCAATAATTAAGGTTTGTAATGACGGATACTTACAGCGATTTAATGTATGATGCCGATTGCGACCAACATCAGATTAGCCCTTCATAGTTCCAGGCGCCTTGATGCGTTTTAAATATTGCTATGGTCTTACTTTATAAGTAAACAAGGCTATTGAATAAAAATCTTTCGAACAAAAACCCCCTTATCTGTTTTCATGATTACCGAGTAAATGCCTGGATTATACCCAGACAAGTTAACCTCGATACTTTTATCAGTATTGAATGAAAGATGTTTGCACACCTGCTGACCAATTGAGGAATAAACAATTACCTCCGTTGGCCGGTGGTCATCCCAGACAATACTAAACATCCCATCGGTAGGATTAGGATAGACCATAAAGCCGGTATCAAAAACTAACTCCGAAACTGAAGTTGGTGTACATACTTGTAGCTGATTCGAAAGCAATGACAACCGAACTCGTTCAATTGGATTTGAACTTGAAACAGAAACTGAAGGGCTTAAACTTTGATTGATGCCAATCCTGTCGGCCCATAATTGATAAGTTCCTTCTGGAACATCATTAAATTGAAATTTACCAGCAGAGTTGGTTGTTTCGCGACCAATGTACTCTCCTTGTGTATTTATCAGAGCAACTTGAAGGTTCTCAATTGGAACATCAGAACACATAGAATGAGAAAAGGTGTCTTTATAGACTTCGCCTAAAATTTTGTATGTCCCAGTTGTTGATGGCCAATCGTATACCTTTAGGTTTCTTTGAAATAGGTTTATGCATTCGGGAATAAAAACGCTATCCGCACTATCCGCAACAATAGCAGTGTCATGGTACGTTGCAAGAAAATTCGTAGATAAGCCTGGGTATGCCTTGAAGTAAACGATAGAATCGATCACATTGTTGAACTCAAATGAGCCGTTTGAAATCTGTGTTGTCTTTAACACAGAAAAGCCACTCGTATCTTTTTTCAATAAATCAACATGTCCAAAAGAGGGAGACTGGCCTTGGATAGTAGTCACGTTTCCTACAACCTTAACATTTACTCTCCTACCAAAAGTAAGCGTATCAACATTTCTACATCCTACATCATTCGCAATGATGTAATAAACACCGGGTAACTGGACATTTCTATGCGAAAGATAGGTGGGATGAGTCGAAAGATTAGGGATAAAGCTTATAGGAGAGGAGTAGCCGGGGGGTGTCTCCGCCTTCAGTGGAAAGCCCTGGCTTGAACAAAGAATAAGTTCATCTCCACTTTGATATGTTTGGGCAAGGCTCGTCAAAATCAATGGTGGCCCTTGTCTCACCTTAACCAGTACAGTATCACGCAAACCAGAAGGCTGCCCTTCTACAATATACTTTGTGTCTGTTGAGGGCCTTGCCCAAGTGGAAGCACAATTTGTACATCCAAAGTTAACTGTGTCAATAATGGGAGCACCATTTATGTCGTACCAGGAGTAAGACTGATCACCTGAAAGTGAAAAAAAAGCAGTATCCCAGTCACACAAAGTCCGATCAGGACCTAAGTCAACAGGATCAGAAAGTTGAATTACATAAAACCCAGTATGATAACCAGGAACAATACAATGATCGTCGGTTGCAGTAATTGTAAATGGCAAAAAGGTTGCGTAACTCTGAAAAGGGGTAAAACAGATGGTTGCTGTTGCTGAATTAGTACCGACTTTAGATATAGTTAGATTTGGATAGAGTTGCGATAAGCTGGTTACAATTGACAGTGTGTCTGTAGTGTCTGTATCAGAAAAAGAGACGTCAAAACAAATCGGATACCCAAAAGTTCCCAACAGAGTATCTCCACCAGGATTGAAACTTGCTCCAGAAATATTGGCAAGTGTATCGTTTGAAGTTGGGATAGCATTTTGATTACAAGGTTGAACATTAAATTGAGTCTCTCGTATGTACCTCCCTTTGAGGTTTCCTACAATATTGTACTCTTCCACTTGTACAGCAACCACATAATTTCCGACTGCAACACCATTCGTATTTACTGTCATAATCCCAGTTTGAGAATCGAGGACAACAGCATTATTTCCCAACGGATTAGCACCTGAGAATCCCGGGTTGTAAGGAGCAACAGTTGTTGGATCAACCTTTGAATCAACAATAGAATACGCCAAACTATCACCATCCGGATCAAAGGCTGCAAAGTTCAAAACATTTAAGGAAGAATTCTGACAAATATTGGGAACTGGCCTTGGGGTTGGAAACACAGGTGAGGAATTGTTATACCCTGCAACTGCTATATTACCAATATGAGCCTCAAAGTAAAAATTAGGTTGACCATTTAGGTTTACTGTAGAATTTCGACAACAAGCTTGGTACGTTAAAGTAGCTCCGATCCCTCCTATATTTCGAATCCCCCGATATACATAAACCTTATAACCTGAAAGTGGGCCATTGTTACAAGTTGTTGAATCAATCTCGCTCGAACAAATGTCTGAAACTTCATAAGAGGATACTAAGGGAAGTGTAGGTGCGAATGGGCTTCCTGATAAATTCAGTGATGTTGGGGCAGGAATTCCAGAACAATCTCGGAATAACAAGACTGTTATTCGGTAGTCGAACCCGGAGATATGCTCCGTTTTTATTTCCATTCCCTGAATGTGGGTGGCATTGGTAACATGAAAGCAACTTAATATCAGAAAATTGATCAGGAAAATTGATCGAATGAACCTGAAGTTCAAGAAAGAAGAAATCATAAAATATTGAGGTTAGTTGAACAAAGTCAAGGGTAAAAATAATTAAATGAAGCACACTTTGCGATTTGCATAGAATCATTTAATCCAAGGAAAACCGGTTATAGCTCAATTATCCCCGCCCCAATAGCCATTCTGACCACCTCTGCTTGAATGTTAGTGCCCATTTTGCGGTAGATCATCTTCCGTTTGCTGATAATAGTATTCTCTTTATACTTCAGCTCTTTGGCGATTCCTTTTGAATCGTAGCCCAATGCCATTAGTCTCAAAACGTCTTTTTCACTGTCGCTCAACTCTTCGATCCATTTGTGGGTACTGGATAGATCGGCAATCATCTTTTTCAGGTTTTCCGATAGATAGAAACCGGTATAGAGCAGCTTTTTTATAGCTACCGGAAGTGTTATTCGTGTGCAATCGGACTTGGTGATTAGTCCAATATTGGGCTCTCCTTTTAGTTGGCTAATAATGGCTGGTGTTATCTGTGCGCTTGTTATCAAAACCGGCGTCTCTATCCCATTGGACCTTAGCCATTGAAAAGATTCTAAACCGTCCCGTACAGGCATATTGAGATCAATAATCAAAACGGAGACTTCCTTAACCTTGTTCAACATGCGCTCAAGGTCTAAGCCATTCTCAGCGGTGAAGGCAA
>CALCCE010000199.1 GCA_937899835.1 uncultured Flavobacteriales bacterium | reverse complement strand
CTCATGTTTTCCTGCAATAAGGAAGGAGAACATTTTGGCCAATCGAATTCCCCCAACAGCCTCTATGGAACCTGGCACATGATGGATGTGACCTGCGAATGCCGTCCAGTTTTTCTCCAACGGGGGGATCAGGTGTGGACTTTTGA
This sequence comes from uncultured Flavobacteriales bacterium, assembly GCA_937899835.1. GTDB lineage: Bacteria > Bacteroidota > Bacteroidia > Flavobacteriales_G > Salibacteraceae > CALCCE01. The sequence goes on along the minus strand of CALCCE010000199.1, from coordinate 38,114 downwards.
TGTGGAGACGAACCAGCTACACGTGCGCAATAACTCCCCTCAGCCTGAGAATAGCATTTTGGCTTCTGGTACTTATCCCATCGCCGTCGGCAGTCAGTCGGTCACCATCGAAACGGTGGAGTACGATTACTATTTCACCAATGGCCGGCTCTTTCTATCCGATCATCCCGAGGTAGACGGGCCGTTGATCGAATTTGAGAAGGATTAGTAATAACAGGCCTGTATCAAAGGTGGGGTTGGTTTTTCGACCCATACCTGACCATCGTTAGAAGACGCTTTTCATTTCGTCGGCTCATTAGTGGGTTTAGCCCAAAGAAAATACCGTTCGTCAGAATCTCCTTTAGTAGTGGAGCAGTAGCCGGTACATTTGACCCATCAGTCAAACAAAAAGAACGAAAATGAAACCCTCTACCTTCTTTAAAACCCTCGGCTTTTCCCTCTTATTCTCGGTTTTTACCCTGCTCGGGGCTCAAGCGCAAATGAGTGCTCAGTGGGCCGATACGCTCAACAAAGTTTTACAGCAATGCCGCATGGATGAAAACATGAAAGGAGCTGCCAGTGCGGTAGTTTTCGCTGACGGTTCGGTATGGTCGGGCCAATCCGGTCATTATGGATTTTCGCCTTTGCAAAGTGGGTTGCTCTACGATATTGGCAGCAACACCAAAACCATGGTGGCCACCATTACCCTGCTGCTGGAAGAAGAAGGACTGTTGTCCATTGATGATCCCCTTTCCGATTACCTTTCAACCGCTTATCCCAACGTACCAGGGAATGTTACCTTAAAACAACTCTTAGGGCACAACAGTGGTATTTTTAATTACACCAACCATCCCAACTTCGGTCCAGAGATCACCGACGATTTCAACGTCTTTTGGCATCCGGATACCATTTTGAACAGTTTTGTTGCTGCACCGCTATTCACCCCCGGAGCCAACTATTCCTATTCCAACACCAACTACGTCTTGCTCGGAAAAGTGATTGAAGTGGTGGAGCAAAAGCCCCTTCATGTGGTGATGCGCGATCGTTTGTTTGATCCTTTGCAATTGAGCAACACTTTTTTGGAAGCATACGATGCGCATGGAATGACCCTTACCGGTACCTGGTCGGGAAATCAATACGTTGGTGATTACCACACCTCGCTGCTCAGTTCGGCTTGGGCTGCTGGTGGTATAGTGGCCACTCCCGAAGACCTGGCCACCTGGGCGCACAAGCTCTACAGTGGTGAAGTATTGACCGCTGCTTCGATGGACAAGATGCGCACCGGGCCAACGAGTGGTAGTACTACCCTCGGGCTGGGACTTTTTGAGGAAACCTACAAAGGCCGGGTCTACCTTGGGCACGGAGGCACCACTTTTCAAAACAGCCAAATGCACTACAGCCTTGACTCAGATTTTAGCCTCGTGGTGATGAACATTGACAATGGACTTCACGATGAAACAGAGCGGATGTTTTTGAAATTGACCGATGTGTTGGAGTACATTCAGCAGGTGGTTTCTGCGCCCGAGCTGGCGAAGGCTACCGCTACGGTAAAGGTGTATCCCAACCCAAGCTCCAATATCATGACCGTTCAGTTGGAGCAAGCTACTAACCCGGTTGAAACCCACTTGGAACTTCGCGATGTAACTGGTCGATTGGTTGCACAACAAACCTTTCTAAACCATACTACAACACTTGAGAAATCATCTTTCGGAGCTGGCATTTACCTCTTAAACCTTGTTCAAAACGGCCAGTTGGTGGAAAGCCGGAAAGTCATTTTCCAATAAGCTTCCTCCCATCGAGCGTTAGAACACAATTATCCGACCCACGCTTTTTCCATTCAGGCCTTGCTGAGCAATGTCTTGAATGGAAATTGTGGTATATGGCCCTACGATAAATCCAGACTTCTGCGCCAAATCAGCGGCTTTTTGGAGGGTTTTCCCATTTCCCCCGGTGACTTGCCCCAGCAAGGTTACCCCTTCCTTTTTTGCGGCTTTGGTGAACTTTCGGTTGGCCAACTTTAAAATGAGCTTGAGCACTCCAGGCACTTTCATTCCGGTTTTATGCATCAATGCCGGATCGGCATAATGCACCGATACTACCTTTTTCGGTCGAAGCAGCATCGATCGGAGTAAAGTATCTTTTCCCACCGTATCGAAAATGAAATCGATTGCTCCTGGTTTCAGTACTTGCTCAAAGCGCTGACTTTTATAGTCGATGCATTGAGCAACGCCGGCTGTTTTCAATCGTTTTTCGTCTTTCGCGCTGGCGGTGGCAACCACCTTGAGCCCGAGGGCCACTGCCACCTGAACCGCTTGAAAACCCACTCCTCCAGCACCTCCGTGAATCAAAATGGTTTGGCCGGTTTTTCCCTGAAATTGTTGCATCGATTCGAAAGCCGTGAGAAGGGGAAGCGCCACTGCACCGGCATCCGTCAATTCCAGGTGTTGAGGAATTTTGGCCACTACATTGGCCGGAACACTGATTTCCTCTGCCCAGGTACCCATATCGGTGAAGTGACGATAAAAAAATACCCGATCTCCGGGTTGAAAGCCGGTCGTAGCAGTGCCCCTTTCCAGCACCTCGCCTGCACCGTCGATACCTCCGATTTGCGGTTGCTTATACTTCAGAAAGGGCATGCCCTTCATTAAATCGACATCCACCGGATTGATGCGGCTGGTGGCCACGCGAATGCGAAGATGATCAGCAGGCAGGGAAGGAGGGGGCAAGTCCATGACTTGCATGGTAGAAAGGGCTTTGCCGGGGCGGCTGCGAACAATGGCTTTCATAGACTATGGAAATTGATTAATTCCTGCATCTTCTCCTTAGTACAGGTCTTGCAAATTTTCTACCATTGTATGAATAGTGCAAGTAGTCATTTTTTAATTGTTTAGTCATTTAAAAGTGACTTATGTTGAAAATCAAATGTTTAGGCCATGAAAAAAACAATCACTCCTAAAGTGCAACATGCCGATTGCCCCGTGACTTTTTGTATGCAACACATCGGAGGAAAATGGAAGCCCATTTTGATACACCTCATTCGCAAAGGCGCCAACCGCTTTGGTATTTTGGAAAGAGGCATCGAGGGCATCACCAAGCAAATGCTCACCAAGCAGTTGCGCGAGTTGGAAGCGGATGGTATTCTTACCCGCACCATCTTTCCCGAAATTCCGCCAAGGGTCGAATACGGGTTCACCGACTTTGGCCGTGGATTGTTTCCAGTGATTGACGCCATGAGCGCTTGGGGCCTCACCAACATGTCGGAAAAACCCAAGGTAGCAGGATGAGACTCGGTATAGCTATTGGCGTTTTGTTGTTATGCTGCACCACCTTTGGATTGGGGCAAGAGGCAGATATCGCGAAGCGAGAGGCACAAATTGTGCACCTTAGAGCTGCGTATTTGTCGGTGGCCTTCGATTATTCACGCCGATCGGATAGCCTGGCCCGGTGTTTTCAGGATAGCTTGTTGGCCTTATTACAAAATCCGGCTTCACAGCGGTATGCCTTCCCGCTATTGCGTGAGAAGGTGGGTATTCAACTGTCGGAAGACCGTTTGCTGCGTGTAGTTTCCTTCAACTACCGCCTCGGAGGCTCCAACCACGAAACAGTAGCTTTTGCGCAATATGCTTTTGAAGATGGGATACAAATATTGCCTTTGCTGGATGATTCCGATGATCTGGAAGGCGGATTTACCGATTCAGGGTATGGCAAGATTTACCAGTTTACCACCGATTCTTCCCGCTACTATTTGCTGCTGGGAGGAGGAACGCACGGGGCCGGGCATCACCACAAGATCATCCGCTTGTTTTGCCATACCGAAGCAGGACTGGCCGAAGTGGCCAAAGCTTTTGGTAAAGACCGCTATTTGGCGGTAGAAGCACCTCGTGCCACGGATATTGCCCTCACTTTTGACCCGGAAACCCGACAAATCGTTCAACCTGTTTTTCGATTTGATCCCGACCAGGGTTTCTTTTTCCCAACCGATGAAATCCGCATCTGGCACTGGACGGGTGCGGGTTTTCAAACCGAATAATTCATCATGAACGCTTCCCGACTCTCCTCGTGCACTTTATCCTTCCTTTTGCTCTTCTTCCTGTTCATAGGAGCCCGCCATCAAGTGGTGGGGCAAGTCGTAAAGGTGAGTGGAGTAGTGCAGTCGGCGGCAGATAAAACCCCATTGCCCTACGCCCATGTCGTGCTCAAGCGGACGCTAAAAGGGGCCGTTACCAACGAAGACGGACGATTTATAGTTAATTGTCAATTGACTGATAGTTTGATGGTCACCTACATCGGATTTCAAAAACATACCGTGGTAGCCTCTGAAGTGCTTCAAAAAGGCGGCATTGTGTTGCAGCCGGTTGGGGTAGAACTCAACACGGTTGCGGTATATGCCGACAAAGAGGTGTTGTTGGACCTGTTGGTGCGCGCAGGCAGGCATTTGCGGCGTTCGGGTAACGCAATCCACAAAACCTATTTTTCGCTCGAAAGTGCCACGCAAGGCCAACCGGTGGAGCTGATCGAGTGCTATTTCAATGCCGAGGTAAGGTCCACCGGGTTTGGTGATTTGCACCTCAAAACCGGGCGCATCGGCATGAGTCCGGTGGATCAGAGTTACTTTGTCAACCTCAGTACGACTGAAATACTGGCCAATTACAACCTCATCTACAAGAGCAACAACACTTTTCCCGACAACCCGTTGCACTTTGGGAAAAAGCAAATTGCCAAACTTTATGAATACCATCCGGTGAGTTCGGGCGATGATTGGGTGCAGTTGGAGTTGATTTCCAAATCGGGCGACCAGTTCGATGCATTGATTACGTTGAACAAAGCAAAAGGGCAGTTGATGGAAGTGCAACTGAAGGCCGACAACCTTCAAAAGCACCCTTTTGGGGAAATCAACCCGGGAGACGAAATGAGTCAACTGAATTTTGAGGTGCAGTATTCGTTTGTTGACGCAACTGCTTTTGGATTGGAGAAAGTGACTTTTGAATACGATTTTATCTACGCCAATGCACGTGCCCAACGCCCACTTGCCACCAAGGGAGTGGTCTTGTTCTACGATCGGGAACAGGGCTTTGGCCTTCCGCATTATTCCGCCGGGGAAAATCTGGTGACCGATTACGAAAAAATTGTTTCCCAGCCTTACGATCCCTTGTTTTGGGAGTACCAAACACTACTGATTCCGAGCAAACGCCGGCTGGCCTATCGGCAATTTTTTAAAGAGAACGGAGTGTTGTTCAACTTCAATGAACTGAGCAAGCAAAATGTGATTTTCAAAAACAAAGTGGTGCCTTGGTCCAATGAACGGATCTTTTCCTATGCCATCAACGATGGTTTTGATTTCGAAGTAGACGGGGAACTCAACGATTACCACAACCTGAGCACCGCCTCGGAGTTGTACCAGTTGTCGGCCCAGATTTACCTCGACCGCAATGTGGCCAACGACAGTGTGTATTATGTTTCGAGCACTTTGATCAACCTCGACGAAAGCTTTTATTACCTCAAGAAAAACCCCAATACCAATTGTTTCATCAACCTCTATTTCGATCGGGTAGAAATGGCCCGTCGGGAGTTGGAGGCTACCCTTCACCGCCAGTTTTGGACGGCCAAACAAGTCGATTCGCTGTTTGCCTTAACGCAGATGATTTTAGCGAGTGATCTGAAAACCTACCTGCGCGAAGTGGACCACGGCAGGGAAGAAAGTGTCCTTACCGGGTATGCCGAAACAGTGCACCAGCAATTGGGCATCGACAATACCTTGTTGATCGAGGCACCAGAGTTGACCGTGGCCATTGAAGGCAGTGAGGCAAAACGCAACAAGGCTCCTCATCTGGAACTGTACCATTACGGCAGTGCCATGTTGCGCATTGGCAATCCCGAAGCTGCACAGCAAGCTTTTCAGCAGGCGCTGGAGTTGGGCGATCAACATCCTTGGCTGTACTACAACTTGGGGTTAGCCTATCAGCAATTGGGAAAACCAGGGGAGGCCTGCCATTGCTTCAGGAAAAGTGCCGCATTGGGAGAAGAGGTAGCACCAGAGATGTTAAAAGGGTGCAATTGAGGACCACGCTTTGTCCTGAAACCTGTTTCTTACTGGCAATATTTTTCACATGTTTGTAGCAAGGGCATTGGTCCGTTTCCGCTCCATGAGTATGATTGAACCCCAGCATGGGGGAAGCTCACCAGTAAGGTTTTGCTATGAAGTATTTGACCAAATTATCCGTGCGAAGTAGCGGGGAATTCCCGCATCGCTACCTACCGCATTGGTGCACGGCGATAAGTCTGTTGTTGTTCGTTTCCACCGCCATTGGGCAAAAAACCAGCATGTGGGAGCTGGGCCTCGGGGGAGTAGGTTCTTTTTTTCAAGACACGAAATATTCGGATGTACGCTACGGTGGTGGGGGCATGGTGTTCTTATTTGACCGAACTGCTGTCGCTGAAAAGTATGTGAGCAACTACAACGTCACCGTCGGGTTTGGTGGAGAATCGGCCAGCACCCACGATGCCGATTTTGTTTCGGTCATTCACACCGCTCTATCGTATCGGTACTTGCGATCCATCCATGGTGTGTGGCGGCTCGGAGGGCAACTCGATGCCTTGGATTATTACCTCCGCAATAGTAATAACCTGGGCAACAACGGAACCTATTCCATCACTGGTAGCCAACTGTGGGCCAGCGTACAGCACGATCTCAGTGTGAAGGAGCGCCCCTTAACCTTGGGCGCAGATGTTGGAGTGTTGACTTATTTCCGGGAATCGACCGGTTTTGCGTTTTCCATTCCGCAGGACGCCCAAGAGAAAGGCGAGTTTTCCTACCAAAACGAATCGGTCACCAGTTTTTTTAGCTTTCGTAATGGCACTTTCGCTCCGCTGTGGGACCGGCTGAATTTTCGATTTCGAGCACAGTATGAGTTGCACCGCAGGTGGGCAATAGGGTACCAATGGCAATTTGCACGTTTTGCTACGGTAACCAACTATCCAACGGCTTACGGTCAACATCGGCTCAACCTACACTTCCGTTTTGTTCACAAAACCACCTTAAAACCAGCATCATGAGCAACCGAATGTCAATCCTTCTGGTGCTGCTGGCTGCTATGGCCTTGGTGGCATGTGAACGGGCGCTGTTGCGGCCCAACCCCGATACCGATGCCCGCAGCATTCTCGAAGAATACCTCACCTTGGTGGAAGAAAAATACGCCATGTTAGCGCCTAAAGGTGTAGACATGGCGTTCCTGAAAGATTCCTTGCTCAACACTGTGGATGGCGAATTGAGTGATGCCGAGTTGTTTAGCCGATTGGCAGTGGTGACCAACCGATTGCGCGATGGCCACAGTTCCCTGCTGGAAGGTGGGGATAACGGAATGGAGGCCACCTTTGATCTCTTGAAAGGTTTTCCCCGGGGGGTTGATCGGGGCATCCTGGAAAACAACTACATCGGTAGGGCAGTGAACCCCGGCATCAAACAGCTCGATGGTGATGAATTTGGTGTTCGTGCCGTATGGGGCACCTTGCCGCAAGCCCCAGACATTGGCTACCTGTGGCTGCCTACTTGGGCCGAGGAGATCGACGATTCGGATATTGAAACCATTTTCAGGGACTTGAATGGCACCACCGCACTCATCGTTGACCAACGCCTCAACCAGGGCGGAGACCCCAACCTGGCGGTAAAGTTTGCCGCTTATTTCATTGATGAGCCGTTATATGTGGGCTTTGAGCGATTCAAAACCGGCCCGGGCCCCAGTGATTTTACCAACAGCGAGATCACCATGCAGCCCGCCAACTCTGATTTTCGCTACCTCAAACCGGTGGCCGTATTGACCGACCGCAACGTTTACAGTGCTGGATTAACCTTCACCTATTCGCTTTCACCCCTGGATCGGGTCACCTTTATCGGCCAGCGCTCCGGAGGCGGCAGCGGGGGAGTGGGAGACGGCTATTTGGCCAACGGTTGGTATTGGAGCTTATCCGTTACCGAGTTTGTCGATCACCAAGGTCGATACCTCGACGATGGCCTCGACCCCGATATTCCGGTAGCATTGGATTTGAACGATCCCAGCCGCGATGAGGTGATCGAACGCGCAATTCTGGAATTGCAATAAACCTTATTCCTGGACTTGAAGCGGATGGTTATGGTATCCGCTATCGCTCGTAAAACGCAATAAGTACATGCCGGTGGCATAACCCGAAAGGTCAAGTGTGAGGGCGTTTCTGCGAGGTGTAAGCGAATAAGTAGCCACTTGTCTACCGCGCAGGTCCAATACTTCGAGTTTTACTTTGCCCTTTACTTCTTCAGGCAATTCAATGTAAACCTGATCTCTGGCGGGGTTCGGATATACTTTTACGTCCAAATCATTCACCAGTTCTGGTACATTGATCGGAGCAAACTCTACCTCAATGGTATCGGTTCCCGTACACCCGTTATTGTCAGTGACCACTACGAAATAGGTTCCTGCAATGCTCACACTGATGGTTTGTGTGTTGTCTCCGGTAGACCAATCGTAGATGGAAAAACCCGGACCTGCATCCAGAGTAGCCGGTGGGTTTTGTTGCGAAATGTCGGGCCCAAGGTTGGGCGTAGGCAAAGGAAGTGCACTGATGGTAACCGGAGCAGAAACTCCGGTACATCCGTTGCCATTGGTAACGGTGACGGTATAGGTTCCCGGCTGAGCGTTGTTGAAACTTAAGTTATTACCATCCGACCAGGCGAAGACTACATAGGGTCCTGCGGAACCTGTAGGAAGTAGGCTAACCGAGTCGCCGGAGCAAACACTGGTATCGCTTCCGAGGGTAGGAACCGGATCGGGAAACAAGTTGGTGACGGAAGCCATTGAGGTGTCGGTACAACCGTTGTCGTCGGTTACCGTCACGGTATAGGTGCCGTTGGCCAAATTGGTAGCAGAAACCGCTGCTTGCGTCATGGGATCGTTCCAAATGTATTGATAGGGCGTAGTTCCGCCGGTAACGGTGGCTTGAACGGCCCCATCCTCATCTATCTGGCAATCGTTCTCGGTAACGGTTACTCCGGTAGCCACCAATGGGCTCGGTTGTGTAATGGTGACCGATTCGATGGTGTTGCAGTTGGAACTATCGGTAATGGAAAGGGTATAGGTGCCGGCCGCAAGGTTGTTGAGGGTAGCTGTGTTTCCACCATTGGACCACAGGTACACATAGGGTTGTACACCGCCCGATACATTGGCAGTCGCCGAACCGTTGCTATCGCCGTTACACAATACATTGCTGGACGTAAAGTTGATGGTGTGAATGACCAAACCGGTATTGAAACCCGCAATAAATTCTTGACTGGCGTTGCGAAACACTTGAATGGTATCGGCACTTAAATCTTGATTTTGCCCATTGGCGGTAGCCCAGGAGCTTGAGGCACCGTTGTTTCGGCGACCCATTTGAAAAAAGCAATCGCTTTGTCCGGCTAAGGCCGAATTAGCGTCATAGTTATACCGCAGGGTATAGTTTCCTGAACCCACTTTGAAAACGCCCCAATAGCGGGTGGAATCTACTGAGGTAAGCCCCGTACCCGTATTGAGGGTATTGGGCATGGAATCTACCCGGTAAAGGTGCAACCCATCAATCGTTCCTCCTGTGGCTACTACTTCGATGGAATCTCCATCGGGGTGGGCTATGCTCATGCCGAGAGCACCGCTGTAGGATTGAATGCTCTCATCGCCAATGGCTGCACCGGAGTTTACCCAGTTGGGGCTGCTCACCAGGGTGGCATTGTTGGTATTGGCACTCAAGTCAGCCGAACTAGTACCAGAACCTTCATCAAAGCGCCAGTAGGCCAAAAGGTTGGCAAAATCGGGGTGCGAAGAATTGGTGCGTTTGCACATCCACTCCCGAATGGTGCTTTGTGAAACGGCCGTGGTCCAAACACTCATTTCATCCATACTTCCGTCAAGAATCCGGGTATTTTCGAAATTCCGACCGATCTCAAACAAGTCGTTGGAAGTGATGGTACCCGACATGGCCATGCTGGCATCCAACATACCGTCAATGTAAAGACGCATTTGACTTCCATCGTAGGTAGCGGCAATGTGGTACCAACGGTTGGTTTGTAGGTTGGTAATACCGTCTAATTTAACCTGGGTACTACTTATCGTAAGCACAAATTGCAGCCTGGAAGCGGCCAGGGATGCGTCTCCCAACCGGATGAATGCAGAATTTCCGGGTTGCTCCGTACCCATAACTGAGCTAATGAATGGAAAGCCAGTTTTAAAAGCATCTACTTTGATCCAGGTCATCATCGAAACCTGGTTGTTGCTGAGGTTGAGTGTATCGGCTGTTGCGTAGGAGGAACTGCCATTAAAATCAAGTGCAGTGCCGGAACCGGCTTGCGCCAAAACACCTAAGGGAAGAAGTGCTAAGAGAAAAAATAGTAGTCGTTTCATATCGATAAGTCGGATTCAAAATGGATGGTTGCCGTAGGTCACCGCAATGTAGCGTGAATTTTGGGTAAATGAAAACCCCACTATCCTCTGGACTTCCATGGAATTTGGCGTTTTAATCCCTTTTTTTCCCAAGAGAGTGTCGTTTTTTCGAGCAATAGCTTTCAAAGAATCAGCAGGTATTCTATAGCTTTATCTCGATGGCTCATTTGTGGTAGCCACCCTTCTTCAGGTGCTTGATCATCAACGGAGCAATGGACAGCACCTCTACAAAGTCTCCCCAGGTTTCTTGACTGGCCACGTGGGTATTGGTACAGATCACCTTTTCAATCAGGCCGGAAGCTTGCAGTCGTTCCACGGCTCCATTCACAAAAACGGCATGGGTAGTAATCACCACAATTCGGGTAGCTCCGGCTTGTTGGTAGGCATTGGCCGCGTGGATCAGGCTACTACCCGAGCGGATCATATCGTCATACAATACCACGGTTTTGCCCGCTACATCTGCATTGATGGCAGTGACCTCGGTTTCGCTACCGCTAACCCTGCGTTTGAGCACGAAAGCGGGGTTCACACCAATTTCTTTCGCCAGCGATTCTACCCATTTGGCCCGGCCGGCATCGGTACTGGCCAAAACAAAATTGCTTCCACCATTTTGGAGCGCAGCTTCTATGATCAAATCCTTGCAGTAAACATGCACCGCCCTTAAGTGGTCTTCAAAGTAGTGGGGAATCCCTTCCGAATGCAAGTCGAAAAGATAGACCTTGTTGCCCTTCTGGCTGCGTGGAATCGAAGAGAGCAGGCGCGCCCGGTTTTTGGCAGCCACCACCTCGCCAGGTTGCACCGCCCGTTCCATGGTGGAGTAGCCGTAATAGGGAATCACCAAATCGAGCGAAGCGCATCCCAGTTGCACCAAAGTACTTGCCAGATCGTACAGTTCCAGGGTGGTCACATCGTTCACCGTGCCGCCCACCAGCACCACGCTGCGGTCTTCTACATTGGTGAGGATGCGTTGGTAATGCTCGCCGTCAGGAAAGGTTTTTTCTTCCACTTTGCCGCGCTTAAAATCGCCCAAGGCCAGCATCTCTTGGGCAAGAAAACGATAAGGTCGGGTAGAAAAGAGAATTTTTTTCATTTCAGATCAGGTTTGGGCTTAGAGCGCGCTGCGTTGCCGCAGCACTTCAAAAGTTTGTTCGTTCAGCAAGTGTCCGTTTTCAAAAACCGTTTGCAATTGGTCTTCCCATTCGGGATGGCTGGTTTCTGGTACCGTTTCAAAATGGCCATTTCTATGAATCAACTTGAGTCTTCCGCCCTTGGATTTTTTAAACGACCCCGTAATGTTGCCATCGGCATCCATTTCGGTAGGGCTTTTTTGCACCACCGTGTCTTTGCCGTTCAACTTGGCGTAAGAGCATTTGAGGGCAAATTTCTGCGTATCGCGGTCCAGCTTTTGCAACAAGGCACCACCCATGCCCAACACCAGGTTTTCTGCACTGATGCCGTGGGCTTTCAAGCGTGCATAAATCGCCTTGATGGAATCATAGTTCACGCCATCTCCTTGAATGACCCGTACTTGAGGCGGCAACACTTTGTAGCCTTTCTCGTTGGTGGCAAACCCAAATCGTTCAAACAAAATGTCAAACACTTTGAGCAAGGTCATCGCGGGATCACCACTGTCGGGGCGAATCACCAGGCGGCCGTCTCGTTCCAGAATTTGATTCTTGAATTCAGTACCCCAATATTGCGCACAAGCGTCAAAAATATTGTAGCTGTCCGATACGCAGGCCACCACGCCAGTGGGAAAGGTATCAAGAATATGGCGGTAAATGTCCGCTTCACCTGCTTTGCCCAACAAGGTGCAAATGCTGTGTTCGGTAGCAGGAATACTGAGGCCATACACTTCTTGAGCCTTGTAGTACCGTTGGGCAAACACCGATCCGGCAAGGGTATCGCTTCCGCGAAAATTCAACAAGTGGGCACTACCGCCTAATCCGGCACTTTCTACACTGCTCACTCCCCGAAAACCGAAATCGTTCAGCACAAAATCAATTCCAGCCTCGCTGCCGGGTGTAGCCGTTTCCTGGTGGTATTGGGCTACTACTTTGCGCACCTCCTTGCTGATGGTGGCTACCGTGCAAGGATACCAAACCTGCATGAGCAGGGTTTCCAAAAAGTTGGTCAGCCAAAAGCACTTGGGGTCGGTGTTTTCAATGGTCATCAAAACGTTGCTCACCGGCACCTCGGTCCCCTCCGGCACGGCTTTTATCCGCACGGGAAGGTGACCGTTGTAGGTGTCGAGAATATACTGAAAGCGGCTGGGGTCGAACACATCGTCTCGACCAAATACCTGGGGCAGGAAGTTCTTGGCCGCATCCAGGTCGGCCTGGCTAAAGGCAGGGCCACAGAGGTATTCTTTCAGAAAATACTGCAAGCCGTAAAAAACGGTGCTGTCAAATTTTCCGCCACGACTTTCCAGGTAAGAGTACACTTGCGTGGTACCGGGGTAATAGAGTTTGTGGTGCGAATACTTATACGCATCGGCCAGTAGAATGAGGTTTTCTTTTGCCATGACCTTGGGGTTATTGAGCGTTATACTTAGCGAGCAGCTTTTCAAAAATGGGCAGGTGCGCTGGGGTTATTTCTTGGTTTTGCAGGAGTTGCCAAATGTGATCCAGCGGATGCCATGCCACATCCACAATATCGTCTTGCGCCTTAGGGGTGCCAAACAAATGATCGCAGCTGAAAACGGTGGTGGTGATTTTGTCGGCTTCGTTGCGGTAACGCCAATCATCAACCCGAAGGCTCATTTCATAGCGCATCTCACTCACTTCGATTGGGCCACACTCCTCTAATAGCTCCCTACGGGCTGCCGCTTCAAAACTTTCATCTTCCGGGTCGGCAAAGCCACCCACAAGGCGCCATTTCAGGTTATTGGCCTTTTTGCCCAACAGCATTTCCCGCCGGTCGTTCCGGAAAACCACCACATCTACCGTGGGATACACTTTCGTAAACTGGTTGTGGTAGGCGTAGAGAATGCCCGCCCTGAAATCGTCAGAGTTGCCCACCTTGTCGGCATAGCGGTTTCTGATCTCCGTAGCGTTGAATTGTCCGTGTTGCGGCAGTTCCACGGTAGGGTAGCGCCCCTGGTAATAGGGCACAAAGCTGTCGCGACCGCCGTAGAGTTCAAATTGCTCATTGGGAAACGCATTGCCCAGCAGTTCGTCCAGGTTGACCGACCAGCGATGGTCTTCCGGCTGATCGCGGAGCGGTAGTACCACCACTTCCGGATAAGCTGTTTTCAGCATCTTTTCGCGGGTGTGGTAATCGTAAGGATTTCGGCGGCTGCCCAGGATAGCACTGATACCTAATACAATGATCAGCTTGTTGTGCTTTTCCCGCACCTGTTGAATCAGTTGGTGATGCCCCTCGTGAAGGTATGGGGTTTGAAAACGGGCGATGATTACTGCTGTGGTCATTTTATTGCGTTAATTTTACGCAAAAATAAGTGCAGAAAGTTAGCCGCCAAAATTTTATGTGTAATTTTTACGCATAAAATTTCTTTAAAGCAGACAACGCTTTGTCTAAGTATATTTTAGAGCTCGAAATGAATGCCTTGCTCTACCAATTCGTGGTAGCGTTGGCGGTTGAAACGAAACAAAAAACCCGGTCGGCCGGATCCGGCGTGCTTTTGGCGCTCGGTGGTGGCTTCCACAAAGCCAAACTTGAGCACCTTCTTGCGAAAGTTTCTCCGATCGATTGGATACCCCAGTAGGGTTTGGTAAAGGTTTTCCAGATCTGAGAACGGAAACTTTTCTTCCAACAGCTCAAAGCCTACGGGTTGATAAAGCACCTTTGAACGCAACCTTTTGAGGGCAGTAGCCACGATCTCTTGATGATCGAAAGCCAACTCAGGAAGTTGCTCTATCGAAAACCAATCGGCTGCACTGGCATCGGTATCGGCTTGTAACGTAAAGGCATCTGGGCTCACCAAGGCATAGTAAGCCACTGAAACAGCCCGGTTTCTGGGGTCGCGGTCGGGAGTTCCAAAGGTGTAGAGTTGTTCCAGGAAATTGATCGAAACACCAGTTTCTTCGTTGAGTTCGCGCTTGGCGGCTTCTTCCAACGATTCTTCGTTGCGCACCAGGCCTCCAGGAAGTGCCCAGCTTCCCCGAAAGGTGCGGCTGTTTCGTTTGATGAGTAAGATCAGGATTCCCTTTTCAGAAGAATATCCAAAGACCACGGCATCGACCGAAAGTTTGATTTTTTGCGTTTGGTTCACACGATAAAGTTAAACCAACCCGAAAGAATAGGGGAGGTACCTCCGCAAACAATGCCACTGAAAGCACCACCCGGAGCGTTCTATAACCGATTGAAAGCAGGCGCTTCTTACGGATTGGTGGCCCAAACCGAAAGCTCAGGAACAAACCCGATATCGTTTAGGGTTAGCAAAGAAGCAATGGTGTGTGCAATTTCTGAAGGCTTCAACTTCCGCTCTGTATTCTTTGGCTCAAAGCCGAGTTTGGAACCAAACTGAGTAATTACCTCGCTGGGGTTCAATTGGGTCACCCGCACGTTGTAAGGCCGCAATTCGGCACGCCAGCATTCGGTCATCCCGGCCAGGGCAAACTTGCTGGCGCAATAGGCCGTTCCGTTGGCAAAGCCTTTCTTGGCCGCTGTCGATCCAATGTTGATGAGGTTGCCGGTTTCTTGCGCCACAAAATGTTTGGCCACGGCACGACCCACAAAAAACGCTCCCCGTACATTGGTTTCCCACACCTTGGTGAAATCTTCGGTAGAAGTCGCAGTCAGAGGGGCAAAAGCACCAAAACCAGCATTGTTCACCAACACGTTCAAGCCGCCAAGCTCCGAAATGGCGGTGCTCACCAACTGCTCTACCTGATCTTCTTGCGAAACATCGCAGACCGTGCCCGCAACCGAAAGTTCCGATTTTACGCGCTCGACATCCGCAGCTTTGCGCGAACAAATAAATACTTGTGCACCTTGTTGTTGCAGCAATTGTGCGGTAGCATATCCAATTCCAGAACTACCTCCGGTAATTAAAACTTTGGCTTCTTGTAAATTCATGTTTTGCTTGGTATTGAGGCACAAATTTGTTCAAAGCCAACGACCTGACGATACCCACAGGAAAAAAAGAAGCCCACCGCAGCTGCGGGGGCTTCAGAAGTGACTTTATCGTCCAGTTTTAACGAGCAATTACGATACGGCTGGCACTTTGATAACCTGAATCAAATTCGAGTTGAAGGACATAGATGCCCGCCGATAAGTTTTGGGCAGGCAGTGCAATCATATTGCCTCCGGGAGTGAGCACTTTGTTGCTCAAAAGCATGATTTGACGCCCTTGTAAATCGAACATGCGCACCTGAACCCGATCCGTTTCTGCATTGCCTTGCACCCACAAAACCGGATGGCCTTCAGCCCCATTGAAAACTTTGTAGGTGATTTCATCGGAAGCTGACGGATGGGCCTCTGTACGTGGAGTTACGGGAAGCTCATATCGAATAGAATCGAAAATAATGGTGTCGATTTTGCATTTACTGCATTTCAGCGTGAAAGAAACTGACATAGAAACATCGGTTGGAGTGCCATTGGGATCACTTGCCGGGTTGGGATTGATCGGTGTGTTGGAACTTACTGTAGCTTTTACTGCTTTCGATTTGTTGCAGGCGACTTTAATATCAATACCAGGCCCGAATTCAGAAGTGTTGTTGCTGTCAGCGATGGTGGTGTCCCGGGTTTTAAATTCCCAGGAAATATTGTTGCTGGCAAACTCACCTGTGTCTTTGTGCCAGGCATTGTACACATCCTTGTGTACTTGGCCTTTGGTCGTGTCGGTGTTGACCCAATTGTTTCCATCAAAGAATTGAATCTTGCAGCGGTATTTGAATTCGCATTCACCTCCGCAATTTGCATCCTTGGCTTTGGCCATCCCGCAAACCAGCCGATACTCGTTATTGGGGGTTCCTTCCTGGACTGGATCGCCTACTTTGGGGCTCGCTTTGCATTTCTGGCCTGCAGCAACCGGAGGGCTGGTCGTTTGGCTAAATACGGAAATGGGACCAGCCAGAAATAACAGGATTGGGGATGTTAATAAGAAGTATCGCAGCCTGCGGCAACGAAATAGAAATTGAACTTGCATATTGTTTGGATTTGATGATTGAAACCAAAAGGTAATCCATTCCTGCCTCAATTAAAATGACTGCTTAAAGTTTTGAATGGCAATTACTTATTACTCCAGTTATGCCGGAGTTTGGATGGGTTCTAATCCTGATTTGCCTCTTCGATTGAACAAAAAGACCCTGAATGGAATTAAGCTGGTATGCAATGGAAGAAACTCCTTAGCCTGCTGGCGTTTACATTCTTAATAGGGGTAACCCTAATCTATGGGCAAACCGACGATTTACCGAGCTTTAATCAAGACCGGCTTTCGCGTCAAAAAACGGCCATGGCCATTTTGGGCACCTGGGCCATCGGCAACATGGCCGTAGGAGCGGTAGGCATGGGGCGCAGTTCAGGAGAAACGCGCTATTTCCATCAAATGAATGTGGGTTGGAATGTAGTGAACCTTTCGATTGCTGGTTGGGCCTTCTACCAGGCCGCTAAAGCCGATCCATTCGCTTTGGATGCAGCGGCTACTTTTCAAGAGCACCACAACCTGCAGAAGTTATTGTTGTTCAACGCTGGCCTTGATGTGGGCTACATGTTGGGCGGTGCTTACCTCATGGAGCGTTCTCGTCGGGGCACTTCCAATGCTCCACGGTTGAAGGGTTTTGGCCGCTCTATTGCGGTGCAAGGAGCATTCTTGTTTTTGTTCGATGTTTCCACTTATGCCGTATTTGCCACACAGAACGATCGTTTGTTTCCCTTGTTGGGACCCAACGGAATCGGTATGGGCTTCAAGTTTTAAGAAAGTGGCTTTTGTCCAAAAGCCCGAATTACCTGGGCTTCACCTTGGTGGTAGGAGCCCTCCTCCAAACGAACGGCCGCCTCTTCCAAAATCACCCAATGCATGTCGGGCCAGGTGGTACGCAGGTCCTGCAACGTAAAAAGCCAATCCAATTGCTTTGGACCACCCGAAGCCAATCCCAATTGCTTGGAAGAAAATGCTTCGAAAATGAAGTGGCCGCCCGGCTTCAAGCTGTTGTAAAGCTTAGGAAACAAAAGTGCTTGGTCCTCAGGGCTCATGTGGGCATAAACCAGCGCTACGGCATCGTATCGATGCGCAGGATAACCCAGTTGCGAACAATTGGCCACAATGTATTGAATGGCTGTACCTTTGCTCTTGGCCAGCTGGTGGGCTTTTTGGCGAGCAGCATCGCTGAAATCAATGGCCACACTTTGCCATCCGTTTTGCGCTGCATGAATGGCATTTCTACCTTCCCCTTCACAAACTGAGAGCAGATTTCCCGGCTTTAGACTTTGAAGCCGATGGGCAAAAAATACATTGGGAGCCTCGCCATAGGCATAGGTGGGAGTGTCGTAACGTTGGTTCCAGAAATCTTGGGAAGGCATGCGTAGTGTCGAGTGCACGAAGTTATTTTCCGCAGGTTACTTTATCGGTGATCCAAGTCACTTAAACTCCAATTTAGTCTTTTGATCGGGTAGTCTGGGTGGTAACTCCACAAGCGAACAAATCCTTACTTTGTGCCGGCAGAAGCTACCGAAACCCTTGAGCGATGAATCAAAGAGAACGCACACTACTGGAGGAAAACTACGGATATTTGTTTGAACCCGAACTGCTGAATGAAATAGTGGAGTCCGGCATCATCAAACAGAAAAGGCAAGGTGATGTGATTATTGAAGTAGGGGAAGAAATCCGGTTTATGATCTTGCTCGTGAATGGATCGATTAAAATTATGCGCGAGGATCAGGAAGGGGACGAAATGTTGCTGTTTTTTCTCGAAAAGGGCGATACATGTACCATGAGTCTTTCGGGATGTTTGGGGAAGACCCAAAGTGAAATCAGGGCCATTGCCGAACAAGATGCCACTTTGCTCATGATACCGGTTCAAAAAATGGCCGAATGGATGAAGCAATATACGGGATGGATGAACTTTGTGTTTACCAGTTATCACGAGCGCTTGCATGAAATGTTGCAATCCATTGATTCACTCGTATTTCTCAATTTACACGAGCGGCTCTTCAACTACTTAAAAGACAAAGTAAAACTGCACCATACCACCACCCTTTCGGTGAAACACCACGAAATTGCGAAGGATTTGCACACCAGTCGGGTGGTGATCTCACGGGTATTGAAGCAGCTCGAAAAAGAAGGAAAAATCGAGTTGCACCGTAACCGGATAGAAGTAAAAGAGTTTTGAATTAGTGCACACCGAGTTGCCCTACATGCATCGATGAAGCGTTTTTTACCATTTTTAAACTGGTTGCCCGGTTATTCACGACAGCAACTCAAAGGCGACCTGCCTGCAGGGCTTACCGTGGGCATCATGCTTATCCCTCAAGGCATGGCCTATGCGCTAATTGCCGGGCTTCCTCCGGTTTATGGCTTATACGCTGCGTTGATGCCCCAGGTCGTTTACGCATTTTTGGGTACATCCCGACAGCTTGCCGTTGGTCCGGTAGCCATGGATTCCTTGCTGGTAGCCGCTGGCCTTTCGGCCATTGCGGTGGTAGGCAGCGAAAACTACATTGCCTTGGCACTGGTATTGGCCTTGCTAATGGGGGCCATTCAACTGCTGCTGGGCCTGCTGCGCATGGGATTTTTGGTCAATTTCTTGTCCAAGCCCGTCATCAGCGGTTTCACTTCTGCCGCAGCCCTCATCATCGGCCTCAACCAGCTCAAATACTTGTTTGGAATTGAAGTTCCCCGCAGCAATCAAATTCACGAATTGATGCTTTCCGCCTGGCAAGCCTTGCCCGGAACCAACGGTTGGGCCTTAGCGATTGGTCTGGGCGGAATCTTGGTGATGGTGCTGCTCAAGCGTTTCGCCAAACGTATTCCAGCGGCTTTGGTAGTGGTGGTGGCTGGCATTCTCGCTACCCTTGGTCTGCAGCTGACTGCGAAAGTGCCCTTAGTAGGCGAAATTCCAAGCGGTTTTCCCCGTTTGAGCCTCCCGGATATTGCCAATGCTCCCTTGCTCGATTTGCTTCCCATGGCGGCTACTTTGGCCTTAATTGCTTTTATGGAGGCCATTTCCGTAGCCAAAGCCATCGAAGCGCGCCACCAAGACTACGAAGTAGATGCCAACCAAGAGTTGCGCGCCCTTGGCATGGCCAACATCATTGGGGCCCTGTTTCAAGCTTATCCCACCACGGGCGGGTTTTCGCGTACTGCGGTTAATGATCAAAGTGGTGCACGCACCGGCATGGCAGCCCTTATCAGTGCCGGCGTGGTGGCCTTGGTCTTGTTGTTTTTCACACCCTTGTTCCACGATTTGCCCAAAGCCATTCTGGCGTCCATCATCATGGTGGCAGTGTTTGGCCTCATCGATTTCCAATACCCTTTGCGTTTGTGGCACCACCGGAAAGATGAATTTGTGTTGCTCTTGATCACCTTTTCGGTCACCGCATTTGTGGGCATTACCGTTGGCATTGGCGTAGGAGTGGTGTTGGCCTTGTTGCTCATGGTGTACCGCTCCACCCAACCACACATTGCAGTATTGGGCGATATTTCAGGATTTTACAAAAACGTATTGCGCTTTCCGGAGGCAAAGACCCGCCCCGATGTGCTGGCCATCCGTTTTGACGGCCAACTTTACTATGCCAACAAAGATTATTTCCGCAGCCGCCTGAATTACCTGGTGGCGAAAAAAGGCGAGGCCTTAAAGTTGGTGGTGCTCAACGCCGAAGCCATCAACTACATCGATGCCTCCGGGGTAGATGTGTTGCATAAGTTTTTGGGAGAGTTGGCGGCCAAGGGCATTGCCTTTCGTCTGGCGGGAGCCATTGGCCCGGTGCGCGATATCTTGATGCGGTCGGAGCTGGCCGACCTGATTGGCCCCGAAAACTATTTTGTGCGCACTGCCCAGGCAGTCAATAGCTTCAACTACCCGGAAGAACGCGCTCCACGGCTCCAGAAAATCGCCACCCAGGCCAATACCGTCAAATAGTCATCGCCCCCGGATTACCCGATTTTTGTTGCCTGGTGCCGCACCTGCGGCAGGCGCAACTTCAACTCAAAAAGGAATCTCTTCTCGATCGCGGAAAAACTTGCCGCTGGGGCCGTCTTTTGGCAGGTCAGCCGCCCACACAATGGTATCGGCTCCTTCATCCACCGATCTTGGTGCGGCAGCGCCCCCCATTTCGGTGCGGACCCAGCCCGGACAAACGGAGTTCACCAAAATACCTTTCGATTGCCATTCGGCCGCTAATTTGAGGGTCAATACGTTCAAGGCCGCTTTGGAAACGCTGTAGCCAGGAGTGCCGGGGCCCATGCCTTGTAAAGCACCTGCACCACTCGAAACGTTGACGACCCGGGCACCTTGCCCCAGCAAGGGCAAAAAGATTTCCACCATTTGCCAGGGGCCAAATAGGTTTGTTTCCAAGGTTTCACGCACGTTTTGTAGGTCGGCATTTTGGGCTTCGTGCCAGGTATCGTAGTGGATGCCAGCGTTGTTGACCAAGGCATCCAGGCGACCATAGGCTCGTTGGACGCCTTCAAAGCAAGACCGGATACTGTCCAGAGAGCTGACATCCAGTTGTTCCACCACAATGCGACCAGCCAGATCTGGCCAGGGGGCAATCGCTTTTTCACCAGCTTTTGGGTTACGGCAGCCGAGCAGCACTCGATAGCCCTTTTCGGCCAGTTGTCGCACCACGGCCAAACCGATACCTCGGTTGCCACCGGTAACCAATGCAATTGGAGCACTCATAAAAGAAAGGTTTTACACCGCTAAAGTATGAAATGCCGGAGCCATCAATTCTTTTTCGCTTCGGCGAATGCCCAACTCATCGGCCACCCGCTCCCACTGGTTGACTGCTGCACTTACTTCGGCAATACAGGCATCCATCTGTTGGGGGAGCATTTCAAAATACACACCTACTTCACGGGCCAAATCGAAGTCGAGTGCATTGTCGGTTTCGTTGATTTGGAGCGACAAGCCGTCTTTGTCTACGGAAGGATTCAAATCGTAGGCAGGGGACAGGATCCAGCCTTTTTCGGTGAGCAGGAAACCGTGGTTTCTCAAGTGATCGTCGGTATTGGAAACGCAAATGTTGAAAATGATCCTGCGCCAAAGCTGTTGCAGGTCCACCACGTTTTGACTTCCGGTGAATTGAATGAATTCGGCCAGTTCCAGGTAACTGGGCTCGTGATTTTTCAGGGTTTCTTCGTTGTGTCCAGTCATGGTCATGGCCGAGGCAAAATGCACCCGTTCGCCATTCATGCGGTCGAACCGTTTGGTAAAAAAGGTGTGCTGATGGCCAAGTACCTTTTCCACTTTCGATTCCGCCATGGCAATGCCCGCCATTTCCGCCAGGCGGTAGGTGAGGTATTCCCAAAGGCCCTTATCGATCGGGTCGTTTTTGGAAGGGAACTTGGCAATCCATGGGTGGCCGTGGTCGTCGAGGATGTTGGCTTTCGGGCGCGCACCACCCAACGAAGAGCCGGGCGCCATCAACAGGTTGAGCCATTTTTGGGCCGAGGCCGGGTCAGGGTCTTCTTCCAATTGTTGGGCCCCGTACTGCAACTCGCGAATCGACGACCAGGGAGGAGTAGCATGCTCCGCATCGTCATCTAAAAAAGGCCCTTCAGGATCGGTTTTGAAACGAAGCGCTCCGATACGACTGGGATCAAATACTCCTAATAAAAAATCAACATCGTAGAGCTTGGGTGGGCGTTCTGCTTTTTCTTTTGCGGCCTGGGCCGCTCTGCGTTTCATCAACGTACGGCCCCAGGTATCGGGCATGGAATCGAAAAAAACGCCAAAGTTCTCCTTCTGATTAGGGTATTGTGGCCCCGAATACCAATTGATATCGGGGTCGAGCAAAAACTGCGCTTTGGTCTTCAACCACGTAAGATCGTATTCGAAACTGAAGGCCTTTTTTCCTTTCGCCTGGTGTGCGCCCAATATACCGATGCGCTGGGCCTCTGGCATACCTGCCCAGTGAGCATACACGTATATATCGGTCTTTCCCGTGCCCATGACTTATAAATTAAGGTCTTGCAGTTTGCGGCCCAAGGTATCGTCGGCCGCTAATTTCAAAAAGTCGTCTTGTAAATTTAAGGTGCGAAGGACGTTGAACAAGTTGCCAATCGAAACCCCCGGATTGCCTTTCTCCAGCAAGTAGAGGGTGTTGCGGGAGATGCCCGCCCGTTCCGCCACCTGAATGGTGGTGAGCTTCCGGCGTTTGCGGGCCAGACGAATATTTTCACCCATTTGGGTCAACAAACGCTGGTGCGAAGGTAAAAGAGATTGTTGCTTGCTTTGTTTCAAAATGTACTTCTTTCCGTACAAAAATATAAAAAATGTATTTAATATAGTACAAATTTGAAAATCCTCTTTTGAAAAAATGTCAGTTGAACGATCGCAAAAGCAGCGAAGTATTATTAATCTTGCACCATGGCGAAACAAGTAGAGCAACCTCAGGAAGGTACACTGATTTTTGTTTACAATGCCGATGCTGGCCTGTGGAACATGGCCCTTGATGCCATGCACAAAGTGTTTTCGCCCAAAACTTATCCGTGCCACTTGTGCGCCATCACCTACGGCCCGGTATCTATGCGCAAGCAATGGCGCAAGTTCATTGAGCAATTGCCCATTGAAGTAAGGTTTCTTCACAAAGACGAGTGGGAGCAGGAGTTTGGCCGAAAAGACGCCCTTCCCGCTGCCTTCCTGGTAGAAAAGAGGGAAGTAGAAGTGTTTCTTGCAAAAGCACAAATGGACCAGATGGATTTAGCGCAGTTGCAGGAATACGTTCGGCAGCAGCTACAGCAAAAAGGGTTCAGTCCAGCTTGATGGTCTTTAGCTTTCCGTCCTTACCAAGGATGTAAAATGTTTTTTCCTGTTCCTCCTCTAATTCTTCTCGAATCTTGTTGCGCATTTCCGACTCGGTTTCGGTCGGTAAGAAGGTATAATTCACTTCATAATAGAATTGAATGCAAGGATGCGTCAGTTGTGCATTGAAAACAAAGTCGGCGTTCTTCAGATTGAGCGTAAAGTGGTTGTCAACGTTTAGCTGCCGCTGGAGTTCTACAGTAGTATTCTGCGAAAGATGGTGCTGGTACAAGCTGGCATTTTTGAGGTGTGATTTCAAATACCGCTCGTTGGGATAAATCACGTCCTGTTTTTTCGTGAAGCCCACAGAACCCGCTCCGAAAGACCAGCCAATCTGCTTCGACAGTTCCTTTTTCTGATTCAATACCTGCACCGCTTTTGAGGCAAGTGAATCGTGGATAAAGCTCGGGTCTTTCAGGTAAGCTTCAACATTGATGACATCGTAAATTCCGTATTCCATGCAGACTACGGCCAATTCCCGAAACTGATCCAACCTTTTGAGGTTAAAGGTCAAATTTTGGGTGATTTTGTAGCCTTGAGGTACAGGAATACTGTCCCTTGGCAAATGGCGTCCGAGCGGATCGAAGATGGGGTCGATTGAAATGACGTCCACGGCAATGTCATTTTCCTGAAGTTTGAGGGCTTTCAAATCCTTGATGAGCACGGCTACTTTTTGATTCATAGTCGCCTCAGTAGCCTCCACTGTATTGCTTATAAACGAGGTGGTGTAAGTGACCCGATAGCCGTCCGGTGAGGCATTGTAAACTACTTTACAAGTGATGTTTAAGGCATCGGCAGAAGCCTGAATGCCAGCTTCGTTGTTGAATTGATAACTGTTTTGTGTACGGTTATAGTGCGCATTGGTGAGTTGACCCGCGGAGGAACAGGGCAGCAAAAAGCCAATTAGAAAAATGCCGAAGGCAATACAGACGATTTTGAGAGAGTGCATGGGGTAATGATTTTCACATGAATACCATTCCCGTGAAAAAGTCACCCAAAAAAGTAGAAAGCGTGCTGGCCGCTCAAACTGTAGTGGAAGAAAACAGAAGGTTGGAAAGGGCCCGGTGAGCCATGGCTGCGGCATTTTCACCAGAGATCATAGCCGCATTGAACGAACCGTTCAATTGGTGATCGCCAGCGATAGAAATGCGGTCGGTGAGCTGATTCTCTTCTGGATCCCGGCTGTATTGCAGGTCTTGCAGATCTGGCAGAGCTTGTGCAATACGCTTGTGCTGCAGCAACTTGGTTTGGTCGATGCCAAAAATCGAAGTCAATTCCTGGCTTACTTTCTCAATCAATTTAGAATCCTCCAGGTTGTGTTCCCGCACCACCGTGACCGAAAGCAACTCCTCCGAACCGCGCTGCGCAGTAGGGATGCTGGTGGAATAGAAAATGTTGTTGACCAAAGACCCCGGTTCGGTGCTGAGTCCAATTACCGGTGGTTGAATGCGCCTTTGAGGAGCGGTAAAGTACAGGATGTCGCAGGATTTCCACTGAAGGCTGGAAACGTAATTGTTGACCAAGGGATCGGGTTGGGTGGCAATGATGGTGAACAGAGAAGGCAAGATGTCACCATTGGCAAGTTCGATCGATTCGTGCATCACCCGCTTCACCTCTGTATTGAGGTGAACGGTGGTATGCTTCAGTTGACCGGCCAACTGTTGGGCAATGGCGCCCATACCCGCTTTGGGAATCATGGCGCGGCCTTTCCCAAACATCTTGTATACGTACTCAAACATGCGGCTGGAGGTAGCCAGGTGGGGCTCCAGAAAAATACCACTGAAAAAAGGACGAAAGAACGCATCGATAATACGGTCGGAAAACCCGCGGGCTTTCAAGTACTCGAGCGAGCTGTGTTCCTCTTTTTGAAAGAGGGCGTGTAGATCCGCCTTTTCCAACTGCTTATTCAAACGAAATACCTTCCACTTGTCTACAATAGAGCCGGCACTCGAAAACAGGGTAGGGAAGAAGTAGGAAAACTCGCGAAGTGGGTCGCCAAACAATTTTCCTTTTCCGTTTTGAAACAGCATGGCGCCAGAGCTAAGCGGCTGTAGCTCCAGAGCATCATAGTCCAAATACTCCTTGGCTTTGGGATAAGCTTCCAGCAACACCTGAAACCCTCGGTCCAACTGATATCCTTCAACAATGTCGGTTTGCACCCGACCGCCTACCGCAGCATCTTTTTCAATGATAATGGGCTTGTACCCCTGTTTTTCGAGGTTGATAGCCGCAACAAGACCGCTTATTCCTGCTCCAATGATGTATATACGGGGTTCATCTGGTTGATTCATATCAGGATTAACCAATCAGGCGGATTAGTGTTCAACAATTGGCCGGAATTCCATCAATTCCTTAGTCAGAAATATCCTGTAAAATGCCTTCGGTGTGTTCCATAAAGGCATTGCTGCGTTCCAATTGCCGTTCCATCACTTGCTCGTCTTCACCAGCAATGGTAGCACTAAAGGCATGCGCACGGGCAAGCATTCGTAGGTAAGAAATCGGGTCTTTTCGGCGGGTGAGCTGGCGCAGGGTGCCCAGGTAATCGTCTCGATACACCGTAGGAATAATGATTTTGGCCTGGTTGCCGTGCACCAGTTCCGCATTCATCATCACCCGGGCAATGCGCCCATTACCATCTTGGAAAGGATGCACCTCGCTGATGACAAACATGAGGTAGGCCGCCCGGGCAAAGGGGTGCACCAATACCCGGTAATAATCAAAAGCTTTGATGAGGGTTCCACGCACCAAATAGCGATCGACAAAAGCCGTTTGTCCGGCAAAATTGTTTTGTGTTTTGAATTGCCCGGGCAGTTGCTCCTTGCGGGCAGAAAGCAAAATCTTGTGCCGCCTCTTTAATATGTCCAGCAGATCGTTGGCGGTTTCGGGCAATAGCTGCATTTCTTCGGGGCTGGAAACCAATTGATAGGTGCCCAGAATGTCGTGCGAGTCTTCGTTACGGGCGGTCAGTGGCCGTTGTGAAGCAACAATTTCACGGGCCTCTGGTAGTTCAAACACCGTTCCTTCAATGTAATTGGAGAAATAACTTTCAAAAAAGGCAAAGTTGCGGAAAGCCCGAGTACTCGTATTGGGCTCTGGATGGTATTTGAACTCACTTTTTTGCAAAGTCTGGAACAGGGAGGCAAACAACTCGATACGGGCCGGATCATACGGACTGCCCATAGCACGCGCTGCTGCCACCGGGGAAGTCAACATCTTGGCCGGGTGAGTACTCAGCAAAGCACTGCACAACTTGTTGAGCATCGAGAACTCTTTTTTCATGCCCAACTTCACCGATAAAACCTGAGCCCGATCGCGCATGGCATTCAGGGCTTCTTCACCGTTTACCCGGATAATTTGTTCCAGGCGCTCCTCCAACTCCGGAAAAGAAAGGGTTTTGGAGTCGGGGCCGTGTTTGCGAGAGGTTTGCAGGTTTTCTAAAAAAGCCCGCTCGCGCTGCGAAACGTGCAATTGCCCCGAAAAAATTCGATCCCCTTCAGCAGGAGGAGGGCCCTCTAAAAACCGCAAGGTAATGCCCGGAAGTAGTATCTTTCTGGTATAGGTGTAAGTCAAAAAAAGCTGGCCGGTAGCGGTAGGTTGAAACTCCATGGCCGAGCGGTGGCTCAGCAGGGCTTTCGGATAAAGGTGCCCCAGAATTAAAAAGAGGTTGCGTTGAACAATTGCCTCAGGAGCGTCCGCTAAATTGGTCGAATAAATTTTAGGCGCAAGCTTCCGCAAAGTACCCTGATCCAGTTGCCTGGATACAGCACGCGAAACCTTCGGATCCGACGAAGCAAATACAATTTCTTGAGGAGCGGCCACCGCAAAAATTTTCCATTAAAAGCTCCAAATTACGCAATTTTGACAAAAATTTTCCATTAAAACCGCCAAAAGCGCAAATTTTTTCCATTATAAGTGCGATAGTGACAAATTTTTTCCAAAAAGATTACTCTTTGATGGCGGTGACCAAAAAGTCCAACATGGGTGCCAAGACTTTATACCCACTCACTACCCGTGCCCTAAAATCATCTTGCATGGCCGATTCTTTGGGCAAGTATTCAAACGCTGCCACGCTCTTGAGTCGGAGCAATTCAATATACGGATGGTCTTTCTCATATCCTTTGGGCGTAGTTTTTAGGGCATCGTCCCGGTAAAGTTCAAACCGATCGGTGAAAGCCTTGCTGTGAATCAGTTGCTGCAAGCGATCGCCTTCGAAATGGATTTCCGAACGCACTTTTTTGATTTCAGCAGAACTCGGGTGCCAAAGCCCACCAGCAACCATATTTTGACGCACGCCCAACTCAATGTAAAAATCGGGTAAGCCCTTACCATAGCCCATACCAATCCCGAAATGATCTTTGTAGGTCGGTCGGTCAGGATGAAACATCAGGTTGTTGTTGATGCGGTTGAGCGATTGCCGCACCGAGTCTTGCACCACGCGAGGATCAATCGACTTGATTTCCAAAAGAACGGGATCCATCAACTCCACCACGGCATCGCGGGCTTCGTGGTACCAATTGCGATTGGCATCCATCCAGGCTTTGGAGTTGTTTTGGGTGAGGGCTTCCAGAAAATCGTAAATCAGTTGTGCCATGTGTGCAGAGCATTTTAAGTGGATTAAACACACAGAGGCGAAGCTTGTTTGACTCAAAGACCAAATGCCTGAATTATAAGTTGCTCCTAATAAGAAACGAAGTAAGCTTAGGTAGCAGTGCTTGCAAGTCTTACAAGCATCCCTGATCCACTTGTGCCATGGGATCGGCATTGGGAAAACAGTTGCCCGAATAAACCGTAGCTGGAACGTAGCGTTCCAGGTTAGGGTCGTAGAGTCCTTCCTCCAAAAACTCCACCAGATCATCTACTTCTTCATCCGATAGGGAAAGAGCTTTGAATTCGGAGGCCAGGCGATGAGCAGGCACTTTTGCGTTTTCGGCCTGGGCGCGGTTTTTATAATCTACCACTTCGCGCAGCGATCCAAACGTTCCACCGTGGCCCAAAAAAGAAAGTCCTTTGAGGTTGTAGAGTTGCGGTACTTTGAATTGGTAATGCTCTTCGGGGTTGCCCGTGAAACCACCCCGGCCAAGGTTGGTGTTGTCGGCTGCATTGCCCGAAGTACCGTAAGTGCCCGGGCCCACCAGGTCGTTCATTCCCAAGGCATAAAACTCCATGCTGTTGAGGGCGGGTCCTTGATGACAACCGCCACACGCTGCTTTGCCAAAAAACAAAACGGCCCCACGTTTTTGCGCTTCTGAGAGGGCCAGCACATCGCCCCGAAGCCATTGCTGGAACGGCGAACGGTTGGCCACCACACTGCGCTCGTAGGCGGCAATTGCCAAACCGGCCGTTTCTTTGGTGTAGCGCTCCGAGCGCGCAAAATCAGGAAAAACCTGATCGAACAGTTCAAGGTATCCGTAAGTACTTAGGATGGCTTCAGTTACTTCCATGCGGTGTACCTTGAGGCCAGCAATGGCTTGAATTTCAGGTCCTTCATAGCCCAGGTGATTCACCGCTTTGGGTGTGCCGCTGGTCCACTGCGCTGAGGTGTTGCGGTTGGCACCCGTGCTGCCAAACTGCCCATTCCAGAGCATCAACTCCTGAAACGCCACATTCAAACTGGTGGGGGTGCGGATGGGCTGCACATCAATCGAATCGATGGGCCAATTGGGGTCGATGTCTCGACTTTCGCCGGCCACGCCAAAACCAAGACCACCCTCGCCAAGCCCCTGTAGGATTCCTGCCTGAAAACCCGCTCCGGCATGGTGGCAACTGGCGCACGAAAAACGATTCATGCCCTGTGGTAGGCGCGGGTTGATGGCCAGGCCAGTTTCATGGAATAAAAGTTTGCCCAACTGTACTTTTTCTGCCGTGATGGGATTGCGCGGATCTTGCGGAAATGCCGACCAGTCATGGTCTTGCGGTAGCCGCAGGCCGGATTTGCCCCCGGGCTGCTGGCTGATGGCCGCCTCAAGCGCAGCATTGAGAGGATCCTGTTCTACGTTGGGGTCCGGTTGGCAACTCCAACTCAAAAGAAACAAGGCCAACAGAAATCCAGTTGTTTTTTTCATGGTCGATATTTTACGGGATGGACAGGTTGGCAAAGCTATTTT
Organism: uncultured Flavobacteriales bacterium; assembly: GCA_937899835.1. Lineage (GTDB taxonomy): Bacteria > Bacteroidota > Bacteroidia > Flavobacteriales_G > Salibacteraceae > CALCCE01. Next base: position 8,663 of record CALCCE010000199.1, on the reverse strand, counting down.
GAGGGTAAAAAAGGGTCAAACGGTGAAACTTTTGAAACTAACTCATGTAAGAACATTTAATGTTATTGTCTTTCCCTTCTTCGAAAGGGAAGCTCCTAAGGCCTTCCACCGGGCTTTAGTATTGCCTCAAATCGATTAAAGTAGGAGTCAGTTATTACGCAGAATAGAAATAGTCCTGAAAAAGTGGACGAAAGGAAAAGAGCAGTAGTGCTCAGGTGGTTATTGATGTTTTTAGGTGGGTTGTCGGTTTTCGCTGCCCAAGCAGGAAGTGTAGACTTTGAAAACTACTTTTCTGGAAAGAAGTGGGCCCTGTCTCAAACCAATCCGGCCACCGTAATTGCGGAACTGCAAAAGAACTTCACAACACAGGAAGATTGGAGTACCCAACCGCTGGACCAAAGCGTGACCTATTTGCATGCCTTGTTTCATCACGGGGAGTACCTGGCTTTTGAAAATGCGGAAGCCTACGTGGTGAGGCGCTGCCTCCGGGAAGCCGATTCCACTGCGCTAATTCCGCTGCTACGGATTGTTGCCGCCAATCAAAAAGTGCGAATTCGCTTCGAGCAATCGAGGAATTTACTTCAGGCAATACTTCAATTTTATCAAAAGCCCCGCAACCCGGTAGGCGAGGCAGAAACCTACATTGATTTGGCGGAGCTGTGCCGTGCAGAGAACCGGTACGATGAGGGCCTTGCATACATTGCTAAGGCCCATCAGATACACCGTTCGGCTGGGATTCCCCTGCGCATGTTGGCCCGGATGTATGGCCGGGAGGCAGCATTGCACAACGAAGGTGCAAAAGACTACCAAAAAGGGAAGCAAGCCTCCCTACGTGCTTTGGAGCAGGCCGAGAAACTTGGGGATCGTGCATTGATTGCTTCCTGTTGCAACGAAATGGGGTTAACCTATCAAAAGTTGTACGATTACGAAGCAGCCATGAACTACTACCGCCGGGCCGAGGCCCTGTGGGAGGTGTTGAACCACCAACGCTATCTGGCCCGTGCCCACCTCAACATGGCCAGCCTTCACAATAAACTGGGAGATAAACAGGCTTGCATAAGTTTAACCACCTCGGTTTTGGCCCGATCCAAGCAATACGATTGGAAATCGCTCGAAGGTTTTGCCGCCCGATTGCTGATGCGGGTGCATGCCAATGCCGAAAATCCGGAACTGTTTGCTGAATACCTTGACCAATCCATTGAAGCATCGGTAGATCAGGAGCGTGCTCGATTTCAACAAGCCCTGGACGAGGCCAATACCCAACATAAAGCCGCAGCCCAGCAACTTGAAAAGCGCATCGAGGCCATGGAACAAGAAGCAGCGCTGACCGAAAAGGCTGTTCCGCGCTACAAGATTATTATCGGTGTGCTGGTGGCGGTACTCTTATTGTTGCTGGTGATTCTGTTGAAAGCGACCCAGCGCAAAAAAGAAAGACCACAGGTAATCATTGACCTTAACCCAACCAAAAAAGTGGTGCCCGAACGGTCTTAGTCCGGTTACCTGCAGGCTTTGGCTGAGGAAGTTTAGCAGTCCGGGTAAGAAGTCCATGAGCAACGCTTTCCCATCACTTTCGCAAAAAGTGTATGCTTCCTTGCTGTTCTTATACAGCTCTTGGATTTGTTGCCAGTTGTATTGATACGAACGATTAAAATATTCCCTGCGCTTCTACATTAGTTGATTGCCGGAAAAGACGTGTTTCAGCCTGCTGGTTACTGCCAGCTACTCGCAGAGAGTGTTTCGAAACCGGCTTAACTCGCCTTGCCCTTGCTCATCAATTGTCTGATTTTTTCTGTGGTGCTAAAGCCCAACCACCGAAACAGTTGAATGTAAAAGGCTCCGGTAGTATGGCTCGGCTTAGGCATAAAGCCTTTGGGGAGCTGCTGCTTGTAAAATGCAATGGCCTTCTTTGGCCGATAGGGGTATAGCATACGGATGCAACCAAAGAGGTTTTGGAGCAATTCGTCGGTCACCTTTTCGGGATGTTCCTGCCGCAAATAAGCCACAATGTCTACCCGCAGTTGCACGTAGCGTTCCCACTTTTGATCGAGGTTGCTACGGGTAATGGAACCGGTATCTCTGATGTTGATGAAAGTGTTGATGGCCGAATCGAACACAAGGTGGGCCTTCCGTTTCAGAATTTGAAACATCAATTCATACTCTTGTGAACTGCGCATGTTTTTGTTCCAGGCAAGACCATCGGCAAACATACCGGCCTTGAACAGGTTGGCGCAGGTGTTGCCCAGGTCAGTACTCATGAGCAAGAGCCACACATTTTCGATTTCCTCCGGTTGGTAAATCCGTTTGAGCAAGAGTTCGCCTTGCAGGTTTTGCCGCAGGTAGCTGCCCACCACCATGTCCGGGAATTCGTGGGATTGCACCAACGCCACTTGGGTCTTTATTTTGTCTGGCCCCAGGGTGTCGTCGGCATCTAAAAACTGAATGTATTGCCCCGAGCAGTGGCGCACTCCATGGTTACGAGCAGCAGGCGCACCTTGGTTGGGCTGTTGCAGGAGGCGAATGTTCAACGGCGAATCCGCCATGTACCGCTCGATTGCAGCCACGGTGCCATCCGTACTGCCATCGTCCACACAAATCACTTCCAGGTCAGTGTGGCTTTGCTGTTCCACACTCCCGAGGCAGGCGGTAACGAAAGTTTCTACGTTGTAGCAAGGGATAACTACCGATACCTTCATGGTTGTTGAGGCTGTGCTTTGATCCATTGGGCAATTAGCTTTGAAACCCGCATCCCAGAGTCCTTGTGTAGGTGATTGCCATCGGTATATTGATAATCATCTCCCTGCTCAGAAAGATTGAGATAGCCATTGGAGGCGGTTATCGCAGCTTTGATTTTGAGGTCGAAATCGGGCATAAGCTCCTCTTCCATGACCGTAAACTCCCGGCACACCGGCAGCCTTACGAGGTACACCGGTCCGAAGGGTTTTAAGTATTCAATGGTTTTTTCCAAATAGCTAAGCCGCAAGGTCGAAAACTTGACTTTCGGCAGGTTTTCGTTGCGGTAAACGGTCAGCTTTTTCTTTGTGCGCAGCGCCACCGAAGCGCTGTCCATCGGAATATCGATTTCCAACCAGCCATCCGGGTGTAGGTACATGCCATCCCGGTTGAGGTAGGGCACCAAATCTTTCAACTTGCCCGAAAAATTGTCGTACAAATAATGCCAGTTGGGGTGAGCGGTCACATTGCGGGTACGGTGGAGGCACAAAATGTTTTCCCTGAAATCTTCCACTGCGTTGGGGTCTTCGCACCAGCTCACGAGGCTCCAAGGGTCCACCGCAATGACGAACAAACCCTCTTCTTCGCGCAAATGCTTTTTTTGAATGGCCTCGTAATATACTTTGCCAAAAGGACTGTGCGAAACCGTGAAGGCAAAATTGAAAATTTCCTGGTTCAGCTCCTCCTTAAAAACGCGGGGTTGAAGCCCCTGGGCGGCTCGTGAAGTGCCCAGGATGAGGCTCTTTTGCGTAGGAGTAGCCATGCGCACATAAAAAGCGTCCACGTGTCCGTCGGCCATGAAACAAAGCAGCAGTACAAAGCTCACAACAGGAACTAAAAAAACGGAGAATTGTATGAGAAACCTGCGCATTGTCTTTTAAAACTGGAAGTAGATGAACGTTTGTTCTTTGCCACCAAACCATAAGATGGCCAACAAAATGGTGTAATAAGCAAGGTAGCGCACCGGTCGGTTCCCTTGGGTGCCAATGCCTTCGATGGCAAACCGATGCGCCCGTCCCAACCATTCTACCACCAAAAAAACAAAAATGATCCCCAAGATGACAAAGGGGTGAAAATCGGTGCCAATAAAATCTGCGCCCCGGATGGAAAACAAGGTTTTGGAAAATATGCCGGAGATGTAGCTCAGCGCATGTGCCATGCTCTCGGCCCGAAAAAAGATCCAGGCAAACACCGTGAGCGCAAAAGTGATGCTGATTTGCAGGAATTCCCGAACGGAAAAGATCCATTTGCCCTCTGCCACCACACCAAGGTTTTTTCGGTTGTTGTTGGTGAGCAAAAGGGGCAGAAAATAGCAAGCGTTCAAAAATCCCCAGGTGATAAAGGTCCAATTGTCGCCGTGCCAAAAACCGCTGACCAGAAAAATGATGAAGGTATTGCGCACCCGCATTTTTGTGCCGCCTTTGCTGCCCCCCAGCGGAATGTACACGTAGTCTCGAAACCAGGTGCTCAACGAAATGTGCCACCTGCGCCAAAATTCGGCGATGTCGCGCGAGAAATAGGGGTAGGCAAAGTTTTGCATCAGGTTGAAGCCAAAAAGGCGTGCCGTGCCAATGGCAATGTCGGAATAGCCGGAGAAGTCGCCATAAATCTGAAAGGTGAAGAACACCGCCCCCAACACCAGGCTGCTGGCGTGCACTTCGCTGTGGTTTTCAAAAATGAGGTTGGCAAACTGGGCACAGTTGTCGGCAATCACTACTTTTTTAAACAAGCCCCATAGAATTTGGCGCAAGCCGTCCACCGCCTGTTGACGGTCGAACACCCGGGAGCGGTAAAATTGTGGCAAAAGGTTGGTCGCCCGTTCAATAGGGCCCGCCACCAATTGGGGGAAAAAGCTGACAAAGGCAAAAAACGAAAGCGGATCACGGGTCGGTTTTAGTTTACCCTTGTAAACATCCACCGAATAGCTGAGGGTTTGAAAGGTGTAGAAACTGATGCCTACCGGCAAAACAATTTCCAGGCGACTCACCTCCATCGGTTGGCCGAGCAGGGTGAAGGCATCGGCAAAACTTTCGGCAAAAAAATTGAAATACTTGAAGAAGCCTAGAAAGCCCAGGTTGACGGCAATGCTGGTCCAAAGCAACAGCTTTCTTTTCTTCGGAGCCTCCATGTTGCCCATGCCCATGCCCACCAAAAAGTCGACCAGGGAACTAAAAACAATCAACGACAAAAAGCGCCAGTCCCACCAACCGTAGAAAACATAACTGGCCACCACCATCAAAGCATTTTGCAGCTTGAGGTTGCGCTGGGTTACAAACCAATAGAGCACAAAAACAAGGGGCAGAAAGAGGGCAAAATCAATGGAATTGAATAACATACCTAATTCTATTCAGCTCAAGTTGCGCAGTGATGTTGAAACGTAACTGCCATGGTATTGCTCACCGGCCGGATTCAAAAGATGAAAGTGGGCAAAGGTAAACGATAGATCGGTATGCTGTCCTAATAATACCGATGGCTGGGCAAAAGGCAGCCGACAGCCGAAGTGCTGCCCCTAATTGGGGTAACCAGCAGAGGGTAGCAAGTCATCTTAGTCGCTTACCAATCGGCGTAAAACGCTGAAGAACCGAGTCACCAGATAATTTGAAAAAACCGAGAGCCGTGTTCGGAAAGGCAATGAGGGACTTCGGAAAACCTGGTGGAACGCGCTACATTCAAGCCGGCCAAACTCAACTATCCGGGCACTGATAAAAGCCATTACGTACACTTTGGGATAAAACTTACGGTTTAACGGTTTAAAACGCATCCGTTAAAATTGCAAAGCTGGAAACAATTGCCCTTCTGCTATAGGTTAGACCAAACTCAAAATCCCTTGGTGGATCGTTGTGTGTCAATTCTACTCCATCCATAGGTCTAATAACCCGGTTGTTGTTAACCTTCTAGCATTGAATGGCCTCAACTCTATTTCCGTCATCCTCGGTCATATCCATTTTATCGATTCCTGTTCAAAATTGGGAACTGTAAAACTTCACTATCAAGGTCAAGCCCTGCGGGTTCGTGCCGAAACCTCGCCGGTCTTCGAAGTCGAGAAGCCCGATCCTCAAGCGCCCCTCACCTCCCATCTACCGAATTCTGATCGTAGTTTGCAACTACGATCCGCTATCCTATACATGCTGCATTCAGCCCCTTCCACGGTCTTCGAGCGCCCCCCCCTCAACAGTTTGGAAGACATTTCAAAAGTGTTGCCCCATGATTTAAAAGCGTATTTAGAACCACTTCGAAAAGAAATGATGGATTGGTTGAAAGACCACAAGAACGGGGCGCACAGTAAAAAGAAGGAGTGATAGGCAAGCGAAAAAAGTGACGGTTGGGTTTTGTCACCAAACGAAATACAATTCCTTCGGGTCGAGTGTTTTCGTTGCATAGCAACGAAAAAGTACCGGGACCAGGGGCAGCTCAAAAAAAACGCCCGGAAGCCAAAAGCTCCGGGCGTTGCGCTTCACCGAAGTAAAGCCGGGAAACAAGGGTGTTTCATTAAGGAAGCAACAAGGCTTCGATGCTTGAAAGCTTGGTGGCCTTGTCTTGCAAACCCAGCACTAATTCATCAATTTCCGATTGAATGATGTGGGCTTCCACATCAGAAATAAAGCGGGTACTTGGGCTGCTGTCGTCCAATTGTTTTTGTGCTTCGTCTACCAACTCCTGAGCGGTGGCAATGGTCGCAGCTGGAGAACCGGCAGCCACTAACTCATCGCGCACCTGCTTGTTTTTGTCCAGTTTAATTTTCAGTCCGTCTCGGATCACGGTATCGTCAGACTGGCGTTCCAGGCGATCGTCGAGGCGTTTTTGACGGCGATTGATTTCCAGTTCTTGTTCAAGAATAACACTTCCGATGCGGGTTTTCAAACTTTCCAATTGACTCAGGGTCATATCACTTAATAAGATTAACATAGTTCTAAAATTTAAAAAAGGTGATCCCTCGTTCTTGTTTTCCATCCTTGGAGGTAGCCGGATGCACACCGCTGTTTCCGGAGCTGTTGCATAGGCAAAGAAGTTGAAAGGATTATTGAATAGTCGGGCTGCGCACACCCGTATGATTTCACAAGAGGGCAATTAGAACCAACTCTTCGGTGGTTTTTACCCCGGCTATAACCCGCAAACGTTGCATTACGGCCCGCGATGGGGTAACGCTGCCCTTCTCGTAGCGGATAAGGGTAGAGTGGTGGACGCCGAGCAAAGCGGCAAATTGCCGCACTGAAGCTTTGCGTTTGGTACGAAGGCTTCGAATGAGGAAGCCAAGAGATGGATAGGTCATAGCGTTTCGGTTTTTCGGTTGCGGGGGGCAGGTAGAAACGCTGAGTCCAGCAAGGATTACAACATCAAATATGACAAAAAAGTTATGAATTAGAATCCTTGAATCTGGTGATGATTTGGAAGTGAAAAGCCCTGTGAATACTGGATTTTTCAAAAGTTGAGTAGTTGGATTACAGGCGAATGAAGACCTGAAAAGTGGTGCATGAAGCAAAGAGGCGCCCTCGCTAATAACTTGAAATACTACGGGTTTATACGTGCAATTAACAGTGTGTTTACTGTTGCCTGCTTGGCTTGCACTTCACCTTGGGTTCGAAGCGAGTAGTGGCGATCCCATTCGAGGAGTCCTAAGGAGGAAAATAAATTGAAAAAAAATTACTTTTAATTATAAATGTACCCTCATTAGGGGAGGGGTAAACCTGATTTTTTGAACCGTGTTGGTCAGTTCTTCAAAATTTTGTGGTGCAATTCATTCAAGAAAGGAGTGGCTCGAGCCAGCCATCAACACGGCACCGATTCCCGAAACCGCTTGTGGCGGTGAATTCCATTTTATGGTCGGGTGGTGCATCGTTTAAAAAAGCCTTGCACTGGTGCACAAAAATTGAATTTCAAGTGGTGCATCGTTTAAAAAAGCCTTGCACTGGTGCACAAAAATTGAATTTCAAGTGGTGCATAGTTTAAAAAAGCCTTGCACCGGTGCATACCCGTTCCATTTTAAGTGGTGCACAGTTTTAAGAAGACTTGCACCGGTGCACAACAATTGAATTTCAAGTGGTGCACAGTTTTAAAAAGCCTTGCACCAGTGCACACCCGTTCCATTTTAAGTGGCGCACAGTTTAAAAGCGTATTGCACCAGTGCTTACTGAAGCTGTTGTAGGTGGTGCACGACTTCCACGGTTTGTGCACCGTTTTTTTGATCGATTATTAGGTGGTGCAAGAATTGAACGAGCCTTGCACCGCAAAGAGCAGACCCATTTACAACTGGTGCACTGCCTTACCAAGGGTTGCACCGCTTTTTTCATGCTTCATGATAAGCCTTGGGAAAAGCCGGGGCATGCACCACCGGACGTTTGAAATTAAAGTTTCGGTGCGCTCCGCTTTCGAGGTGCGCACCAGCATTCGGATTTGGAAAAGTTGGTCTTACAAACCAGCCTTGTGACTCGCCGATGGGGCCTGCAACGGTAGGAAGCGCCCACATCACCGCAGAAGCGCTTTCATAGGTGAGGGTTCAACGTCTCCGCTGGGATGGAAACCAATGGAAATAGAATTTAGGATTTGACCTGTTTTTTCATCTCAGGGCTTAGGAAATAACCACCGGTTCTTGGAGCGCCCTCAAATTGGATGATCTTCAAGGCCCGGGCTATTCTTAGGTACCTCTCCAGGCTTGACTTTGATTTGCCTCTCCGAACGGCCAGGTCTTCCGCGTTAAGGCCCTCCCTTTCCTTTACCAACTGCGTAAGTAGCACCAGCTCTTCTTTCATTCCACTACTGATCGGATCAATTACTGCCGTATATAAACCATCATTGATGGCGGCAATTACACCTTCATTTACACCATCATTTGTACTTCGATTTGCACCCTCAAGTGTTTCGAAATTAGTTTCAGATGCGCTTAAAGCGACACTTTTGCTACTCGTTACACCATCATTTATACCGTCACTTACACC
>CALCCE010000198.1 GCA_937899835.1 uncultured Flavobacteriales bacterium | reverse complement strand
GCGGACAACGATGGCGATGGCATCCTGGATTCAGCCGATAACAACGACAGTACTTTTGGGTCTCCTTCTTCTGCGCCTACCGATAGTGACAACGATGGTTTCCCTGATTCACGCGATCTGGACAGCGATAACGATGGCATTTTCGACTTAACGGAAAGTGGCACCGGTACGGATGCCAACAACGATGGCGAAGTAGACGGCACTGCTGACAATGATGGCGATGGAATCTTGAATTCGGCGGATAGTGACGATGCGGTGTTTGGAACACCCAATACTCCAGCCACCGATACGGATAGCGATGGTTTCCTCAATTCACAGGATATAGACAGTGATGGAGACGGTTTGATCGACTTGATTGAAGCGCAGGCAACTACCGGTAGTCCCATCATTCCATCTGGTTCTGATACCGATGGCGATGGCTTGGACAACAACTTTGATACGGACAACGGTGGTACCACCATTACTCCGGTAAATACGGACGGAGCTGACAATCCCGATTACCTCGATACGGACAGTGACAACGATGGCCTTACCGATACGGAAGAGGCTTACGATACGGACAACGACGGAACACCTAACACTACCGCTTCGGGCTCGGATACTGACGGCGATGGTTTGGACAATAGCTTTGACAACCAGGGAACGGTAAACGGCACGACTAACCCCACCAACAATGGGCAGGATGCGCTGGATTTCCCCAACCTGGATACACCGGCGACCAACGAACGCGATTGGCGGGAAGGCATCGATACCGATGATGATGGCTTTGCAGACAATGTAGATACGGATACGGACAACGATGGCATTCCGGATACCGACGAATCCGGGGGCAACGACCCTTACGGAGACGAAGACGGTGATGGCATTTTCAATGTTTACGACAACACCGATAACGGTAATGGCGGTGATGGGTCTACGACCAACTATACCGACTCGAACGGTGACGGCATCCCCGATGTGTACGATGCCGATGGCGATGGCATCCCGAATTTGCTTGACCTGGATAGCGATAACGATGGGGTTTCTGACCTTGCTGAAAGTGGCATTGCCGATGCAACCGTGGCGACCTTGGACACCGATAACGATGGCCGGGTAGACAATACGTTTACCGTGGGCACCAACGGTTTGGCGAATACCCTGGAATCGTCTCCCAACAGTGGCACTGTAAGCTATACGGTGGCCGATACCGATTCAGACGGAACGGATGATTCTCAAGACCTGGATAGCGATAACGACGGTATTCCGGATGCAGTAGAAAGCAACGGAGGTGCCCTTCCGGCCAACATGACTACAGATGGCCAATATTCTGCGGCTTTCCTCACGGCCAATGATACCGATCGTGACGGTATGGCCAATGCGGTTGACGTGAACAACGGAGGGACGGTACGTATTGATCCCAATACCGATAGCGATGGACGCAGAGACCGGTTGGATCGCGATTCGGATGGCGATGGACTGACGGATGCTTTTGAGGCCGGAGGTACGGATAGCAATGGCGATGGTGTGATTGACGGTTTCTCCGATGCCGATGGCGATGGTCTCAACGATGGCCAGGACTCGAGTGAAGGTGGAAGTGCTTTGGCCTTGACCAATACGGATGCTACGCTGATGCCCGATTACCTGGATCTCGATAGCGATGACGATGGAATTGTGGACAATATTGAGGGTCAGAGCTCCGCGGGTTATTTAGCCCCCTTGAGTGTGGACAGCGACAACGATGGCATTGACAACCGTTACGATCCCGATCAGGGAACGGCCATTGACGTCAACGATCAGGATAATGCTGGCTTACCCGATTTCCGTTCGCTCGACTCGGATGGCGATGGGGTAGGAGATATCCTCGAAGGCCACGATGCCAATAGTGATGGCCAGGCCGATTGGGACATCAACGGCAACGGTATTTTGGACGGTGCCGAAGGGTTGACGGATGAAGACGCTGACGGTATTCTAAATGCCTTTGACCCGGATGCTGCCGGAGTTTGTAACAATACCACCTTTGGCCAGCCCGGCAATGGAGGCTGTGCTCCGCTGCAAAGCGATCCTAACTTTGGCGATCCCAACTTACCCGATTTCCGAAACCTTGATTTTGCCCTGCCGATTGAGCTGTTGAGCTTCAAAGCGATTTTGACCGATGAGGGTATCGCCATTCTCTATTGGCAAACGGCCTCAGAGATCGACAACGATTTCTTCACCATTGAGCGAACGGTTGATGGGGAAAACTTCGAGATCGTAGGTACACAAGATGGGGCAGGCTATAGCAATCAAGTGCTTTCTTATCGCATGGAAGATCCGGAACCACATACTGGAATTTCTTACTACCGTTTGAAGCAAACCGATTATGACGGTACGTCTTCCTACAGCCAGCTGGAATTGATCAACAACCCAATTGGAGGAGCACAAGAAGTACGGGTATATCCTAATCCGACTACTGATTGGGTGATGGTTTCGGTGAGCAACCCAGATGTGCGCTACGAAGTGGAATTGGTCAATGCCGAAGGACAAATTGTCTTCCGTGGCGAAGTAACCGGAGCTTCCACCTATGTGCCGATGGAAAACCTCGCCGATGGTGTGTATTTCCTGAAGCTGATCGGACCAACGGAAACCCTGCACCACAAGGTGATCAAGAATCAATAATTCAGCACAGTTTGATCCTTTGGAGGGATGGCCTTAATTTGGCGTCAGAACCTTCGGGATGAATTTGAAATCGGTTTCAAACACGGCGGGCGCCTTAGGAGCTTTGCTGTTGGGTGGTACACTCATCGCCTGGCAATGGCCAGAAGATTTCTGGGCGGCCCATTTCCTGGCCTATCTTCCCGTTTGGGCAACCTTATTCCTGGTAGTGATTTCTGGCTTACTGCTAGTGCCGCAATCTGGTAGTCGACTACTTGCTGTTTTCCCACGTCAGCCATTGTTGAGCGAAAAGCCTTGGATAGCCGCAGTGTTTGTAGTGGGTGCCATGGTGGGAGGTTTTGGGCTATTGCCCATGGCAGCCGACATTTATGGCGATTCTTTTCACTACAACCGTTACCTGGAAACCACGGTCGGGCGATTGGAGCCCGCTACCTGGGAGCAATTAAAAACTTTTGACCTGCGGCCCGAGAGTGGCCGAAATTTTCTACTTGGACTCCTCACCTTAGGCGCTTACTTGTTTGAGGTGCCTTATGCAGTGGTTTTTCGAGGGATGGGTCTGCTCTTTGGGGGGCTCTTCTGTGCTTTTTGGATTTTCGGAATCCGTTCTTTGCTGCCGCAAGGGACGGTGCGTTGGTTGTTGGGCATTGCCGGATTCTCAGCTCCTTGCTTGTTGGTTTTCATGAACCACATCGACACGTATTGCGTGGTGTACACCGTGCTCTTGGGGTGGTTGCTGTTGCTGGCCAAAGCTCTGGTCGATCAAAAAAAATCACTGGTAATTTGGACTTTGGTGCTGTTGCCGGTGCTCATTAAGGTACACCCGCTCACTGTATTGGTGTTGCCTGCATGGCTGCTTACCGCCTTGAAATTGTGGGCTGGAAAGTGGGGGGAGCAGGTCTTGCGACCCAAAAATATCTTTCGCTGGCTTCTGGTGCCGATCTACCTCGCGGGCTTACTGCTCTACTTTGTGGTCTTTGAAGATTACCGGGACGAACGGGCATTGACCGGAATCAAAGATTTCGACCGATTGTTTTTGCCCATGGTCACCCCCGACCCACCTTTGGACCGGTATAACCTGTTCAGTTTCAATCACCTGTTTGATTTATTTCAAGTGCTTTGGTATTGGTCGCCCGGGGCCTTGTTGCTCGGCGGATTGGCCTTGGTACACGGTTGGAGAAAAGTCAATTGGTTGCGCCCCGAAATCGTGATCTTGGCCTCTACACTGCTGCTTTACGTTTCTTTTTTGTTCGCCATCAACCCTTTGCTTGGTCTGCCCATGGATTGGGACCTCTTTTCTATTCCGGCGATGGTGTTGTTGGTGCTTCTGCTGGTAATCTACCGGCAGTTGTCCGAAAAAGTAAACCTAAGGCCTGCCCTTATGCCGACTTTGGCCATGGCTTTGTTGAGCCTTCCGGCATTTTTGGTACATACCTCTGAGCCTACCCTGTCTTTGCACCTGGAGGATGCCGGCGAGCGGGTCTTCCACACCTATTATGAACGTGCCGGGCTCTACCTCGACTTTGCGTTGAAGCTTGAACCAGATGTAGCCAAACGCGCCCAACGTCAGGCAGCGGTAGCAAGCCGCCTGCAAGAACCTGATCGCCAGCAAGTCAATCAAAAATATGCGGAACGCCTGATGAGTGATGGCTTGTATTTGCTGGAAAAACAACAGCCCCGATTGGCGAAAGAGCGTTTTGAGCAAGCCTATTATTACGCGCCTTCCTTTGCTGATAACCTGGCGCAACTGACCCAAGCCAGTTATCTGGACGGCCAACCGGAAGCGGCCTACTACTATGCAAAAGAGTTGGCGGCTTCCAACTTTTCCGATGCGCGCAAAGCCTACCGCATTCTAATACAAATGGCGTTAGAGGCGGCCTATTATGACGAGGCCGAGCAGGCCTGCACTGCCTATTTGAATCGATTTCCGGGTGATAATTTTATCCAAACCATTTTGACACAGCTACAAAACGGTCAACAGTTGGAAAGCCTCAAATACCGTTTTTCGGGAAGAAAACCCAATTAATCTTTGAGTTGCCCGGCAATGAAACCCGTAGTCCAGGCCGCCTGAAAGTTGAACCCGCCGGTAACCCCATCCACGTCCAACACCTCGCCAGCGAAATACAAGCCAGGAAGTACCTTGCTTTGTAGCGTTTGAGGAGCCACTTGCTCCCAGCTGACACCTCCACAGGTCACAAATTCTTCTTTGAAAGTTGTTTTACCCGAAACCGTATACACATCGTTGAGTAAAACATTGATCAAACGGTTGCGTCCTTTGCGTCCCAGTTCGCCCCAAGTCGTAGCGGCTGAGAGCTCCACCTTTTCCAATAAAAAGTGCCAAAGGCGCTTTGGAAGCTCTACTACAGGGCGAGAGAAAAGTTTTTGTTTCGGGTGTTGCTCTTGTTGCTCAACGATCAATTCCAGCAAATCATTTTCTTTGTGACCAGTCACCCACTGCACTTGTGCTTTGAATTGATAGTTGCGGTCGGCCAGGTCTCGTGCACCAAAGGCCGACAATTTTAAAATGGCCGGTCCGCTCATGCCCCAGTGCGTAATCAACAGTGGTCCTGTGCTGCGCAACTTGCTGCCCTGAATGTGCACCGTAGCTTCAGGAGCACTCAAGCCCATCAGTTCGCGAATGGGTTCGCCGGGCATGTTGAAGGTAAACAAAGACGGAACCGGATCGACTATCGGGTGGCCGAGTGCTTCGAGCCACGCCAGGCCGCTGCGTTTGGGACTACCGCCAGAAGCCACAATCACTTTGTGGACAAAAACCGACTGATCTCCAATGCTTAGCCGAAAGCCATTGTCCACATTTTTAATGTTGGAAACCGGCGATTTGATGTTCAAAGGAATGCGGAGCTTTCGCAATTCGCCCATCAGGCAATCGATGACGGTTTGGCTGCTGTCCGTGATTGGAAACATGCGTCCATCGCTTTCGGTTTTGAGTTTCACCCCGCGACTTTCAAACCAATCTACTGTGTGGGTGGTGTGAAAAGTACCAAAAGCCTTGCGCAACTGCTTGCTGCCACGCGGATAGAAACCTACCAGTTGCGAAGGCTGAAAACAGGCGTGGGTAACGTTGCAACGCCCGCCACCCGAAACCTTCACCTTGGCCAAAGGTTTGGTGCTGCGCTCATACAACACCACCTCCGCTTCAGGATGGTGTGATTTTGCGGAAATAGCGGCAAAAAAACCAGCCGCTCCTCCACCGATAACGGCAACTCTCAGGCTCATGATTTTGCGAAAATAACCATTGAGCTACAGTTGTCGAATGCTATTTCCCTTCAAAATGTAGCCTTGACTTAAGGGTAACTTTTCTTAGGAAGAAACTTGAGAATCTTCCCCGCCAAGGGAAGGTATACCGAATCAGTGGTCGGCTTCGGTCTACACCAAATAGCTTTGCTCCGTTTGCAAGGGCTTCACTTTGTCTATAATGATGAGGCGGAGCACACCGATATTTTCCTGTAGCCGCTTGAAGTAGTTGACCACAATCTCGGGGTCTTCTTCCTGCTCGTACTTGCGGATCATCTGCATCATGTCGCGGAATTCTCGGGCCACTTTGGGGTCCAGGTCGTACTTCTTGATTTTCCGTTTCAGCAAGTGAACCTCCGATTCGATCAGGTCGAGGTCTTTACGAATGAGGTGAATGAGGATGTTGAGCAAAATATTGTCAACGGCCACCCAGCTCGATCTTCGGTCCAGGGCTTTGAAATATTGCCTTGATTGAGTGAGGCTACGCAAGCACATCCGGTAACGGCCTGCATAAAACTTACGAATGGCGATGAGGTAGTGGTGGTACATCCGCATCTTGTCATCATTGGCCATCACCTTGTCTTCGCCGGCGGCTTCTTGCAACAAAACCGTGCTTTTCATCAGGGAACCTTTGCGGGCATTCACCAAAAGGGAGACATACACAAAGTAAAAGAAGCAACAGTCGAACATTTGGTAGCCCTGCACCTTCGACAGCTTCTTGTAAATGTAATCCTGGGTTTGGCGAAATTCAGCACTCCGGTCGGTGAGGAAATAAAACTTGCTAAACAAGCACTTGATGGCGATATCGCAATTGGGGTAGCGGTAAATGAGAAAACTGTGGTAATACAATTGGGCCAATTCTTCCAGCTTCGCCTCCATCTCATTCGGGTCTTCCAGCTCATCGTTGTTGCTCAACTTCAGCGTAAGGTCGGCACTCAACCAAATGAAAGCCGAACATCGGGTGTTGAGCTGCTGGTGTAGCTTTTCCACTTTCGCCAGGTATTCCAGTCCCGATTCGTATTCGTGTTCCTGATGGAAATAGAACAAGTCCTGAGTGTCCAGCAACTTGGAATAAAAAATTTCCTCAATCTCGAATTGTAAACCTTGCCGGGCCTTGTAATCACGAACCAGCTGCAAGTACTCGGCCGAGCGCTTGTCGTCGTGGCGATAGGTAAGGAAAAGGCAGAAATAAATCTCCGTCAGTTCGCCAAAAAGTTCGAGAGAAAGGGCGTTTTTCTCCTGCTTCTTCAATTCCCGCAGGAGCGACACCTTGTCTTTAGAATACACCAGTGAGCGAAGGCTTTGCACCTTTTGCTTGGTGATCACCAGGTTGTTTTGGATGAGCTCCAACTTCACGTTGATGATGTCGTCGAACAGGCGGTTTTTGAGGGTGTAAAGGTTGGTGTAGTTGTCCGGTTCATAGTCCAGCAACTTGTTCAGAGCTGCGATTTCCAGTTCTCCATTTTCCTTGAGCAACTCGAACAGGCGGTGCTTTTTCTTTTGGTGCTTGATCTCTTTCAGCAACACAGTCCTTTCCCTTGGCGTGAGGTTGAGAATGGCTGTTGAAAGATGATCCATAAAGCAAAGTTTCCCGGCAGGAGCTCGGGTTTACCATTTCAATTTCGAAAAAATCTGCGGTAATCCCAATCTTTGCAAGATAGCGCAATGCCTTTTTGTGAAGGAATTGTAGTCGACTTAAAAATTTCATTACATGGTGCTCCTAACCGATTCTATTCTCGTTGGTTTCTCCGCTGCGCCAGAAGGTCGGTGAATGCCGTCTTTTCCCTTCGAAAACCAGGCCCCAAGTCACAAAAAAAGCCGCTCGGGAAACCCGAACGGCCTGGAGTAAAGAGGAGTGAAACGGCTAAATGATGAATCCGGTAAGTTCGTTCACCCAAATCACGGTGGCGTTGTTTCCGGTACAATCCGTGAAATTGAGAAAGGTAGGAGCACCAAAAAAGCACTGTTGTGGGTGTTCCACGATGAAAGTCTGACCGCAAGGGTCAAGGATAATGAGGGCCTTAAAGGCTCCTGTCCAGGTACCGGGAGCGGTGAAGGTTGCTACATTGAGTGGGGGAGCCGGTAGCAAAGGCGAAGCATTGGCGGCACCGCACCAGTCTTCGGCAGCTACCAATCGGTAATTGTAGTTTTGAAAGGTGTTGTTGGTAAGGGTGAAAGTACCTTGTGCAAAGGCAGTTCCAGCCCACAAGCTTCCGACCGCAAGCAGCAAGCAGAGTAGGATGGCTTTTTTCATGATGTAGTAGATTTAGGTAAGACACTTAAAAAATCAATCCTAAACTACACCTGAAATGAATCGGCGTCAAGCGTGATTTCCCGCTTTTAACCCTTGCGGGTTTATAGGGATTTTTATGCGCGTAACTTGATGAAAAGAGGTTCCATAAAAGGAGAGCAACCTACTTTTTGTTGAGGAAGCGGAAGGAGTTGGTAAGCACCTGCTCCAACAATCCAGACAGAAGGCTGCTGGTTTTACAGGCCTACCACAACAAAAAGGAATGAGGATAAGATCAGGAGGGACGAAGCCTTGGTAAGGCAAGGCTTAAGCCGACACAGTAGCACTGCTCCCGGTTGGCGCAAAGGACAGCGCGGAGAAGAAACAGGATTTATCCTGCCTTCACCCGCGACTGAACAGATTGCTGGTCGAGTCTGAGCAAACTATCCGGTAAACGAAAATCGAGGTTTACCTGTGGCAGGCCATTGCTTTTTGCGGCATTGCCATGGATCTTTTGCGAGAGCTTGACCAATTCGGAGAACCCGGAGGCCAATTGGTTGGTAATAATGGGGGACATGATCGCTGGGGAATGTTTTTGAATTGGTTGGGCGGCTGGCAACTTTCGGTAGAAAATTGCCAGCCAGAGTGTTCATTTCTGTTCTTTACAGGTTGCTTTAATTGGGCAACCGGGAATAAAAACTTTGGGAGCGGTCCCTACGCGAAAAATCGGGGTCGAGGTAGCGGTTGCTACGGGGCAAACTACGCTTCTCTTGCCGTATTTCTGGTTCGTTTTCCCAGTTCTTCCATTCGGTTTGCCATTCCCGCTCTACGTAAAAAAGTCGATTAAGTTCGGCTTGAATACGCTTTAAGTGTTCCTTTTCAGATTTCAGGCCACTCAAAGCACGGTCGAATTCCACCGAATTTTCAAAATTTTTCAGATAGTAAAGCAGTTCCTGCAAGGTTTCACGATCATCGGGCTCTACCGGTAGGGCATTCAGTTCTTTGCCCACCAACAAGACCCGCACTACTTCCTGGCGCAAATCGCAAATCGGTTGAAGGCTACAGCGCAAATGCACCCGTTCGCCAGTTTCCGATTGCAGCACCATGTTGTGGATCACCGGTTCTCCTGTTCTTAATAGTTCCCAAAGCGACATCCATTCGCGGGATTGTCGGTATTCGGGCATGAGTAATTCTACGAATCGTTTTTCTTTGAGGTCTTCTGATCGGATGCGCAGCAGTTGCAGCATCGGCGAATTCATGCTTTGCAGCCGGCCATCCATATCGAATTGCAACACCGGTAAAAGATCGTCGAGCCCGCGGGTTTGTGCCGCAAGCGTCTCTTCGTGTTCGAAGCGGTCTCCGGTTTCACGAATCCATTTGACGATCTTCGATACCCGGCCCTGACGATCCAGGATGGGCAGGTACTCCGCTTCCACGTGTATTTCCTCACTATCCCGGGTAAACAAGGTGAACTTACCCCGCTGTGGAAAACCTTCAGCCACCCGACTCCACAAGTTGTCGTAGCGCACCTGATCATCCGATTTGAATTGAAGTGTGAAGCGTTCGTTTCTACCCGAGAGTTCCTGCGAAGTATAACCGCTGATGCGTTCCATGGCCCGGTTGGCCGATTGGATAACGCCCTTAGGGCTGAGTTCCAAGTAGGGCAAACTCTCGTTGAGCAGTTGTTTTTGTTCGCGCAGTTCCCGTTCCCGGTCTTGCACCAATCGGAGCAATTCTTCCTTTTGCCGGTTGTAGCGGTCGAGATCCGACTGTTGTTTGTCGAGTTGAGCCGTCAACGACCTTTTGGCCGTCGTGGCCGCCTCGAAATCAGTCTCCAATTGGACAAGGCGAGCTTGCGCATCCTGCAGTTGCTGCTTGCCCGCGTCTTGTGCCTGCTTTTCTTCCGTAAGGCTGGCATTGAGCGATATGACTTTGGCCCGTTCCACTTCCAAGGCCTGGTGTTGACTTTGGTGCTGCTCTTCCATCGATTTATAATCGCTGGTCAATCGCCTGACGTGGGCTTCCTGATCTTGAATCTCTTGCTCTTGGGCCTCGCTTTTCCGCAAAGCTTTGGAGTAGTCCTCGGTCAGTTGACGCACATGGTTTTCCTGATCGCGTATCTCTTGCTCCTTGGCTTGGTTTTGCTCGAAAGCTTCCTGATAATTGGCCGTAAGCCTGCGTACGTGATCGTCCTGGTCTTGCAATTCCTGGTTCTGCGCTTCCTTCTCCTGAACTACTGCCTGAAATCCCTCCGTCAATTTTCTAACGTGGTTTTCTTGCTCTTGAAGTTCCTGGCTTTGGAAGGCTTCCTTTTTTTGGAGGTTGGCATAGCTTTCGGTTAGCCTGCGCACGTGATCGTCCTGTTCCTGAAGTTCCTGGCTTTGAAAAGCTTCCTTTTTTTGAAGTGCAGCATAACTTTCAGTCAGCCTGCGTACGTGATCGTCTTGTTCCTGAAGCTCATTTTCCTGAAACTTTTGTTGACGGGTCAACTCACTGTAGCTTTCAGTGAGTTGGCGCACATGATCGTCTTGTTCCTGGATTTCTCGCTCCTGAAACTCCATCTTTCGTTGCAACTTGCTGTAGCCTTCCGACATCTTGCGTAAGTAGTCGTCTTGCTCTACCAGCTCGGTGCGTTGAAACTGACGTTCCTTTTCCGCGTTGGAAAGTTGCTCCATCGTCTGGCGCAGAAAGGCATCCGTTTCCTGGAGTTCGCTGTTTTGAAAAGCGACTTTCTTTTCCAGTTCCGTTAGCTCTTTCTTGACCTTTGGATAGTCTTTCAATCGATTTTGCTCCTCATTGGACAACCTTGGCTTGGGAGGTTGTTTCGGTGCTGTAGGAGGATTGCTCCCAGCACCGGCATTGGCCGGGTTTCCACCCGAGGAGGAGGCGTTCCCGGTCTTGGATTTATTTCGTCCGAATATTCCCATAATGAATATAATTTACGGTGACGGACGCCGTAGCGCCCAATGAGTTCGGCAATGGCCGTAAAAGGAGATTACTCCTCTTCCGGTTGAATGAACATCACCTTGTGAGGTGATCCATCCGCCAACTTAATCAGTTGCGCATCGGCCTGAATGTTTACTTGATGGCCCTTGATGTGCTTGGTTTGCCAAAAACGCAGCATCTGGAACTGGCGCTCGAAAAAACGATCGTGCAATTCTTCCAACTTTTCCTGCTGATCTTCGGGTACCAAAATGGTGAAGTGCTGGCCGAGAATGTTGTCTCGGTTGTAGCCGGAATACTTGGTGTAGTTTTCGTTAACATGCACCACTTCCCCGTCCACGTTGGTGACGCAAACCGACAACTTGGTGTTTTCGGTAATGCTCTGGTAGTTGTTCGGATCTGCCAAAACAGCCTCTTTGAGCCTTTTGGTTTCTTCAAGGTCTAATGGTTTTAACATGATTGTTGATTTTCTGTGATAATGATTGTTTAAATGGTGTAGCCTCCATCAATTGGCAGGTCTACTCCGGTAATAAATTGTGCTTCATCCGAGCAGAGAAACAGAGCCGCACTGGCCACTGCCTCTACCGTTACCATGCCCGGCATGGGATTGAAATTGTCCATGCGTTGGCGGGTGGCTTCCGGATCTTCACAATGTGTGATAAAGTGTTCCAAAAGGGACGTATGCACTACAGAAGGGCACAGCGCATTGACGCGAATGCCTTTCGGGGCATATTCCAAAGCCGTGGCTTTGGTGAGGTGAATCACCCCAGCTTTAGCGGCAGCATAAGCAGGAAGTTTGCGTACTCCCCGAATTCCGCATACCGATGCGAGGTTTAGGATCACCCCCGAGCCTTGCAACTCCATGGTTTTCAAAGCGGTTTTCATTCCGTAAAAAACACCGTCTAGGTTGGTTGAACGTACCGCATTCCAGTTTTCCAAGCTGCAGTCGGCCGTGGGAGCTTGCTCCCCGTCGATGCCCGCATTGTTCACCAAAATGTCGACTTGTCCATAGCGATCGATTACCGACTGAATGCCTTGCGCTACCGATTCGGCTTGGGTCACATCCATTTCCACAAAGCTGCTGCTGGACAGTTTTGTGGCCAGTTGTTCTCCCGTTGCCCGATCCCGGTCGGCAATTACAATTCTGGCGCCTTCCTGGGCAAATCGGCGGGCAATACCCGCTCCGATGCCGGAGGCTCCGCCGGTAATGACGGCTACTTGTTGGTTCAACTTTCCTGGCATGGGTATCATTTTATCGGGCGAACCGATTCAATCCATTGTCCGTGAAACACCGGTGGTATATGGTGGTCAAACCAGCACCGGGCCAGCGGTCCGGCCGAAAGGTCTTCTGCATCCAGAATCACCAGCGAACTGCGGTCTCTGTCCGAGTCGTAGGTTAAACTGAGCAGGTAGCCCTCATCAGCGCTTCTCGCTCCTTTGCGCGATACAAAATGCGGTTCGGTAAACGTAGTGTTTACCCCCAGGCTCACGATGTCCTGCACGCCCCGGTCGATGTTCAACCGGACGAGCTGGTCTACAGCGCCCTCTTTGCGGGCGCGTTCGCCGGAGAAACCTCCTAAGAAAACAGTGTCGTTTTCCTGGCCTTCCTTGTGAGGAAAAACCACCGGAAGCTCGCATTTCTGGTCCCACCGTTGTTCGTGGGTCAGCGTTTTGTTCCGCAGGTTGATCACCGAACGGTGAAAGTACCCGCGCGAACCATTGTCGCCTTTCCATTTACTTTTTTTGACGTTGATGCGCCCTACCATATTGAAACGGGCGTAGCGCACAAAGTCAACCACAATCTCTCCCTGGCGCTCGTAGGCATTGGCAAAATGCCATTGGAAAAAAGGATCGGTCCGGAATCGGGTCACCCGCTTGGGATCATCGATAGGAACCACGATCACTTCCGTGCCCAGTTGCTCCTTCCACTTGATGTTGTCCATCACCGAACCCACGCCCATGAGCAGGGTAGCGGTTTGCACCTTCAGCGGTGGAATGAAAAAGATGAGGTGGTTATCGGTGGCAATGAAATCGTGCATGATTGGCGGCCAATCCAACGGAATTTCCACCATGCGGTGGATCGTAGCGTTGGGCCGCATCTCATAAACACAAAGCCGGGTCTTGCGACCGTATTCAATGCCAAAGTTGTAGGTTGTTCCCCTTCTGGGTACATGGTGCGGATGCGCGGCAAAGCGACTATCGACCACACCACCGAAGTTGGTTTCCCCGATGGTTTCCAGGGTTAACGGATCAAACTCCGTAGGCAGGCCCGACTCATAGAGTGCAAACGTGCGGCCCGCCCAATGCAAAACATTGATGTTTGCCGGATTTTTATACTTCCGACGAAGACGATCCAACCAGGATGCAGGTGCTGTACCTACCGAACCGTATAGCGGTTGCTGGTTTTTGCGTTCTTCTACCAGGCCTTGACTTTCCAGCACACGGCAGGCTCCCCAGGTTTTTCCGGCATTGAGACGGATGGCGGTGATGGCACCATCGCCGTCGGGCCAGTACTTATATGGTGAGCCAAAGTGTGAAAACAATCCAGGACCATTGAGGTACAACACCCCATTGAGGTCATCGGGCACCTGGCCCTCTACTTCCAAAGGTTCAAAACTGTGTTCACGTCCGATGTCGCGCACTCCACGCGCCCAGGTAACGTACTGTTCATTAGCAGCAGGCGGATACCCGGAAACCGTTGAGCGGCTGGTTTTCAATTGTGGCATTTTATCCATGTTTGGCAGTGTTTGCAATTAAGGGGAATCAGGAAATGAGCTCTCGAATCACATTCCAAGGGAATTCATCAGATCGATTCAGCCGGCCCATAAACTCGGCTTCGCGAACCTCTTCAATACCATTCAGCGCGATCTTTAGTGCTTCGGCCACTGCGCTCTCTACTTCACTGCGGTCGGCACGTTCGATCAGTGCATCGGCTATTTCTAAGGTTCGGAATTGGCGATCGGCAGTCATAAAGATGCGGACCGTCTTTTCCTTGTTTTCTCCTACCACACCAATGGTGGGCAGTTTGATGGTGGTGAGCTTAATGTTCTCACCTACATCTTCGGGGCGGTTGATTCCTATTTTTCCCATTGTCCTGGATTCGAGAGTTAGCAATAGACCATTTCGGTTTCAAATTGTCCTACCGGTTGCGCATAGAGTTCATAGAACTTCTCTGCGATCACTTCCGGTTCAAACTTGACTCCGTCGGGATCAAACATGGTTTGTACTTTGGCGAGGCCGTGAATGGTGACCGTTGCCACGTGAATGTTGTCTGGTTCCAGCTCTTTGGCCAGCGCAATACAAAGGTTGCGGGTACCTGCGTTTCCAATCGCCAAGGAGGCATAGTTGGGGTCAGGTTCCACGGCAAACTCACCGCCGGTAAACAAGATGGTTCCACGTTTCTGGTCTTTCATGTGCGGAATAACCGCATTGGCAGATACCAGTGCTCCGGCTACGTTGATGCGCAGGTCAGCTAATACTTCATCTCCTGTCATTTGGGAGGCATACCCTTGGGCGATAACCGACTCGTTGTATACGAGGACATCGGTTTTTCCCAGCGTATCGTGAATGTTTTGAAAGGCCTTTTCCAAGCCGGAAAAGGAATCACCTTCCGCTACAAAGGCATGGGTCTCATAGCCCTGCCTGGCCAACTTTCGCTGGTATTTCTCCAGCAGGAACTTTGTGCGACCTATCATGGCCACTGCAAAGCCCTCGTCGGCAAACTTTTTGGCGACATGTAATCCCACACGGGACGCCATGCCGACAATAGTACAGATTGGTTGTTCCATACGATATTGGTATTTAATTATGGTCAGCTTGCCATGGCAAAGCCTGGCTCCGCTTGACCGTTTACATTTACATTGGAAGAAGCTCGTGCTCCCCGGTAAGTACCGTATCCCTGATCCTGAGATCTGAAATAGCGCTTTTTAGCACTCCAATTGTCCTGTCGGTTATCCGGATTTCCATAGAAGGAATCGCGGTAGCCCCACCGGTTGAAGTCCATATTTTGGTAAGGGAATACCGCTGCTGACTGGAATGGTGCACCCTGGTTATAGCTCATTGAGGGAGTGGTATATGAATAGGGAAATGGGTGACGGAAGGAATTGCTCCAGTCAGCAGTCGGTTGGGAATAACTGTAATCGTTCCAGTTATTGGGGAAATAATCGGCCTCTCGG
Organism: uncultured Flavobacteriales bacterium; assembly: GCA_937899835.1. Classification (GTDB taxonomy): domain Bacteria; phylum Bacteroidota; class Bacteroidia; order Flavobacteriales_G; family Salibacteraceae; genus CALCCE01. The sequence continues at coordinate 23,407 of CALCCE010000198.1, read as the reverse complement.
CCTCGATGGTAGTCGTTAAAAGATCCGTTGGTACGTTGCCACGGACGATAGTTTTCTTTCCAATTGCGGTTTTGGGGATTCATGTCCCAATAGCCGGGCGTATAAGATCGATAGTTCCATCCGTTCGATTGCCGATTGCGGTAATTGGACGGTTCCATGCGTTGCCCGTAGCGGTACCCTTGACGAAAATCGGATTGGTAACTTTCTGGGTTCCAATTGTTATATCCAGCTGAAGAACGGTAACTGTTGAAGTTCTGATTCCCGGATTGATAGGTATTGCCACGGTAATAGTCGTAATCTCCCTGGAAATAGCTCATCACATTGTTGGGGCCGTATTCTCCGGTTTCCCAAACTTGAATTTGCTGATCGTACAGCTCCATACAGAGGTTTTGTACCAGGTCACGGGCCATTTGGCAAGCCTGGTCGGCCTGGCCATGGAAATACTGCTGGTTGAACTCAGGACCAGTGAAGTGCAAAGCACCCTGGTGGTTTTTGGTCATGGATGGAATCACCTGACCAGCAGCAGCCATAGCACTGGTGCAGATAAGTCGGATGTCGTAATAAGGGTTTTGTCCGGTTCCTGGCCCGGCAAAACTTTCGGAGTATACCGACTCGTTGAAAACCAGCGCTTTTACCGTTCCTTGTTCTTTGCGAATTCTTCTGAAAACTTCCGTCATGGCCATTTGCTGATCACCCTCTAAATAGTTGTGGTGATAGGTCGTTACCTTGGCACCCATGCGGTCGAGTTCAGCGCGATAGCGGTCCAGCGTGTCGCGATTAATACCTACCAGTGCGATGTGGAATCCATCTTCGGCGTATTCCCGGGCCAGTTGTAGGCCAGAGTTGTAGGCAGTGCCGATAACAGTGCAAACTTGATTGCTCATTGGTTATTGATTTTGGTTGATTATCAGGAGCCTGGACCTTCTTTCTGAAAAAATCGGTGCTCCTGGGTTGAAAAAAATTTGGCAAATAATCCCCCTGTCAACCGCCTTTTGGCGCTTGAATAAACTGCTGATGAAGTGTTGATTAACTATTCCCTTAGTAGTGGAATTTCAGCAGGTAAACTCAAAATGAAAAGTGGAGAGGGAGGACTTTTGCTTTATTAGCCTGGTTTGGTGCCGTTCAACCGGCGGGGTTTTACAATGGTGGACTTGCCGTTGACGGGAACCTTCACATCACCAGATTCCTCGAGGACCAATTCCAATTCCTTGATCTTGGTTTTCAACTTGGCATTTTCTTGTTGATTTTGCATCATATAATCGTTCATCAACTCATTGAGCGAGTCGATTTCTTGATCCGATCGTTTCTTTTCGTCGAGGCGAATTTGTTCTACCTCATCTTTTTGTTGCCGAATTTCATCTACCAGGGCCATCGCCTTGGCATTGAGGTCGGCAATTTCCTGGTCAGCACGTTTTTTCTCAGCTACCCGAATGGATTCGATTTCCGTTTTTTGTTCTTGAAGCTCAGTGAGCAGTTGACGGGTTTGCGTAATGTCGTTACCTACCAGAAGAATTTTAACCGGATTTTGCTGGCTGTCCCGAATCACCGAGTAAGCAGAGCGAAAAACCCGGGTTTCACCGTTGAGGCAACGGTGCTCGTACTCTCCAACTTGTACCTTTCCCTCGCGCACTTCGTGCCTGAATTCTTGGTACTCCGAAGTCTCTTTATAATGATTGGCCATCAAGGCGCGGTGGTCGAGCCCTTCCAACTCTCCTTCGTGATAGCCTAACAATTGCATGAATATGGAATTGGCCTGTAACAATTTCAGTTCCATATCAAATTCGGCAGTGGCGAGTGTGGTGTCTACTGCCTGGTTGCGGGCATACAACTCTGCTTCTTTGCGTTCCATTTGCTCCTGGGTGGTACGCAGTTCTTCCAGGTTTTGGCGCAATTCCTCTTCTTGCGACCGCAGTTCTTCGGTCATCTGCTGTGAAGAATGTAACAATTGAAGTGTCAATTGATTGGTTTGTGCGGTAGAAACCGTGCTGGCGATGCTCTCACCCAACTGCTCTACAAAACTCTGTTGGTGTTTCTCCAGAGGTTTAAATGCCGCCAATTCAATTACACCATATACTTTCTCGTTGAGTAGTAATGGCACAATAAATACACAGCAAGGAGTTGAACCTCCTAAACCAGAGGTGATGCGTGTATAGTTTTGAGGAACTTCTGTGAGGTAGATGGGTGCTTTTTCCAAATAAGCCTGTCCAACCAGGCCTTCACCAGGTTCTATAGTTCGTTTTTCAAACTTTTTACGATCGTAAGCATAGCAGGAGATCAGGCGGAGGTTACCAATATCCTTACTTTTAGCTTGACCGTCGGGTTCGTTATCCTGTTTTTCAAGCAGAAAGATGGCACCTTGGGTAGCACCCAAATAGTTGACCAGGTTGGAGATAACCGCATCACCAAGTTCCACCAGCGATTGGTTCTTCTCCCGAAGTAGGTCGCTAAATTGAGCTAATCCCTGTGTGATCCAGTTGCGCTTGTCGTCCTCCTCTGACATCTTTTTCAAGTTGTCGCGCATCTGCACCAAAGCATGGCCCAAGGTGTCATTTTCTGCAAGATTATTTACTTCTATATTAAGATCGCCTCCACCAATTTGATTGGCAAAAGCAGTATGTGTTTCCAGTTGGTTGGTATCTTCTTCGATCATTTGCTCAAGGGCAACGATCTTTTGTTGCTCTTCAGAATGCTTGCGCCAACAGGCGTAGGCAAAACCAGCGCCACCCATGAATAAGGTGGTCCAAAAGAGCCATCCAAATGATGTAGCATCATTGTGGTCGGCATAAACCGTTTCAATGTTTTCTAAAAGCGAGGTAGCTTCTTCATGGAATGACGTCCGCTGCGTATTAGAAAGTGGGTATCGGGCCAAATCAGCAGTTTCTACAAACTGATGGAGCCGGGCGCTGAGCGGTTGACATTCCGTTTGATTTAAAAAGTCTTTCACCGCTTCTGATTGGAGAATGATTTCCAATTCAAAGAGGGAAGATGATTCGTACGATTTTGGGGAGGTTGGGGCGATGGTGGATTGAATGGCCGCATGTATTCCGTTTTGCAAGGGAACATATACTGTTTCCACTTGATTTTTTTGATACTGGTCTTTCTGGTAAACCCCTCCGAGGATTAAACACCAAACCACGAACAATCCGACAACAATTCTGCTTGACAGCATAATAGCTTTCAATTAGGGCCCAATACGGGCTGTGAGAAAATAGTTGTAGAGAGTGGGAAGCTTAGGTTTCCAATCCAGCAGTTGGACTAAGCAATGTTCGTTCGAGGACTAATAACAACGCGATCCCATACGAATGGTTTCAAAATGTTGAATAAAATCAATTAAAAGTTAAACAAAATCATCTAACTCATTGATTATTAGTGAGAAAAAAATAGGGAGGATTTTATCTAAAATAGGCCTCTAAGCCATTTTAGTACTCTTTTTGTTACTGTGTTGCGTTGTATAGCCCTTTATTTTGAGCCATCACAGATAGCTGAAGCGATGTGCTGTATCAATACTTTAAGGCTGTTTGCTTCATCGTTAATCAAATTCGAGTTCTTTTAACTGATAATCAGTAATTTAAGCTTGTTTGTTGCACAGAAAAAGTGCTGATAGCTTTCTTCTCCCAATTTTTGATTTTTGAAGGTAAATGTTGGAGATTAGACACTTTTGAATTTTTTATCCATTTTAGCAATCCAATAATATTTTTTTTGGTGTCGCCTTCATCAGAACTTCAAAATTAGATTGTATGGCCTCTTAAACAGTAGGAGTCTAAGGTCGGGCAAGGAGTAGGTTTAATTACTAAACCTATGATGGATAAGCGCTAATGGCTGGCATCTAAACCGATAACTCAAGGCGCGCTTTGTCTTGATTTTGGACAAATGCTATTTATTAAATTGTGCACGACCTTACCACTGAATCCAATTACCAGCAGGTGCGATCATGGCTATACAGATGGCAATTTTAAACGTCACTATATAATGATGTGCCAAAGGGTGTAGTTTTCCTCAAATCGTAATAGACTTTAAGGTGCTTGGTGAGCTATAGATCGTGCAGAAAGCAAAGGCCTATCTGCTATTGGTAGCTACGGTAATGCGGTTTTCCATTGAGCATGGGATTACATGCTGTTGGAAGCGACTAATCCAGCAATAACAGGGAAAAAAGTTATAATTTGAAACTAAGCGACCGATTGGTCAATATGTTTCTGGTTGCCATTTTAGGAGGGTATTTCAACTTAAAACGGGCCTTTAATTTTCGCAGACGATTCAGAAAAAGTAACCAATCGACCTTTCGGCCTTATCGCGGAAACGCTTCTTGTCGAAACGGTACAACCGAGCAGGTTTGCCCAGTTTGCCTGGTATCTGTTGCTTTTCGTTGAGGTCTTCCAAAAGATCGCTGGCCAGCACTTTCCGACGGAAATTCCGCGGGTCTAATTCCCTTTTTAAACCAAGTTGGTATACCTCCATGAGTTGCACCAATGTGAATTTTGAGGGCAACACTTCAAATGCAATCGGTTTTCTGCGAAGTCCTTTTTGAAAGGTATTGAGCCCAACTTGTAGAATTTTATTGTGGTCAAAACCAAGGTTAGGAACTTCCTCTACCGAACACCATTCGTAATCTTGGGCAGGCTCAAATAAATCACTGGAAACCAAACAGTAGTAGGCAATAGTAATGACCCGCCCCATGGGGTGACGACCAATGTCGGTAAAGGCGCGCAACTGCCGCACATAAAGGTCTTTCTGTCCAGTAATACCACTTAGTAGGCTGTTGACCGACTGGTCAGTGTCTATGTTGGGATAAACAAGCTTTCCGGGTAAACCTTTGAACCCTTCGAACGGGGCTACCATTTTGTTGCTGAGCAACACCTGAAGTTGATCGTTGCGGTAGGTAAGTACCACAACATCTACTGAAACGGCCGTTCTGAAAAAGACGTCAATTTCCATCTCACTACTTTCTATAAAGCCGCAGAATGACCTCTGTCCACGAAGCAAAACTAATCATTCAAAATTGGTGCTTCTATTCAATGCCGTGATTTTTAAAGCAGAGCAATACTAACACGCTGTTTTGCATGGAATTGTGTTGCGTTTGTGGCAGCAAATCTCTGCTGAAAACTTACCTTCGTAGCCCGATTTGGCTGTGGGCAATAAAGCATTCATCGCCAGATCGTTCACCTTGAAATAGCGAAAGATGAAGATTGAAAAAGGAAAAGTGGTTACACTTACCTACGAACTAATTGTTGAAGAGGAAATGGTAGATCAGGCTGATCTGTCAAAGCCGCTTTCATTTTTATATGGTGCAGGTGCTCTGCTGGCAGACTTTGAAACCAATATCAATGGAATGGAAGCTGGTGATGAGTTTAAATTCTCACTCACTCCTCCTCAAGGCTATGGTCGCAGTGTTGATGCAAACATCTTTGAACTGCCCATTGATTTATTCATCCAAGATGGTGAGCGTTCTGAAGCTTTGCAAATGGGTGCTGTTTTGCCAATGCAAACGCAAGAAGGACAAGTGGTCAATGGAAAAGTGGTCCACATTGGTTTGGACAAAGTAAAGATGGATTTCAACCACCCGCTTGCTGATAAAACACTTGACTTTTCGGGCAAAGTGATCGAAGTGCGCGATGCAACTCAGGATGAGGTAGACCACGGCCATGCCCATGGACAAGGTGGTCACGAACAATGATACGCTTCCTCAATCTTATAGAATTGAAAAAGGCTTTCGCTCCGGGAAATACCGAGCGAAAGCCTTTTTATTTTAAAGAGCAACCGAAAGTTGGGCAAGATTTGCCCAAGCTTTAACGTGTTTTTTACACGTATCGTCCAAAGGTTCGTTGGCCTTGGCCGAAGTTTCAACAATGCTATTATTGCCAGGATCCACCTCTAGCGTAGCCATTGATTTTGGCGTTTCCAAACCCGGAGACTGCCTTCTCAAAGAGAAAATAGCCGACTCGCCCATTTGGCAACTTTCTGCATACTCCGAAACACAGTGGTGCATGGAGCGTCCTTCAAAGAACAGGTCTTGTTGATTGGTCAGTTCCACAATGAACCATTGTGTTCCTGCTTCGTCCTGTTGCTCGTAAGTGGGCAGCCCAAGGCTACTCCACCACAAATCGCCGATTTCGGACAAGCCATGTAGGGCTTTCCATCGGTTCGCTTCTTCTAAAAGCCGGTCCCACGACCGGCCCTTAAAACCAAAATCAGGTCGTGCAAGGCGCACCCTTTCAAGGTATTGCACCATGGTGTTGACCTCTTGCGCATTTGGGGCTTGTTGCACCACGAACTTTAAGAAAGCCAGCCAAAAGGCTTCGTTTTGGAAGCGATTATAACCCAAAGGACCTTCTGCCAACTGTGTAGCCAGAACAGGACTGGCGCCCAAGCCCCTGGCCTGTGCCCAGCGGAAAGCTTTTAAAATTCCAAAACCTTCCTGCACGTCTTCAAGATGAGCCACCATACGGTTGCTGAGCTTCAAGGGTAGACCTTGCGATTTGCGCAAGTTTTTTCCTTGGGCCATGTCAAGGTACCACCGTTGCCGCACTTTGTTTTCGGATTGAAGGAAAGCTTTGTCCATCACCCGAGGAACAGGGTATTTCGCAAATAGATGCGTCAATAAGGCGTTGAATTGAGCTTCAGGTGCTTGTGACTTCAGGTGCAATTCTGCTACCTGGCGCACAAATTCCAGGTGGTAAAATGACAGCTGAAAAATTCCGAGAAGGTATCCGTTTTGTAACAACATCTCGAGTTGTCCCAGCTCCAAAAAACGAATGAGGATGCTGGTGAACGCGTTGCACTGTGCTTCATTGGAAGAGGCTTCCCGGTAGTATTTCACATTTAAGAAAAAGGAAACCTGTGCTATAACGGGAGGGTCTTTTCCGTCTGCCATTTGGCGAATCACTTCTAAATAGGCTTCTGGAGTTTGGGGTAAACCGGGAACAGGCGCAGGCCTTATTCCAGGATGATAGGCAGGAACGAAATGCTGCTCCAATACCTGAGCGATCCAAACAAACAGTTTCAGAAAGAGAAAAAAAATCAAAATGTACATCATGACCAATAAGTGTTGAGGTTTGAAAAAGGCATAAAAAAACCCGGAGCCTTCTGAAGAACCCCGGGTTAGCATGTTTTTGAAAACAAGCTATCGAAATGGCCAGGAGGCCAATTCACCCAGGGAACGCTTCGCTGAAGGATAGCGTAGCTAAGGGTTATTGGTTGTTGTGATAAGATCATGTTGAAAATGTAGCGTGATAAAAAAAGCCTGTCTTCGCAGGAACGAAACAGGCTTTAGGTCGGGCCAGGTGTTCGGTTCCTGTTACGAGTGCTCGGAAATACTGTTGTTCCAGCATTCCCGGTTGGGGAGCAATAAATATTGCGTTATTGGGGTGGTTTGGTTCATCGTATCAATTTTGGCTTTCGCCGTACGATAACATAGACGCAACGAAACCTGTATAAGTTGGCAGTTGGCGAAAAAAATTATAATTGAATTTGCTGAAAGCGGTCCCTGATGGCTCAAAAAGCTGACCTGCTGTACATTACCTTGCCTTTGTTGGAGTAAAGGTGCTCTTCTTCTATTAAGGCACCTCCACGGAACTTGGCAATCTTTTTTCGCCAAAGCTCGTTGCACCGAAACCATTGGTTTTCTTCGCAAACAAAGCGGTGGTTGCGCTCAAAAACGTGGTAGGCAAAGTCCAACTCCTGATCCACTCGAATTTCTCCTTCCAACAATTTATCGGTGAGCCAAAGGTTGATTTGGAAGGTCCAAGTGGTGTGGTTGGTCAATTGGAAATCACGGTAGTTGTAGAACACGGTTGCTCCGCTTGCATAGGGCAGCACCCGGCCATCGTCTGGAAAGGGGTCAAAACTGTGGTGGTGCCTTTCCGAAACAGTCAGCGGACTATGGAGCGCTAGCCAATGAAGCAGGTTGGAGCTCTGGCAGATTCCTCCGCCAATACCAGGCCGAGCTTTGCCCAAAGAAAGCTCCATACCATGTTTAAAGCCCCTTTTTGTGGTGGGACGGCCTACCGTTTTGCAAAACGAAAAGGTATCTCCCGGACGAATGATGATTCCGTTGACCAATTCCACGACAATTTTCAGGTTCTCCACCTTGTTGCGTTGTAACTGCATGTCCGAATCGCCCAACTTGCGGATTAACTTCGACTGGTGCTTTTTTACTCGAAAAGGAAGCTTTTCTGCAGATCGAAATTGCGTGTAGCTTTTCCCGTCATACTGCCAGGAGAGTTTTCTTCGGAATTGCTTTTCCCAAACGGAAACAGCATACAGCCACGGATGGCGCTGTGAGAGCAGGGTTCTTGAAGGCATGTTTCCTTTTTTATCGGTCTGCGACCAAAATAAGTGAGACTATCCGATGCCTTTTGGACCGTTTATTATTAGCAACCTTTATACGGCGATTCGCTGGGATTTTCTGCTTTATCGTTTTTCCACCGAATTCCAAGATTTTGATCCCGGGTAGTCTTTTCGAAACACCAACACCACTTCCAGGCTAAATTCGTCTGCAATGGAATATCCACTTCCAGGGGCTTTGGTCGACCCGTAGAGTACGTCATATTTAGTACGGTCCAAAATCAAGGTTCCGTTAAGTTGATACTGTTTTTCACCTTCCGTTAGTTGCACCTCAAACGACTCCGTTTGCGTGATGCCTTTCATAGTCATTTCACCGGTAATGCGGTATTTGCCCGCTTCTAAAGCTTCTACCGATTGGATTGTAAAACTGGCCTTGGGATGGCTTTTTACGGCAAAAAAGTCATCATCCTTCAGGTGCTTGGCCACACTGTTGTTCTCGTGTTGCAAGCTTTCCATGTTCACTTCCAACGCCCCTCCACGCAGTTGCCCCTCTTGAATTTGAAGTTTGCCGGAGGAAGCCCGCAAGGTTCCGGAAAGGGAGTAGTCCGAATCGCCCGCTTTGCCCGTCCAGTTGAGTTGACTTTTGGAGGTGAGCAAGGGCAACACCTGAGTGCCATCGCTCATTTTGCCGGTAGTTTCGAGAATTTCGTAACCGAAAATCTTTTTTCCATCAGCGTTTTCTGCAATGACGTACCAAAAGTTCCAACCGGTTTCGGTGAAAGAGCCATAGCGATCATTGTCAGGAAACGTAATGCTTTCGCCAGCCTTCAGTTGAAGTGAGGAGCACCGAAACTTCTCCTTGATTTCTTTGGGCTTAAAAGCCACACGGAGTTTCCAAGTTCCATAATTCAGCAGGTAAGCTCCGGCCTCCACCACCTTCATGTCTGCTGTAGCGGTAATGGTGGTACTGTGTTTCCAAATGAGTAGGTCGGTTTGTCCTTCTACGAAAGCAGGTAAGTTGGGATTGGGCGAACTTTTGATGGTAACTTCTTGAGAAAGTCCATCGAATTTTTCGGGCAGTGGAATCTGGTAGACCTTTTCGTATTGCGCCAAAAGGGAAAAGCTGAGGAAAAGCAAGGTGCACAAGGGAACCAGGTGTTTCATACCGGGAGTGTTGTAGGATGTAGAGGTAAGAGAAGTTGGAAGATAGCAAAAAGCGGCAAGCCGAAACGAAACCGCCTGCTTTTGCAGGTGATTTCCTATTTTAGAAATCCATTAATCTGTTAACCCTTGTTATCCGATTCTAATATTCGGGCCTTCCAGCCCTTGGCCGTAATGGGCATGATCATGTTTGGTCTGCTGCTGGCCTTCACCATCTTTTCTACAGGGGTAAAAACGGAGCTGATGAAAAAGAATACGGTCATTGTTGAAGATGACTATGGCACCGTGGTAGACCGTATTTATTTAGAACCTCAAAAGGAATTGAAGCCGCCCCTTCCATATGAGTCTGCGGTGAGGTTGAAAAAGCGCGAAGACCTGTTTTTTCATTACCACACCCAGTTTTTGGTTTGGATGTTCATCTTTTCCTGCTTGTTGGGGGTTTCCTTCGGATTTGTGTTGCCTTTACTTTTCGGTAACCGAAAGGTGCGATTGAATGCGAAATTGCGCCTCGGACAAGTTTGGTTTTCAGGATTTTTGGCCATTGTTTTTTTGGTGTTAGCGGTCCTCATCTCTGGTGGGAGTTGGGCCCTGGTGCTTCCCTCAGAAGCTTATTATATGTCTTTTTTGCGCATCGCCAGCCAGTTTCAAGTGCTTTTGAATGATCCGGAATTTACGGTAATGACCATGATCGGACTCACTGCTATTGCTCCGCTCATGGCTTTAACCGGGATGTTTCAGGTCAACTTTGCGCTGGAGCATTTGCGGGATGTCAACGACATTCGCAAAAAGGCTGATCAATTCAGGTTGTTGGTGAAATCGCTCAACTTTTACCTGTTTGTGCTGGCCATCCTCATTTCTGGTTCTACCATCACCACGGCGTTTGGCCGTGAGATGTTTTTACAAGCTTTCAACCGCCAGGAAATATTATTTCCAATTGAGTTCGTGTATTTGTATGGCATGGTCTTCACCTTGTTTTTGGGGATGGCCTACGTGCCGATATACATTCAATTGAAAAGAAAGGGCGAATGGATTGTAGACCACTACGAGCAACGTCTGGAAAAATCCCTTCATGTTGCGGAAGAGGAACCGGCTACGTTGGCGTTGGAGCCCTTGGCCGAAATGGAAAACCTCTTTTTATTGAAAGGTTCTACGCTGGATTCGGCCAAGGTGATCTTGTCTATTCTGGCTCCATTGCTTACCGGGGTGTTGAGTAAGCTCATTGATTTTTAGTCGCTTTAGTCCAGGTTTTCTGTCCTCGAATGGCTTTCCATCGACGAACCAATATCCAGAGCACGATCGCCATTAAGATGAGGCTCCAACTTTGGACCACAAACAGAAGAAAGGCTTCCAATACTTCCCAACCGGTTTGCAAACGATTGCCAATTTCAGAGAGCTTGCTCTGTTGGTAAACTGCGGGAGGCGCAGGGGCATACAGTAGCGTTTCACAGCTGGCATCCCGTTGATACAACTGCAAGGTGAAGGTAGAAAGCACTGCATCGCGCTCGATGACTCGGTTGGCCAAAGCCGCCCGGTCTGCTTTTTGGTTCAAGGCCGATAGCTTGCGCTGAAATTGCTGGGCCTCCTGCTGGTTCTCGCCTTGAACGGTAGGGTCATTTTCCAGCGACTTTTTAGCTTCGATGGCCCGCTTTTGGGCCCACTGGTTGGCAAGGTATTCCAGTTGTTTGTCCTCGGCAGATAATGTGCGATAGTCCAGAAAATCGACCATTGGAACGATCGAACGTAGTAGCCCATCCAATTGATGGTCGGGAATGCGAATTACTACCTGGTTGGAGACCCGAAAGCGGTGAATTTCTAAAATACTATCGGGGTGCACCTGGATTTCGTGTTGGCCCAGGTTTTGACTTTGCAAATGGGTGTAGGATACCCGTCCGCCATGTTGGCTTACCATGCGCTCCAACTCGTAGGTGGCCTGAGCCACATCGGCCACACGGAAGCGCAGGTTGGCAGTACGGGTCATTAGATAAGAAGTGTCCTGATCCGTTTGGGATGCAGAAGAGGAGAGCAAATCTTCTTTGGTAGTAACTTTTGCACTCAGCTGGCTTTCAGAATTGGGTGTTGCGTAAAGGGGGACTATTTCACTTTCGGGTGCTGCGGAGCATCCCCAAAAGGCAATGATTCCAAACGTTAGGATGGGAAAAAGAATTCGTTTCATCGTTGTATTGATTTTGGTTTCGATGAGTCGAAGCTACCGGAGCTTTCCCCGAAGCCTTGGTAGAATGCTTGTAAGGCGTTTGTAAAATGTTTTACAAGTTGTAATTTGCTCCTCAGGCTTCTTGAGCCCACTTTTATGCCAACTTCAGATTCCGCATATTTTCAGCTGTTAAAGGACCAGGTAGCCGCTACCTTCCTCCAAAACCACACGGCGAGTAGTGTTGACATTCGCCAATGGAAGGGGCAAGACATTGTCGATTTTCAAGAAGACTTGTTTCAAACAACCCGGGGACGAATCAGTGAAAAATGGTTCTATACCCACATGAAATCGGAGTCAGAAAAGCTTCCCCGCATCGATATGCTCAACCTCTTGAGTGCCTACATCGGTTGTGAGAATTGGGCGGCTTTTAAGCAGAAAAATGCCTTACCTACTCCACCTAAAACGCCAACAGCGAAACCAACAAGTTCGAATAAAAGGTACTTAACGATCTTGGTGGCAGTAGCTTTGGTTTTGGGAGGTTTGTGGTGGTTGATTCCCGGACAAGAAGCGTACACCTTTTGCTTCATCGATGCGGATCGGGAAATGGCCATCACCAATCAACCCTTGGAGATTGAGATTTGGAGGGAGGGTGAAAGTCCTCAACGCCTGCAAACCGATAGCAATGGATGTTTGCAAATTCCGAGTCCCAATGGCCAACTGCGGTTTATCGTTCGGGGAGCATATTACCGCACCGATACCATTACCCGGGTTGTTTCAGGGGCTGGTTCGGAGCAAGTAGCGCTGCGCACCAATGATTACGCCTTGATGATTCACCTGTTTTCTACCGCCGACCGGCAAGGCTGGGAACGGCGTAGGCTACAATTGGATCAAATGTTTGCCCCCGATGCAGAAATTTACCAAGTAGGGATTGGAGGTCGACTGGCACTGGACCTTCATAATAAAGAGGAGTTCATCAACAAACTCACCATGCCCATCCCCAGCTTAAAAAATATCGAGGTGATCGAAACGCTCTACCGCGGCAGTCAAATCATAAAAATGCGCTTTCGAGTGCGGGAGGAGCAACCATGAAGCATTGGAAACTTTGGCTTTTTGCTGTGTTGATCTTGAAGCTTGTCGCTTGTGCGGGTGCTGAGAATCAGGAACAGATGATGAAAGCGGCTCCGGCTCCTTTAGCTCCATTGGAAATTGGAATTGATGGCGACTCGTTGAGTGCAGATCAACTACAAGCCATGGAGTGGTTGGCGCGGCAAAAGGTAATGGACTTTTGGAGCTACCTGAAGCTTGCCGCCGATCCCAATCAAGAGAGGGCTTTTCGGGCGCAGGCCCTTGAATTGGCCCAGGATTTAATGACCGACCCGGCACTGATTTCCTGGGATAAAGATCAACTTCAAGTAGATACCACGGCTTTGGGTTGGCTGCAGCCCTATCTCCGGGAAAATGCTGAAACACAACCCCAGTTGGGCGAAGTCTCCGCTTTTCAACTGACGGAGACCGGCGAATATCGGGGAACGCTTGAAATAGCACCATCCGATCAAGGCATCAAACACAGGATTGGACTGCAGATTTTCCGGGAAACCAAGCGTTTTGGCAATCAAGAAAAGGATCTTTGGGTGTTGAAGGTTTCGGAAATCGATTTAAAGTGATTATCGGGAAGTGAAAGCTTTTATTATACCAAAAAAACGTCTCAAGGCATCGCCTCCGCCTGTTCCTTCACCTTTTCCAACACGCCAGGAAGCATTTCACGAAAATCATTGCCCAGCAACTTGGCAAATAATCCGCCGGTGAGGCCACTGAACCACACTTCGTGGGTAAATACCGTTTTTCCGTTTTCTTCTTTCCAAGATCGTTTTACGTATAGTCCGCCCAAAGGCAAGGCCGTTTTGAACGTATACGACTGGCCCTCCTGGTAGTCTACCACTTTGAACTTAGATTTTCGACCTTCCAAAGAGGTAATAACTCCTCGGGTGCCTAAGCCAAAGCTGTCGCTCTTCAAGGTGGCAGATCGCAGGCCGGTGTCCCAGGTATGCCAATTGTCTACTTGGGTCCACACTTTCCATACGGCAGCTGGCGTAGCAGTAGTTTCCATACTGTGCCAAAAGTGCTTTTTAGAAGGCGTTTTAGAAGGGTTTTGTGCTCCGGTTGAAAGACTCAAAAGGGATAGACTAAAGGTGAGAAATCGTAACATGACAATGAAGTTTTGTAATTGAATTACAAAACTCCCGAGCGAAAAAGTGCTGGCAATTACCTTAGGGTAACTTCAACGGTCGAGTACCACCTTTTTGCGGATCCTACTGAGTGATTGTGGTGTGATGCCCAGGTAAGAGGCGAGGTACTTTAGTGGAACGCGTTGCAACAGATCACCTTGATTTTCCAAGAGGTTGCGGTACCGTTCTTCTGCGGTTTGGTTTTGAAGGGCTTCCAGAATGTTCTCCGTGTAGCCTTGCACCTGTTGCGTTAGTTCGCGCACAAATACGGCCCATTCGGGGCGTTCCAACAGCCGATAAGCATCTTCCCGCTTCATGCGCCAGATTACACTGTCCTCAAGTGCGTCCACATTTTCGAGTGCAGGCTCCTGGTTAGAAAAGCTCTGCAACGAGGTAAAAGAATAAGGCGCCACGGTGAAAAATTTGGTGACATCTACGCCCTTGCGCCACACAAAAAAGCGGAGCAAGCCTTGTTCCAGAAAAAACAGGTGCTTGCAGGTTTTACCTTCCTTTACCAGCAAGGTACCGGGAGTTGCTTCCATGCGTTCCAGGTACGATTCGGCTTCTTGCCACACCTCATCGGAAATCGGGTGGTATTGTTCAATGAAGGCTCGAAAAGGATGCATCGTTATCGAGATAGGTTTTAAGGGCTAAATGCCGTCCGCTGGCATTTTCGAAAGCCATTTGTTGCACGGTAATTTCCATTTGAATGGCAGCATCCTGCAAAATGGTCACACAGTCTTCCAGCGTTTTCGGCAGCCCATCAAACAAGCGCAGGCAAGCCTGATCAAACCGCTGGCAGGAAGTGGAGGCCAGCAACTCTTCTTCCGATCGGCGGTATTCCAACACCTTATAGTCATTGGTCACAACAATGAAAGCTTCCTGGCTTTCGCGTATGGCATGGCGAGAAGGAGTGCGCTCGATCACTACTTTTTCATGGGCTTCGGTGCCCGAGAGCAGCAACAAACAGTCGCAGGCAATGGGGGCATTGGCCAGGCATTGGCGGGCGCCCTCAAAATGACTTTCCTGATCCAGCACATCGCGCAGCAAAAAGCTCACCGGCGGATTGATTTCCGGTGGTTCATTGCTCGAAACCGCATTGAGGGTGATGGTAAACGCCCCTGGCCGATTGCCCGACAATACGCCGATAAACCCCGGCCAACCGACCGTTTTGAATACCGTTTCTCCCTGGCGTTGAAATAAAAATATGCAACTGTGAAGGCTCAAAGCATTGTTTTCGGTAAACCAGTCGAGGTTGCGGGCATGCAACATTTGCTCGCCATTGTGCACGGAAAAAGCGGTGCATCCCCAATAAAATTTGAGCAGGTCGTAATACAGGTTGGCCATCAAAAGCTGTTCGGCAGTAAAGTCACAGCAATGGGAAAGGCCTTCCAATTCTTTCAAATAGTCGGGAGCCACCAAACTCGATCGATACTGCGCAATGCCTTGTTGCAAGAGTTCATTGTCCACCAGATCACGGAGGTACATTTCCAGCAACTCGTTGATGGTTTCCCGGGCGTCTTTGAGAAAAAGCCACCGTTCTTCGGGCGGCAGGTCCAGGTTAACGGTATAGGTGGGAAGGGCCATTAGCGTTAGGGTAGGGCGGCACAAGCATTTTTTAGCCGGGTAAATTCATCGATATGGAGCAAAAAGCCATCGTGACAAGTGAAATAGTCATTGTCTTGATAGAGGGACTCTTCCATGCAAATTGCCGTTGGTTTGTAATGTGGATGGTTCGGCAATTGAAATACAGTATTGGCAAAGGGAATACTTCTGGGGTCCCAGAAGCGCCAACCACCTTCGTATTTCCGTGCAAACAGGAAAACCGAATATTGACTCTGCATGACCCACACTTTTTCGCCTACTTCAGGCCACTTTCCTTCCCAGCTTTTGCGTGCCGGATGATCGGGCGGTAGTTGTTCGTTGAGCCCTTGGTTCCATTTGCGCGATAGGGCGTTCAGCCTTACTTCTTCCCCCGTTGTGAGGCGCTGCCCAATTAGAAAAGAATCAGTGTATTGAACCACCTCTAATTCGTACAGCTTCTCCATGCTGGCCACCAGATCTGAAACAGAGTACAATATCGCTTTGGCATTGACATAGCTTATTCCAAAGCCAATTTGAAGGAACAAAAAAAGCAGTATTCGCAGAAGCATACCACAAAAATAACGATCTCGGATTGTTTAGGCCGAGGAGTCACCTTTTGGATGAAAGGTCATTGGTTCCATAGGAATGGCACTCCGCTCTAAAATCACGTCCAGATTATCCGGTAAATCTCCGCGCTGATCCTGGTGAAAATCGTGCAATTTGCGCAACAGAAAATGCAAACTTTCCTTTTCTTCTTGAGAGAGCCTGCCGTTCACAACGTGCGACACCTTGCGCACTTCTGCGAGTACTTTGAAAAGTTCTTTTTGCCCGTTTTCGGAGATGGAAATGATTTTCTGGCGTTTATCCTCTGTGCTCTGTTGTTCAGTCACAAAATCTTGTCGGACTAGCCGTCGGATGATTTCTGCGCCCACGCTAAACTCTATAATTAGCTCGTGGATAATGATTGACTTAGGGCAAGGTCCGTCTCCCCAAAGCCTTACCAAAATGGAGAATTCCTCCACGGTTCGAATGGCAGAATGGGAGAACGCCAGCTTGCTGTAAATTTTGGCGAAACGGTTGAGTCGCGCTACAAACATGAAGTTTTCCGATTCCACCGATTGGGTGGTATAGGCCTCAGCTGAAACCGCTGGCGGATGCTGAGCCGTTATCCAATGTGCAAAATCCTGAAGGCTTGGTTTTCCTTCGGCTTCCAAATACTGCCCGGCAGCATCCAACACTTCCCGCATAAACAATAGTTGCTCTTTCACGTTACTAAACTACTTAATTGGAGTTTTTAAATGGTTTTTTATACAAAATTGTAGTAAATAAAAGCGAGTTTGCTCCAAATTCAAACGATCATGAAGTTTATCTGGACCCTCTGTTTTCTTCTGGCTACGGTAGTTGCCGGAGCCCAAACCGGATCGGTACGGGGAAAGGTAGTGGATGCTACCAGCCAGGAATCCGTTCCTTTCGCCAACGTCATCATTCAAGGCACCACCATTGGAACTTCAACCGACATCGACGGCAATTTTGAAATCAAAGACGTACCGGTAGGATACGTTAAAGTGGAAGTTTCAGTGGTGGGCTACAACCGCCAACTTTCAGAAGATGTGTACGTGACCACTTCGAAAACGCCCTTCGTAGAGATTGGATTGACGCCCACCAGTACCCAACTGGAAGAGGTAGAAATCAAGGCCTCTCCCTTTGTAAAAACCGAGGAAAGTCCCGTATCGCTGCAAACCCTTGGAGTGGAAGAAATTGAGCGCAACCCAGGAGCCAACCGCGACATTTCCCGTGTAATTCAATCGCTGCCGGGTGTGGCTTCAACACCGAGTTTTCGAAACGACATTATCATTAGAGGTGGAGCACCCAACGAAAACCGCTTTTATTTGGATGACATTGAGACTCCGGTGATCAATCACTTTCAAACGCAAGGCTCTTCAGGAGGTCCGGTAGGCATGCTCAATGTGAACCTGGTGCGTGAGGTCAACCTCTACACCGGAGCTTTTCCGGCCAACCGGGGAAATGCCTTGAGTTCGGTGCTGGAATTCAAGCAGATTGATGGCAACAAAGACAAGCTCAACTTTCGCGGAACGGTCGGTTCTTCCGACCTTGCCCTGGCCCTCGACGGGCCGATTGGAGAGAAAACTACTTTTGTCGCTTCTGCTCGTCGGTCGTATTTACAAGGTCTCTTTTCCATTCTTGGCCTGCCTTTTTTGCCTACCTACAACGATGCACAGTTTAAGGTGAAACACAAATTCAACCCTAAAAACGAGATTTATTTTGTGGGCTTGGGAGCCATCGATCAGTTTCGGCTCAACCTGGAGGTGAACGATCGCATTGATGACGAAGAAACCATAGAGCGCAATGAGTATTTGCTCGGGAACTTACCAGTCAACGAGCAGTGGAATTATACCATCGGCGGAGTGTACAAACACTATGGGAAAAACAGCTTTCAAACTTTTGTACTGAGCCGAAATACCCTGAACAACACCGCCGAAAAGTATGCAGAAAACGATGATTCGAGCAGCGATAACCTGATCTTGGATTACGAATCGGTAGAAACCGAAAACAAGTTTCGTTTTGAAAATACGACCCGCCTCAACGGATGGAAAATCAAAGGTGGAGTCAACCTGGAAAATGCAGTTTACAGCAACCGAACCTTCAACCGCATTGGTACGCCTAACGGAGTACAGTTGATTGATTACAACAGCGATTTGACCATTGTGAAATACGGTGTTTTTGCACAAGCTTCAAAAACGCTGCTCAATGCCCGTTTGATTCTATCGGCCGGCTTCCGCATGGATGGCAACGATTACAATTCGGATATGGAAAATCCGCTGAATCAGTTTTCTCCTCGTATTTCTGCCTCTTATGCCATTACGGAACGCTTTAGTTTCAACTTCAACACCGGCCGCTACTACCAGTTGCCGGCTTATCCGGTGCTGGGTTTTAGAGACAATGCCGGGGTGTTGGTCAATCAGCCGCGCACCAGTTTTATCGAAAGCGATCACCTGGTAGGCGGTTTTCAGTACAATCCAGACAACTACTCCAAAATAACCATCGAAGGTTTCTATAAAACCTACACCAATTATCCCTTCTCATTGCGCGATTCCCTTTCGTTGGCCAACCTTGGTGCCGATTTCGGCGTGGTGGGCAACGAGCCAACCACTTCGATTGGAGAAGGCCGCGCCTATGGGGTGGAGATGTTGACCCAACGCCGGGCCCGAAACGGCATCTTCGGAATTGCCGCTTACACCTGGGTGCGCTCAGAATTTCTCGATCCTGAAACCGATACCTATGCTCCTTCGGCCTGGGACAGCCGACACATCCTCACCCTCACCGCAGGAAAAAAGATGAAACGCAACTGGGAAATTGGAGTGAAATGGCGCTATGTAGGTGGATTGCCCTACACGCCTTTTGATGAAGAAGCCTCTTCCCTAAGGGAAAATTGGGACGTTCGCGGCCAAGGTATTTTAGACTTCAATCGCTTGAATTCGGAGCGCTTTGATGCTTTTACGCAGCTAGATGTTCGGGTGGATAAAACCTGGTACCTTAAAAAGTGGTCGCTCAACCTTTATGTAGACATTCAAAACCTCACCAACTTTCAGTCGGAAGAACAAGACTTTTTGAACGTAGCTACCGATGAGGCGGGTAACCCGCTGATTGACCCTAACGATCCGACCCGTTACCAAATGACCCGGATAGAAAATACCTCGGGTACGGTACTGCCGACCATCGGAATCATTGTGGATTTTTGATTAGGCGTTACAACACCAATTGCATGCTTTTAAAAGGCGCCTACTGGATGTAGCCGCCTTCTTTGCTTATATGCCGTATATTCGGTGGCCTGAAGGGCAAGTCCCGGTTGGAATTTGCTTGCAATCTTCTACCCCGAAGCTGTGTCGCTACCCGCCAATTTTCGAAATACCAAATGGTTGACCCAATGGCCCGTCCTAGTTGGCATTGTAGTGTTGGGAACCCTCGTGCGTTGGTATTACGGGCTTGCCTTTCAAGGCTGGCTCTCAGCACCCGACCAGCAAGCGTGGCAGTTGACCTTGGATTACCTCAGTCGAACCGGAGATTTGCGTTACGCTACCTTGATTCACTATCCCCACGAAGGAGGTAGCTTTCTCATTTCATTATTAGCCCTTTTGTTTAAGCCTTTGAGCGGCACTTTGCCCGCCCTATCCCTGGTGGCTTTGGTGGTAGATTTCTTTAGCCGTACCCTACAATTGGTAGCGGTCAAACGCCTATTTGGAAATTCCGTAGCCCTGGCTTTTGTGCTTTGGTCGGCCATCGCCATTCCCACTTTGTTGCCTTGGGCTACGGTTAACTTTGGCTTGCATGCTTTGTCCGCCTTTTGGCCGTTGATTTTTCTTTTGAGCCTAAAAGTGCAGTACTGGAAAATTCCGGTTCCCGTTGGAGCTGGTTTGGTGACCGGTTTGGCACTTAGCATGAGCTATGACAACGTTATTCTGGTACCTGCCTTTTTGGTGTGGCTGGTTTTACAGTGGCGTTTACTGGAGGCTAAATGGAAGGTAGTAGTAGGGTATGGACTGGCCTTAGGAATTGCCATTTTGCCGCACTTACTCCTGCGGACGCTGCTCGATCCGGGATTTGAACTTCAAGCCTTTCAGGAGGGCGGCATTCGTGGTCAAGGCTGGTTTTTGTGGACCAATCATGAAGTGTGGTACCACCGCTTTTGGAAACTCATTTACCATGCATTGCCCGGTAGTAGCTACATGCCGGACTTATTTGGCCTTGGTGCCGGATGGGTGCGCAAAATTTGGCTAATTCCAGGGTTGATCGGCTTCTTCATCGTTTCCCGAAGGTTTTTGTCCAAAACGGCTGGTGTGGGAGCGGGAGTTACCATGGTGTTAGTCTTTCTGCTGCTCTATGCCCTAAGCCCATTTTTTACGGAATCGGGTGACTCCTTCATTTACGTGTCTTACCGTCACCTCACCTTTGTGTTGCCGCTGTTTGTAGTGTTGGCCATCGTGGGTTGGTGGAGTTGGCCCAAATGGGGACCAAGGATTGCAGTAGCCTGGATTGGTTTTGGCATTTTGGGTACGTTCATCACGGTAGTAAAAGCGGATAAGCCTACCGCTACCTTCGATCCGGCCATCGGGTGGGTGTTGGCGCAAAAATTTGGTCACGAACCTGAAACGCTGATGCAAATCCTTGATGAAGCTCCCGAAAGCCAACAACCCGACATTGTGAAAGGTATGGGATGGGGCACCAGTTCAGCCATTTTAGAAGCTACCGGAGCTCCTCGCCCTGAGAAAAGTGATAAATTGTTGAGCTACATTCATCAGTATCCTCCGCAATGGCAGCCGGTGTTGCAGGAGGGGGTTCGAATGGCTTTTGAGCCCTGGATTACACCCACTTTAGACTCCAATTTTGTTCCGATCCTGGAAAAGGACTTTCCTCCATTGGAAGAGCGCTATGTGCCACAACTGCCCGCTGATTAGGCGGTTTGTCATTCAAAGTAGCGAAAACCGACAACAGGTTCGGTTCTTAAAAGAATAAAGGAAAAATGTGCATCGGGGAGTTGCACCAACTAAAGGTCAGCTCCTCGATTTTTTTAGGCCAACGAAAGATTTCCGTAAGCATCCAACCAGTATTGGTCGATCAGCTCTTTGTCTTCCTCGGTGCGCACCACCAACAAATCGTGGGTTTTTTCTCCGTGGTATTGCAACAGGTAGGTGGTTTGTCCACCGTGGTGCAGTTCCACGTATTCCAGGCAATTGGGATCGAACCTTTCGGTAATGATCTCGCGGGCCTCCACCGTGTTGCCGGACATCAAGGTACGGGTAAACCGACCGCTAAGCATATCGATGGAAAACTCGGTGTAATAAAACCAGGAAGCAAATCGAAAAAAGGTATAGCCTGCGGAGGCGAGTACCGAAATGAGGGTGGCTCCGGAAAGGCTCATCTTGGTCATGAGGTTCAAGACAATGAAAAAAACCAAGGGGAAAGCCACCACCTCCCACCAGTTAACTGCCATGCGAGTGCTCAGCCGGTGACTGATGCCAATTCGCTCTAAAGTGAAATAGGATGATTGTAGATTCATTCTAATTGGGGTTTACTGACCGAAGATACCAAAAGCTTCTCAAAACCCCCGTTGTTAAAGGATTTTATGCCGATTTGGGTACAATAGTCTTACGAAAATTTCACGCCATGGCTTCCTTAAAACGATGAATGGCTTCCGCAAGAAATGCTTCTACAGAATCTGGGTTTTGTCCAGATGCCCTCAGAATTGCTCCTGAAAAAGGATTATCGCACCAAAATCCAGCCGATAATTTTGGGAAACCCATGGTGGAGATGGCTTTATTTGCCTGCCAGGCGCTCATATAAAAATAGTGCTCATCGATCATGCTGTCGGGCATGGCATAGCCTATTCCTACGGCTACTTGCTTTTCGGGAATAACGGTTGCAAAAGCACCTAAGTCAAAATGATGCGGCCAAACACGCAGTTCCGATGATAGGCTTTCCCGATCGAGAAGTTGTTGCAGGCATTCCTTTGCTCTGGTAAACCCTTGAATAACCGACTCTGATGAGTAACGATCTTCTTGAGCAGGATGCAGGGTTTCGGCTGTCATTTCAGGGTAGGGCAGCTCATAATGAAGTTCAAAAGCATATTCTTTTTCCAGCTGCGCCTCCCGACTTTTTTGTATCAGCCAGTTCAAGGTTTCGGGATGGTTTTTGCCGGTAAGCGGAAAATGGGCAACGAGCTGACCTTGACGCCACCATTCCAAAGCAAAGGCCTTGAGGTTGAGAGCCAGGCAATCTCCTGCAGTAGAAAGCGGCCGGGAAGTGAGGGAGGCAGTTTCAATGGACCACCCCAAATTGGTATGGCTGTCGTCGGATTCGTTGGGAAGCAATGAAATTCCAGCGGCAGCGAGGTATTGACTAGCTTGATGTAGTGCTTGTAGCATAAGTTGCAAGGTAGAAATGGCCAGCGATGGCAATGGTAAGGTACAGTACAAATGTATCTTTCTGATCAAGTGGATACAAAGTGGCTCAAAAAGAGCCAATGGGTGGCAAAGCCTTTACGCTTAGTCGAATCGTTTCCAACACCAGGCGATCAGTGGAACAAGCAGCAGCAACCACCATGGCCAGGCAACTGAAGTAGGGGTTGGAAGCGTGCTGGTGCCAATGGCCATTCCGCTGCCCCAGAAATAGGGATGAGCGGTGAGTGGATCAGCAGTAGATAGGGCTTGTAATTTAGCTTCCTGCAAAGCCTTGGGAACCGATTTTCCGTTGGCAAGGTACTCGTAAAACCGCGCAATCAGTTGAGCACTTTGGCGGTCATCCACGGACCATA
Source organism: uncultured Flavobacteriales bacterium (assembly GCA_937899835.1). Taxonomy (GTDB): domain Bacteria; phylum Bacteroidota; class Bacteroidia; order Flavobacteriales_G; family Salibacteraceae; genus CALCCE01. Next base: position 675 of record CALCCE010000198.1, on the reverse strand, counting down.
ATTGCATGATCACGCTTTGACTTCCAGCGTACAAAAAGGCGCGGCCCAAACTCAAAGTGCCCTCTCCGGGGTCGCCTTGGCCAATGCCAGTTTCACAAGCGCTTAGCACCACTAATCTGGCGGGAAGCGACAGGCCGTGAATGTCTTTGGCGGATAATTTTTCTGGTGGAGCAGTACTCTCTGTCTTTGCTAGCGATAAATACGATTGCAAAGGGGTTTCGAAATTGGCTTTGGCGTGGCTCGAAAAATGGAGCAGACTTCCGGGGCGAATTAACGATTTCACGGCGTTGGGTGTGGCCGCTTGCCCCAACAAAAATTCACCACCAAAATAGTGGCTTGCTGCGGTCAACTCTACCTCACTTCCCGGCAATTCGCTAGCGCTTACCTCAGCGCTCAATTGCTGAACTTCTTTTTGGGTGAAGGCTCCGCTTTGGTCAAATTCGGGACCTACAAAGAGCATCTGTTGCAAAGAGGTATTGGAGTAAGTCTGTTGGTGCATGGAAGCTCTCAAGCTGGCCGAGTAGTGAAAAGAAACGGTGTAATGCCGCAACAAATAAGGCAGGTCTTGAAAGGAGCTACCTTTTGCTGCTGGCTGCATCAAGCAAAGGTCGAGTGGCAGAGCCGCCAAATCAGGGTCGGGAAGCAGGATTAATTGGCGCACCGAATCGTGCGCTG